>NZ_JBNPEF010000028.1:32003-149682 GCF_051117495.1 Marivirga sp. | reverse complement strand
GGTCACTTGCTTGGACCGTCCCCACGCTTGTTCCATTGGAGCTGTTTTCGTCAATGCTAAATGTTTGGTCTGCAATGGTAGGATAGGAATTTGTACTTGAACAAATAACATCAGTTCCTACATAATCTGTTACTGTACTTTTCCATGTAGTATAACTTAAATTGTCTGGTTCACAGAGATCAGTACCATCAAAAAAGAAAACGCTTAGGCTGAGATTTGTCCAACTCTCTGGGATGGCCCCTGATAAATTAGGCACAGTATCGAGAGCTATTCTTTCTAAAGTGGTAATGTTTCCTATACTTAAAGGTAAAGAGCCGGAGAAATCATTTGTATATAGTATTAAATCTTCCAAATTTACCAATTCACCAATCTCCTCAGGAATAGAGCCAGTTAGCTGGTTGTCAGCAAGCCATAAATAAGTCAAATTGGATAGATTGCCAATTTCTCTAGGAATTTCGCCAGTGAGTTGGTTGTTTTCAAAATACAAACTATTTAAATTTGAAAGGTTGCCTATTTCTGATGGAATTGAACCAGAGAGTTGGTTATTGTTTAAGTCTAGGTAGCTTAAATTTGATAGATTACCTAATTCTGCTGGAATAGAGCCTGATAATTGGTTTTCAGCAAGCCATAACCGAGTCAAATTGGACAAATTGCCTAGTTCAAAAGGGATTGTGCCTGTTAGCTGGTTGCTATGTAGATATAAACTAGTTAGGTTTGACAGATTACCCAGTTCCGCTGGAATAGAACCTGAGAGTTGATTTTCTTGGAGCCACAATAAATTCAAATTAGTAAGTTTATCAAGATCAGTGGGAATACTACCTGAAAGTTGATTGTTCCAGAGATACAATTCAGTCAAATTCGACAAATCACCCAATTTCGCTGGTATTGTGCCTGTCAGTTGATTAACATTAAGAACTAATTGATTCAAATTTAGCAGGTTACCCAATTCCATGGGAATATTACCTGTTAATTCGTTGTAGGAAAGTGATAAGATATTCAAATTTAACAGATTACCTAATTCTGTTGGAATAGTACCCGTAAGTTGGTTACGGTAAAGTACCAAATCAGTCAAATTTGTCATGTTTCCCAGTTCAGATGGAATGGAACCGGAGAGTTCATTAGTATGTAGCCTTAGGTTGGTTAAGTTAGTTAGATCGCCCAGTTCCACAGGAATCGTACCAACTAAATTGTTGGAATTTAAATTCAATTCTATAACATTTCCAACACTTATTTTCACACCGAACCAATTTTGTACAGGTTCTGTGAGCCAGTTGGTGTTATTATTCCAGTTTGAGCCGTCAGTAGCATTGTAAAGGGAAACTAGTGCCAAGGAGTCGGAGGGAGTTACAGGTGAAATAGCGCAAGATCGCCCTGAACTAGTATAATTTGAAATTCCAGAGACCCAGTTTGTATAGGAAGGATCTTCGGGTTCGCATAATATTGTTCCGGAGAAATTAAAATCTGAGAGATTAATAAGGTTTGTATAATTTAAGGGTACTGGACCAGTTAATGAAGGATTTGAGTAAAGATACAAACTTGTCAGGTTCGTCAAGTCGCCAAGTTCCACGGGAATAGATCCAGTAAGTAGATTACTATATAGACCTAGATAGCTTAAGTTCGATAGATTACCCAGTTCTGTTGGAATGGAACCTGTTAGTTGGTTATCCGCAAGCCATAACTGAGTCAAATTCGATAGTTTTCCTAATTCCAATGGAATAGTTCCTGTTAATTGATTATTAGCTAGCCATAACCGAGTCAAATCGGATATATTGCTTATCTCAACGGGTATTGTGCCTGTCAGCTGGTTGTTGTATAGATATAAATCAGTCAAATTTGTCATGTTTCCCAGTTCAGATGGAATGGAACCGGAGAGTTCATTAGTATGTAGCCTTATGTTGGTTAAGTTAGTTAGATCGCCCAGTTCCACAGGAATCGTACCAACTAAATTGTTGGAATTTAAATTCAATTCTATAACATTTCCACCACTTACTTTCACACCGAACCAATTTTGTACAGGTTCTGTGAGCCAGTTGGTGTTATTATTCCAGTTAGGGCCGTCAGTAGCATTGTAAAGGGAAACTAGTGCAAGAGAGTCGGAGGGAATTACAGGTGAAATAGCGCAAGATCGCCCTGAACTACTATAATTTGAAATTCCAGAGACCCAATTTGTATAGGAAGGATCTTCCGGTTCGCATAATATTGTCCCGGAGAAATTAAAATCTGAAAGATTAATAAGGTTTGTATAATTTAAGGGTACTGGACCAGTTAATGAAGGATTTGAGTAAAGATACAAACTGGTCAGGTTAGACAGGTTACCCAGTTCCGCTGGAATAGAACCTGTGAGTTGGTTTTCTTGGAGCCATAATAAATTCAAATTAGTAAGTTTATCAAGATCTTTGGGAATATCACCTGAAAGTTGATTGTCCCAGAGATACAATTCAGTCAAATTGGTCAGGTTAGTCAATTCCACCGGAATGACTCCTGACAGTTGATTAACATTAAGAATCAATTTATTCAAATTTAAAAGGTTACCTAGTTCGATTGGGATATTACCTGTTAATTCGTTGTAGGAAAGAGATAAAACATTCAAATTAGACAGATTACTAAATTCTGATGGAATAATACCCGTAAGTTGATTACCGAAAAGTATCAAATTAGTCAAATTGATTAAATTGCCAAGCTCAGCGGGGATAGTGCCTGTGAGCTGGTTGCTATTTAGATACAAAGTAGTCAGGTTCGACAGGTTCCCTATTTCTGGAGGGATAGAACCGCCTAGTTGATTTTCTTGGAGCCATAAATAAGTCAAATTGGACAGATTGCCCAGTTCCGCAGGAATACTTCCTGTAATTTGGTTACCGTGAATATACAGTTCAATCAAATTGGATAGATTACCCAATTCAACAGGAATCGTACCCGTAAGTTGGTTATTAGCAAGCCACAAGACATTTAAATTTGATAGATTACCCAACTCTGGCGGAATAGTACCACTGAGTTGATTACCATCAAGGTCTAATATAGATAAATTTGATAAGTTGCCCAGTTCCGAAGGAATTGTACCCATAAGTTGGTTAAAATAAAGTAACATTACACTTAAATTTGTAATGTTTCCTAATTCGGGCGGGATAGTGCCAGTCAGTTGGTTATCGTAAAGTACTAATCTAGTTAAATTAGATAAATCGCCGAGTTGCGAAGGAATAGTACCGACTAAATTATTTGATTTTAAATCCAATTCAGTAACGTTTCCGCTACTTACAGTCACGCCAAACCAGTTTTGTACTGGCCCTGCGAGCCAATTGGTGTTGTTGTTCCAATTAGGACCGTCAGTAGCATTGTAAAGGGAAACTAGTGCCAGAGAATCAGATTCAGCTACGGATTGAGTAGTACATGAAAGCCCGGAACTAGTGTAATTTGAGATTCCTGAAACCCAGCTTGTATAGGAAGGATCTGAAGGTTCACATAGGCTTGTTTCGGAAATGTTAAAACCTGAAAGATTAATAAGATTGGTATATGATAAAGGTACTGGACCTGTTAGATTATTATCTGAAAGCCTTAATATTCCTAAATTTGATAGGTTTCCCAGTTCAAGCGGGATAGTGCCACTCAGTTGGTTACGATCAAGCTCCAAATAAAATAAATTCTGCAGGTTTCCTAGCGTTGAAGGAATTGAACCAGTTAATTTGTTACCATCAAGCCTTAAATTTCTCAAAGACAATATATTACCAATCTCAATAGGAATTGAACCAGTTAATTCGTTATCGTCAAGATTTAAATATTCTAAATTGGTAAGATTACCTAATTCAATAGGAATTGTACCTGTAATTTGGTTATGAGAAAGAGATAACCCAATTAAATTTGATAGATTGCTCAGTTCTATTGGGATTAGCCCATTAAGCTGATTATTGCTAAGTCCCAAACTATTTAAATTTGATAAGTTGCCTAGTTCTATGGGAATAGAACCTGTTAGTTCATTTTCAGAAAGGTTTAAATTATTTAAATTTGATAGATTGCCCAGTTCTCCAGGAATTGTAGATGTTAGTTGGTTATTACTGATAGATAAATTAATTAAATTCGTCAAGTCACCTAATTCCATAGGGATAGTGCCGACTAAATTATTTGAATTTAAATTCAATTCAGTAACATTTTCGCCACTCACCCACACTCCAAACCAGTTCTTTACAGAGCCTTTTAGCCAGTTGGTATTGTTATTCCAATTAGTTCCGTTTGTAGCATTGTAGAGAGCAACAAGAGCCAGTGAGTCAGAGACGGTAATAGGTTCGCTATCACAAATAATACTAGAACTAGTATAATTTGCGATTCCTGACACCCAGTTAGTGTAGGAAGAATTAGAAGGTTCACATAAGTCTGTTTCGGATATGTTAAAACTTACAAGATTTGTTAGACCAGTGAAATTCATTGGTACCCATTTTTGTAACCGAGTATCATTTAGTTTCAAACTAGTGAGATTTTCAAGGTTACCAAGTTCAATTGGAATTGGACCCCAAACAAAATTTATATTAAGTTGCAATTCCTCTAATTTCGTTAGGTTGCCCAGTTCCTCGGGAATCACCCCTGTGAGATGGTTGTTATTAAGATACAATTTATTCAAATTTGAAAGGTTTCCGAGCTCTGAAGGAATAGTACCATCTAAATTATTAAAATTTAAAATCAATTCGGAAACATTTCCGTTACTTACTGTCACACCAAACCAGTTTTCTACAGGTCCTTCAAGCCATTCGTTGTTATTGAACCAGTTAGTGCCTCCAGTTGCATTATATAGAGCCACAAGAGCTAGAGAGTCAGTTTCATTTACTTGTGCGAGTACAGTGTAATGGTTTATTGTAAAGACCAATGCAAAAAACAGGAGTTGCTTGGTCAGCTTTGATTTATACCTCTTATTAATTTTTTGAATATGATGTCCCATAATTATAATATTATTTTGTAATATTATAATTTTAATAAGGTCATTGCAATACCAAAAAGTTGGTATTTTTGCTATATAATAAATCACAAATTATTAGACAAAACCTTTAAGAATACTTTGGTTTAGAAATTTTAAGGTTTTATTATGATTATTGTAATTATCGGGTTGACCTTATAATATAATAGTTTAGAGGTAGGAGAAAATTGACAAAATCGCTCCATTTAAAGTATCTAAAATAAGCTTCTTGCCATCTTTGGTTCGAGTTAAAAAGCAGACAAATCTTAAAGATCTCGTTTGCAATCAATAGTAATATAGATAATCATTTTTATTTAGAATAACTTGTAAAAAGTATAATTATCAACTTTTGGCTCAGAATGATGCAGACTATGAATATATGATATAATTTTTTGTGTAGCTGAAATAAAAGTAATGTCGGAAAAAAATAAAACCCAAGCCTCTCAGCTCAGGTTTTACAAATCTCTAGCTAATTATAATTTATGCTTCAGCAGGTTCTCTAAAACCAATCCAAGTAAATCTTTTGATTACATATTCAGGATTAGTCAGGGAAGCATTTCCTGCAGGATTGCCACCTGAAACATGGAAATCGGAGAAACCGGCATTCTGATTTACATGAATCGCTCCGGTAAGGTTAAAGCTAACTGAAGTAGCCGCCATTCCCATTTCATCCATTATCAGGTTTTTAATGTTCTCATCTGTTGTGTAAGCCGCACATGATATGGCACCATGGTTTTCAGCCAAACTAGAAGCTAAATCTACTGATTGATTGGTATCCTTAGTTTTAATTAATAATACTACAGGTCCAAATAATTCTTTAGTGAATTTGTCTTCATCAGATGCATCCATTTCAACCACAATCGGAGTGGCTGTTCTTGCTTTTTCAAACATTGGATTAGCAATCGTCCTGCTTTCCAACCAAACTTTGCCGCCCAGTTTCTTGGCTTCTTCAGTATGGCTTAAAGTATTTGGATTTTGAATGGCTCCTAATACAAATGGCCCTGCCTTAGGGTTATCCACTAAACCGTTGATGTTATCTGCTAATTTTTGTGCGAAGTCTTCAAAGCTTACTTTGCCATCAGGAGTATTGATGCCTGTTTCTGGAATAAAAAAGTTTTGTGGACATGTACACATCTGACCTGAATATAAACAAACCGAGAAGGCTAAATTTTGAGCTACTTTGTCAATATTTTCAGCAGAATCTAAAATCACTGAATTGACACCGGTTTTTTCAGTGAAAACAATTTTTCCTTCTAAACCTTCCAAATAGTTGCCAAATGTGGCACTTCCAGTATAATCAATTAATTTTATAGCTTTATGTTCTGCTAAATCCTTAGTAATCATATTGTCATAAGTATCGGGAGCCAATTGACAGACATTCGGGTCAATTCCATTTTCCTTTAATACTTTTTGAATTTCTGATACTACTATGGCCATTGGTAAAATCGCTCCTGGATGAGGCTTGGCAATTACAGGGTTTCCTGTAATTAGCGAAGCATAAACACCAGAAACTGAATTCCATGTAGGGAAGGTGCTACAACCCACTACCATGCTCAATCCTTTTGGCATAGGTTTCCAGCTTTTATTCAACTGTACATTGAATTTGCCCATTGGTTTATCCCAAAATTTCTTTTCAGGAAATCTTTTTAATTCATCATATCCAAAGGCAATAGCCTCCATTGCCCGGTCAGCGGCATGTGGCCCCGATGCTTGAAATGCCATCATATAACCTTGTCCGGTAGTGTGCATGGTAGCATAAGCATTTTCAAAAAATCGTTCCTTAAACCTATCCAAGCTTTCTACTAAAATAGCCGCTCTGTCATCAATTGAAGTATTTCTCCACTGGGTCCAAGCTTTTTGGCTTCTATCAATCAAAGTTTCAGCACTGAATGATGGATATAATATACCCAATGGTTTTTGTAAATAAGGTGATTCTTCTTGCCCAACCCATGCTTCAGGATCCGTTTGAAGTAAATCTTCAAATTTTTTGTCCAAACTAGCCTTGAATTTTTCCTGACCATCTTTATCTGCAGTTTCTCCGTATATTTTTGGGGACGGGTGTTCCGGATATTGTGCATAAAAAGATCGATCATGAACAGCATCTATGGCCTTTTTTAAAGTGTCTTTGTGCTTTTCGTATAAACTCATGGATAATATTTTTAAATTTGTGTTATATTCTCAAAGCCTAAATATACATTTAAGATTTGAAGCGAGAAAATGCTTTTCTGTGGAAGGAAAAGTTTTTTAGAAAAACAACACCAAAAATCAACCTATGAAGTACATTTTACCGCTACTGCTCAGTATTTTTATTTTTAATCAAAGCATGGCTCAGGATTTTGTCCCTGGTGTTTTGGTGGTCAAATTAAAGGATGATGAGCAGTTGGCTAGATCAAGGCCATCTAATTTAATAAACATTGATAATCTTCGAAAAGATGAAAAAGTCCTTCAAATAAAAGGATTTGAAAATCGAAATAAAACCAGTGAGAGATCCAAGACTAAAAGTCGATTGGATAATTTATACAAATTAGAGATTGACAAAAACATTTCTGAAGAATCCTACATCAACTTCTTAAACAGTTTTGATAATATTGAATATGCTGAACAATATCCAAACGTAAAACCACTCTATGTACCCAATGATCCGGAAGCCCAATTCGGTCAAGCACAGTTCCACTTGGATCAAATTAATGTTTATGACGCATGGAATATAACACAAGGAAATGAGGAGATTGTTATAGGGGTGATTGACACTGGGGCGGATTTAGACCATGAAGATTTGGAGGGGAATTTATATTTGAATACTGCAGATCCAATAGATGGGGTTGATAATGATAATGACGGTTATATCGATAATTATTTTGGATGGGATTTTGCCGATAATGATAATGCTCCTGAAGCAGATGGTAGTACACACGGTACCGGAGTTGCTGGAATAGCGGCCGCTGCAACTGATAACAACACTGGCATAGCCGGCATAGGCTTTAATACTAAGTTTATGCCGATTAAGATTTTTAAAACAGAGGATAATTTTTCCCGCAATAGCTATGAGGCTATTATTTATGCAGCTGATCAAGGTTGTGATGTCATTAATCTTTCATGGGGCAGTACAGGCAGATACTCTCAATTTGCTCAGGACATTATTAATTATGCGGTAATGGAAAATGATGTGGTTGTAGTGGCCGCAGCAGGAAATACGAATGCTGAGCTCGATTTTTTCCCTGCTTCCTATGATAATGTGCTTTCAGTAGGCTATGTAAATGCGGATGACAGCAGAAATGCCAATGCCACCTATAGTGATTTTATTGATCTGGTGGCTCCAGGTGTTGGGATTTATACCACTGAAAATGATGATACCTATAATAATAACAGTGGTTCTTCCTATGCGGCACCCATGGTAGCCGGAGCGGCTGCATTAATTAGGGCTGTTTTCCCGGAATGGAATGCACAACAAGTGATGGAACAATTAAGGGTAAGCAGTGATGATATTAATGATGTGGGAAACAATAGCGACTTTCAATACAAATTTGGTAAAGGAAGGTTGAATGTATTCAAATCGTTGGCTGATTTCGACAAACCTTCTATTAGAATAAGTGATGTCAGTTTTACGAATGGCTTGGAAGAAGCGGCCTATTTTGGTGATACATTGGATATAGTCGTGGAATTCACTAATTTTTTGGAGGCTACTGAAAATGTGGAAGTCCTGTTGACCAGCTCTAGTCCTTATGTCACTATTTTGCAAGATAATTTCAAAATTAAATCATTAGATACTTTTGAGAAAATCAATAATCAGAATAATAAATTTAAAGTAGTGCTTTCCGATGATTTACCGGAAAATGAAGCGTTAAATTTCAGGATTCTATTTAATGGCGAATTTTATGAAGATTATCAATCCTTTCAAATTCAGAGCAGTCCTAAAATAAAGCTATTTCAGTTTAAAGATTGGAACTTTGGATTTACGGCAACCGGAAATTTAGGTAGGAGCAGCGAGACTCCATTTGATAATTATGCAGTGCGGTATAATGGCAATAAACTCATTGATCATATGGGGCTCGTACTCTATGCAGGAGAGGACAGTTTAAGAAGAAATACATTGGTCAATGCCAATTCATTTCAATATTTGGATGATTATCAAAGTTTTCAATCATTAAAACGTTATGATGACATAACAGCGGATTTCGATGTAAGAAGCATTTTTAAAGAACATGATGAAATCAGTAATCCTTTAGATATTTACATTGATCAAAGATTTTTAGGATGGGAAGACGAGGGAAACTTATTAATTCATCAGTATCGAGTAGAGAACAGAAGCGATAATAATTATGATTCTGTTTATTTTGCGCTTTTCACAGACTATGCATTAGGAGATAAAATAAATAATTCATTAGAATATGATAGTGCATTACAACTTTCCTATGCTTATGATGATTCAGAAAATGAATATGTTGGGCTAAGTTTATTATCTGAACAAGACTCTGTTTTTTATGCCTTTGATTTAGGGGCTGAAAATGGGCATCAGAGTGATTTGGAAAATGACAGCCTAAAACAAAATATTATCAGAAATGCATTGACGAACTCATTTTCAAAGCAAAAAGCTGGTGATTTATCGGGAGGAAACAATATCGGAAGTCTGCATGGAATTCTAATTCCAAATTTCAATGCGGCTAGTTTACAAACGGTTTCTTTTGCGGTTATGAGAGCAGAGAATTTAGATGATTTAAAGGCACTTGTTCAAAAAGCCAAAGATAAGGATTCATTAAGTTATACATTGCCTCCTTTTGGCAAACAATATTTTATCTGCAAAGATGAAAGTCCTGTTATTACTTCTCCTGAAAAATCTGAATATGATGTTTATGCATCTGCAACTGTTGACACCGTGCTTTATTCTGGAACAGAATTTGAAGTCGGAACAATCTCCAATGACACTACCTTTTACATATCGGAAAGAGATTCCCTTGGAGTTAGAAGTATAAGAAAAAGGTTTGTTATTTCCATTCGAAAGCCTACTGCCTCATTCTTATTGCCTAATGAACCGATTTTACTTGATGCGGAAGAGACCAATAGTTTTAAATTTACCGATCAAAGTGAAGATGCTGAAAGTTGGCATTGGAGTTTTAGCAATGGTTTTACTTCCACTAAGCAAAATCCAAATATAGTATTTGATTCAGCAGGGATTTATAGTGCAGAATTAATCATTACTAACAGTATTGGTTGCAAGGATACTTTAGTAAAGTCATTTGAAGTTTTTCAAAGAGCCGTAAAGCCAAATATCAAGGATGTAGAAATTTGTATGAAGGATGATTTAGTAGTTCATCATCCGGATATTGATGAAATTACTGTTTATGCAGACAGCCTTTTGGAAAATCAATTATTCAAAGGATCTGAAATGGTGATTGAAAGTATCATGAATGACACTATTCTCTATATAAGAAATGAATCAGGAGAATATCCTTCAAAACCCATAAAATTTGAGGCTTCAGTAATTCAACTTAAGGCAAAAATGGAAGTCAGTCTTGATATGGAATCGGATAATCAAGAAATGAGAGGAGTGGCCAAAAGCAAGAGCGAGTTAGCGAAGGAATTGGTTTGGATGATAAAGGATGACACAATAGGCACTGATAATGAAATTTATTTTGATTTACTGAAACTTAAGGACGGGGTTCTGAAATTATTTGCAATATCCGAGTCTGGTTGTGTGGATTCTACACTCTTTGAGACTTCCGCCAGTCCAAATCCTGAATTTGAGAATTATTATTTATGCCAAAGTGAAAGTGTAGTATTATCTGCCTTAAATTCAGATAATATTTACTATTTTGAAGATGAGGAATTGAACCAATTGATAGGAAAAGGAGCCGAAGTAAATATTGAGTCTGTGGATGGCAATATGAGTGTATTTGCTATAAATGTTGAAAATATTCATCCGTCTGAAGTAGTGGAAGTGCCGATTTTTGTTAGTGATTTAACCGCTGAATTTACTTTATCGCATGATACAATAAACTTAGCTTTTGAGAATGAAATTCAATTGAAATCAATTTCAGAATCTGCAGATTCATGGACTTGGAAAATCAATAATCAATCGATAGGTCAGAATCCAGTAATTAAACATCAACTTTCTGAAGCAGGTGTATTTGATATTCAATTGTCTGTTAGCGATACTTTGGGATGTGAGGAAACAAGCAAGAGACAAATTGTGGTTTTTAATGATCCTTTATTGGGAAATAAGAATGAGTTAAAATCATATTTTTCAATTTATCCCAATCCTGCTGACAAATTAGTGCACTTAACAGGAAAAAATCAATTCAAATTTGATTCCTACAGTGTTATCGATACAAAAGGCAAAGAAGTGATGAAATCAAAAAATGATTTACCCCTTTTGCAAACTGAAATTATAGATGTATCGGAATTAAAACAAGGCCCTTATTATTTGATTATTAGAAAAGGAAAACAAGAGGCTTCATTTTTATTTGTTATAAGCCGTTAAAAGTATTTGTAAACATGAAGGATATATATGCAGAATTAATCTCTGTAGGGGATGAGATTTTATATGGTCAAACTTTAGACACAAACTCGTATTTTATAAGTGCTGAGTTAGATAAATTGGGCATTCGGGTAAAAAGAAAAGTTACGGTAGCCGATAATCAAGAAGCAATGATGCGTGCTTTTAAAGAAGCTGAGGATAATGCTGATATCATCATCATTACCGGAGGACTAGGCCCTACCAAAGATGATCTGACCAAACCCCTGTTGGCGAAATATTTTGATTCCGGCATGAAACTTCATGAGGATATTTTGGAGGATTTAAGAAAACGATTTGCTAAAAGAGGTAGGGAACTTAATGAATTAAATAAAGGTCAGGCCGAATTACCTGAGAAATGCACCCCAATTGAAAATAAATATGGCACTGCTCCTGGGATGTGGTTTGAGAAGGAAGGGAAGGTTTTTATTTCAATGCCCGGTGTTCCCAAGGAAATGAAATACATGATGGAGGACACTGTATTGCCAAAATTTAAGGAGATTTTTAAAACACCGGTGCTTATTCATAAAATGGTCAAAACAGTAGGGATTCCGGAAAGTATATTGGCAGAAAGATTGGAAGAATGGGAAAATAATCTCCCCAATGAAATTAAATTGGCCTATTTACCTGGATTAAATCAGGTGAAAATGAGATTGACTGCATCAGGTGAGGATGAAAAATACCTTCAGAAATTAATAGATCAGGAAGTAGATAAGCTGTATGAACAAGTTGGTAAATATATTTATGGTACTGATGAAAGCAATTTAGCAAGTAAAATAGGGGAGTTGTTGAATGAGAAAAAGTTGACCTTGGCTTGTGCTGAAAGTTGTACTGGCGGATATATAGCTCATTTGATCACTTCCAATTCCGGAAGCTCTGAATATTACAGAGGAGGAATTAATCCATATCATAATGATTTGAAAATTAATGTTCTAGGGGTGAAAAAAGAAACTATTGAACAGTATGGTGCTGTTAGTGAGGAAACGGTAATTGAGATGGCCGAGTGCGTTCGTGAACTTTTTGGTGCTGATATAGGTATTTCCACAAGTGGAATAGCCGGTCCAACAGGTGCAACAAAGGACAAACCAGTGGGTACAACTTGGGTTGCTTTGGCAGATGGAAAGAATACCCAAACGAAATTGTATCATTTTCAGTTTGATAGGCAAAGTAATATCGAGATAACATCTAATTCATTATTAAATTTGGTTCGACAAACTTTAAGCTCAAAATAATTGAGAAAAAGTTTATAAATGCTAATTTTGTACAAATTTGATTTGGTTTTGTTATGTGGGCAAACCTGTCAAGTTTTTTAATTTTACACTGAAGCAAATACTAAAACTATTTGTTTGAATCAAACAAGATAAACCTGACAGGTTTTTATAGGTTCGAAAAAGGAAAACGTCCTTTGAAGATTGATTGTATTTCAATGCTCTTGATTTGTTCCTAGCTGTTCAGACACAGCTCTTGGCGATGATTGGGTAGTAAGACAAAATATAATTAAATTACGAAAAGTTTTTTCATTTCAATAAACGACTAATTATTACATGGCAACGGTAGAAATGGTAATGCCCAAAATGGGCGAAAGTATAATGGAAGCAACAGTGCTCACTTGGTTGAAAAAAGAAGGTGACACTATTGAAGAAGATGAATCAGTATTGGAAGTAGCCACGGATAAGGTGGATACTGAAGTTCCTGCCTTAGAAGCAGGTGTCTTAAAACAAATATTGGTTCAGGAAGGTGACATAGTAGCAGTTGGTAAACCAATTGCCATTATTGAAACTGAGGGCGGATCTGCTGCTGCCGATAATGGTGCTACTACAAAAACTGAAGAAAAAGAGGAAGCTGCACCTGCATCCGCTGAAAAGAGTACTTCTTTAGCAACTTCAACTAATGGACATGACATAGCGGCAAGATCAGAGTCAGGCCGATTCTATTCTCCTCTGGTAAGAAACATTGCCAAGGAAGAAAACATCCAAATGGCTGAATTGGAATCAATTTCCGGTACGGGAAAAGATGGTAGGGTTACCAAAAAAGATATTTTATCATATTTAGATAATAGAGGTGAGGCTCCTGCTCAAACGCCTAGCCAACCAGCGCAAAGTGCTACTCAATCAGCACCAAGCTCACAGCCTGCAGCTCAACCAGCTCCGCAAGGTGTTCCTGTAAGTATTTCTGGTGATGATGAAATCATAGAGATGGATAGAATGCGTAAGATGATTGCCGGCAGAATGGTAGATTCTAAGCGTATTTCTCCGCATGTGACTTCCTTTGTTGAAGCAGATATGACCAGCGTTGTTCAGTGGAGAAACAAACACAAAAACACTTTCAAAGAGCAAGAAAATGGAAATCTAACCTTCACCCCAATTTTCATTGAGGCAGTTGTAAAAGCCATTAAAGATTATCCAATGATCAATATTCAGGTGGATGGTGATAAAATTATTAAAAAGAAGCACATCAATATTGGAATGGCTGTAGCCCTGCCAAGCGGTAATTTGATTGTACCGGTGATTAGAGATGCTGATCAGTTGAACATTAGAGGATTGGCCAATAAAGTGAATGATTTGGCCAGAAGGGCACGGGATGGCAAATTAAAGGCTGAAGAACTCGAAGGTGGAACATTTACCATTTCCAATGTAGGATCATTCGGTAATGTAATGGGTACACCAATTATCATGCAACCACAAGTCGGGATTTTAGCTTTGGGAGCCATTGTTAAGAAGCCTGCTGTTCTGGAAACTCCTCAAGGAGATGTGATTGCAGTTAGGCATAAAATGTTCCTATCCCACTCTTATGACCATAGAGTAGTAGATGGCTCATTAGGAGGAATGGTGGTGAGAAGAGTAGCTGATTACTTAGAAAAATGGGATGTTAAGAAAGATTTATAATTGATAATTTGATTTAATGGATTGATTTAAAAAGGACTGTTTTGGCAGTCCTTTTTTTATTTAAGAGAATTCCAAAAAACCATTTGATCTTCTGTCGGTTTCAATACCAAAAGCTAGTTATGAAAAAGCTATCATTATCTATTTTCTTCTTCATGTATTTTTTTGGATGTACAGCACAAACTGTTGAATCCGATCAAAATTATACATATAAATCCGGAGATCGATTTGGAACCGGAAAATGGTATATGGGCAGGGAAATTGCTTATGTGATGGGTTATCAGGGTATCAATTGGCTGGAACGATCTGAAAGAGAACAGGAAGAAAACACCACAAGACTATTGAAGAATATGGATATTCAGCCAGATGATATCATTGCAGATATTGGGGCTGGTTCAGGCTATCATGTTTTTAAGATGGCTCCTAAAGCCAAAAATGGACTGGTCTATGCTATAGATATTCAAGAAGAGATGCTTCAAGCAATTAGAGAAAAGAATTCTGAAGTAGGTCTCAATAACATCAAGTTAGTAAAAGGAACTGATAAAAGCGTGAATTTGCCGGATAATTCAATTGATAAGGTATTGATGGTGGATGTTTATCATGAGTTTAGTTACCCAGTTGAAATGTTGGCATCCATTAAGAAATCATTAAAAACAAATGGAAAAATTTTTCTGATAGAATATAGGGCAGAGGATGATAGTGTTCCAATAAAGCGATTACACAAGATGAGCGAGGAACAGGCGGTTAAAGAATTTGAGGCATCTGGTTTTAGGTTGCAAAAGAATATTGATAATCTTCCTTGGCAGCACTGCATGATATTTGTACTGGACTAATCATTAATTTCAAATCTCTTCAAGTGACTGTTTATACATATTATAAAATAATAAAGGAAAGAAAGTAAATGCTAAAATCGAAAATGAAATTCCTAAGCTAATATTAGCTGAAAAAGTATCGATGAACCTTATCCAGGTTGATATGATGAAAATGACCAGTGCTGACTGTCCAAAAATCCACTGGAATAGAATTCTATTCTTTATCAATTTATGCTCTTTCCACTGATAAAGAAATATTAAAGGAATACAAATCAGCCCAACTATAGTTCCTCCTGAGTAGAGCAATACGTATGAATAGGGAATTTTCAATGTAAAGAAGAAAAACCCTAACATAAATATAAAACTAAATAGCCAGGCTGAAATTTGAATGATTTTTTTCATACTCCTCATTGGCTTGTAGCCTCTTCTTGACTTGATTTAAACATTCTGAAAAATAGGAAAGGTAAAAATAGAATTCCAAATATAATCATCCCCAATCCTAATAATACCATTGCACCAGGAAGGTGAAGTACTTTAAAACAACTTCCAACTAAAATTAACATTAAGCTTAGTGTACCAAATATCCATTTTAATTTTTCTGACATAAGTTTAAAAACCTTGTCTTTAAATTTATTAAATAGCAATAACGGCAAGAATATAAATGATATTCCCATTAAACCTATTAACAACAAAAGTGCTGCTCCTGGGAAATGCATTATTTTGAAAAATGCTCCCGCAGTTGTCGAAAGGGCAAATAAATAGCCCGAAATGTAAGTGAACTGTTTCATAAGTATTAGTTTTTTATGGTTTAATAAAAAGAAAGTTTCGTATTGTATTTCTTCAAATCCATTGGGAGTAGTTTGCTGATAGGCTACATGGTAGGCTTCATCAAAGGATTTTCCTTCTTGCATTTCTAATTCAACTAGACAACAAAAATGGTCAATTAGGTCGTCCTGAACTTCCTTTTGAGAAATCTCACTATTTTGAATTTTTTTGCTGATAAAAGAAAATTGCTCATCAGAAATCATAGTGCAGGAGTAGGTTTGTTATCTGTAAAAACTATTTTATTCAACGTCTCCATGAAATCTTCTAATTCTTTCACTACCAGTTTTTTCTCTCCTTTACCTTTAGGAGTAAGTGTGTAGTATTTTCTTATTCGTTTTCTGATTTTCACTTCTTCGGTGGTTAATATGCCATCTTTTAAAAGTTTGTGTAGAGTAGGGTAAAGGCTCCCATCTTTAATAAGAATTTTACCATCTGAAATATCCTTTACCTTCTGGCAGATTTCATAGCCGTACATTTTTCCGTTTTCTTCCAGGAGTTTTAAAATGATAACTCCCAACGTGCCTTTTAATAGTTCTTTTGAATACATAGTACAAATATACATCAAAATATGATGTATCAAAATAAAATGTTAATTTATTTGGTATTATAGAATGAATACAGTTGGGAAAAATGATATAGAATGGTTTTAAACAGATTTGGATTACGATTAGAAGCTATTATATTTAAACTTATTTATTGAAAACTATCGATTATGAGAAAATACATAAGGTTTGTTCTGCTTATAATAATAGGTTTATTGATTGCTGAATTAAGCTATCAACTTGTTTCTGGTATGCTTTTCCCTTTTGTTTCCAATTAGTAATACCTATTTATTTTAAATATTTGTGAATCTCTTCTAGGTTAGTACTATTAAATTCTTTTACATATTTACCTGCAGGGTCAATTAGCACATAAGTTGGATATCCACCAACATTAAAATAGGAGGGCAGTTCAGAATTTCCATCCACTAAAGTTTGGGCATACTCTTTTTTAAATTTATCAATTGCATTCAAAAATCTTTCTTCTGTATCAACTGGATCAATTCCTATTATACTGAGATTTTCATTCTCATTATCTAAACTGTTTAGTTGGGGTACAGCTTTGAGACAAGGAGTGCAGCCAGAAAACCAAAAATCAAGCAATAGATATTGGCCTTTATAATCAGATAATTTCTTTGCTGGCTGGTTTATTAAATCAAATTTAAAGTCTGGTACTGTTTCTCCTTTCAATAATTGATTCATTTTACCTTCTAGTAATTGAGCAAATTTTAGAATAGTAGGATTTACTGGGCCATTTAGTATTTTCCTCAACGTGTGGTTAATCAAACTATCATTCGGTTCAAAAGAAAAAGAACCGTAAAGTAATTCGTTGATCATAGCTAATTCCACGAACTGTTGCAGTGTATCATCAGGGACGTATTTTGCGTCATCCAAAAAATAAAGTGTAGGTTTAGAAGGGGGGATGTTACTGTCTCTAAATTTAAGTTTATTAATTTTTATGGGGTAAATTTCTTTTACAAAAACAATAAAAGCCTTGTTTTTAAATGGAAGTCCTTTATCAATAACTTCTCCTTCAAATTCCTTGAATTCTTTAGAACTTTCTAGAGTATTAAAATGTAATTGTTTTAATTCATAGAATAGAATTTGTTCGGCATATTCTGTTAGCTCGTTCGACTCTACTAAATTCTTAATTTCTTCAATATATTTTTCATAATTTGAATCATAATTTCTCTTTCGATTCCCTAATAAATTTGTGTTCTGTTTTTGAAAATCTTCAAACTCTTTTTGAATCTCTCTAAGTAAATAGTTCAAGGAATCTTCTGATTCTACTTTTAACTTCCCGTTTTCTAATCCTAAATCATAAATAAATCCTGGCTGTAAATAAATTCCATAAGTATTATCGGAAACTTTTAAATTATAAAAATCAGCAGTTTCCAATTCAAAAACATATTCATCACTTTGGGGTTTAATCTCATTAAAAGCATAATATTCTGGAATAAAATGCTGATGAGTTTTTTCCAAAATCAGCGTTTCATTTTGCCATTCATTTGTTGAAAACTTAATTTTCGTTTTCTTTTGTGCCTGAGTTTGGCAGATTAACAATAGATTAATGGAAATTAAGCTTAGAATTAGGCGCATTTTCGTTAATTTGTTGTTTAAGGTTAAGTTCAAACCCCAAACTAAAATTTTCTTCTTTATCGAACAAAAAAGCCAAAAGCTTTTTTAAATTTAGAAATTGAATCATTTTCCATGGCAATAGATAGAATATCTTCATTAATTAATAAAAGTAATTTAGTAAGCAGGGATTTAAGCTGGTTGCAATTCAATTATAGAGTACTGGATTTGGCCCGAAAGCCGAACCGTACCATATTCGAAAGGCTTAAATTTTTGGCCATTACTGCATCCAATTTGGATGAGTTTTTCATGATACGGGTAGGTTCACTTTATAATTATATAGATTATGGAAGAGAACGTATAGATTATTCTGGCTTGCGTGAATTACCTTTCCGTAAAAAGCTGTTGACAGAGTGTCAAAATTTTGTGAAATCTCAAAACAAGCTTTTTGAGGATGAGTTAGAGCCAATTTTTGAGGAAAATAACTTTAAAATAGCGGAACTAAGTGATTTATCTGCAAATGAGCTTAAGAAAGCCAATAGCTTTTTTGATAAAATCATATTCCCAATGCTTACGCCCATGGTTTATGATAATTATCACACTTTCCCCATTCTGATGAACAAACTGCTGATTTTTTCGGTAGTGACCCGTTCTTTTGGTGAGAAAAAGGATAATAAAAAACTTTCCTTTATTCAAATTCCACAGAATATTCAAAGATTTTATGAAGTGGAGCGTGATGATAAAATGCTTTTTATCCCAATTGAGGAATTAGTTAAGGCCAATATTGACAAACTATTCAGGAATATTGAAATCCTTTCGGTCAACCTTTTTAGAATTACTCGAAATGGGGATTTCACTTTAGAGGAAAGTGATGATATAGAAGCGAATTTCTTGGAGGAGATGCGTAAAAAATTGAAAACTCGAAAAACGGGAAGGGTAGTCCGCATTGAAATCGATAAGGATTATGACAAATGGATGATGAAAATCCTTTGTGATAGATGGGAAATTGACAAGGATAATATCTTCAAATTCAAAAAAGGAGATTTAGTAGATTATAGTGCCCTATGGCAGATTATAAAACATACAGAGTTCAAAGATAAAATTCCTGCTACTCCTGATCCAGTACCTCCCTTGGCATTTCCGGAGCATAAATCCGATTCCGATAATATTTTTGAAATATTGAAAGACCGTGATATCTTATTGCACCATCCATATAATAATATTGAGCCAGTAATAGATATGCTGGAAAAGGCGGCAGAGGATCCAAAAGTCTTATCTATAAAACTAACCATTTATCGGTTAGCGGAAGATTCAAGGATCACAAATGCCTTGCTTAAAGCGGCTGAAAATGGGATTCACGTTTCAGTTCTTTTTGAAGTAAAGGCACGTTTCGATGAGGAAAACAATATCCGGGAAGCTAAAAGACTGCAAAAAGCGGGATGCTTTGTTATTTATGGCATCAGCCGTTATAAAACGCATACAAAGCTTTTAATGATTGTCCGCAAGGAAAAAGAAAAAGTAACGCGCTATTTACATATGGCCAGTGGGAATTATAATGAAGATACAGCAAGATTATATACAGATATAGGTTTAATGACGACTGATGAAATATATGCACAAGATATTTCTGAATTTTTCAATGTTATTACCGGTCATAGCTTGCCGCATGAATATGAACGTTTAATCACTGCGCCAAAAGATATGCGAACTAGGTTAATTAATCTGATACAACAGGAGGCCGAAAATGCGAAGGCAGGATTGCCATCAGGAATTTGTATTAAGATTAATTCATTGGAAGATAAGGAAACCATTGAAGAACTTTATGCCGCCTCTCAGGCAGGGGTAAGAATTAAGTTGATTGTAAGGGGGATTTGCTGTTTGAGGCCTGGGAGAAAGGGATTGAGTGAAAATATTACTGTCCGTTCTATTGTGGGCGATTATTTGGAACATTCCCGAATTTACTATTTTCATAATAACGGTGAGCCAAAAGTATATGGCGGAAGTGCCGATATGATGGTGCGTTCATTTGAAAGAAGATTGGAGTCTTTGTTTTTAGTAGTGGATGAAACACTAAAGAAGCAAGTCATGAATATTCTCAGATTTAATTTGATGGATAATGTCAATGCTTATGAAATGAACGAAGATAGTTATTACAAAGAATTGGAGACGAATGGCGAACCTGAATTTAATATCCATAAAGAATTTTTTAATGTGACTCCGGAAATAATAGAAGATGTGAAATTGTTCTAAGAGATATTATGCTTATTTAAAATCATCCAAAAACCATTTCAAGGCCTTTTTATGGTCTTTAAAAACTTTTGTGATAAATGGGGCATTTTCTTCATCAGAATGATATTCATCTACTTTATTGGAGGCAATTTGAGTTATTGGAGATAAGACCGCTTGATGAGTGAATCCTAATTTTTCATATTGTGGGTTAATGTCTGTTTCCAACCAAGTAATTTCTTCCTTCCTAATCATTTCAAGTTCCGTTACATCGGCAAATAAAAGGAATTTGTCTTGGCCGGTAATTTTATGTTTCGATATTTCTCTTTTGTATATATCTAATGAATTATCAATTAGATCTCGAAAAACAACTGGGTTTAAAATACCTCTCCAGACCTCCTTGATATAAGGAATATTATTTATTTCTTCAACAGTGATTCTTAATTTTGGATGAGTATATAATCTCATATTGACATGATTTAATACTATGGTTCAGATGATAAGTTAAAGAAATATTTTTAAGAATGGTACTATTCAATTATTTCTTTACTTTTTTTTCGATAAACTTATTGTAAATCACTATGTTAAAAATTGGGGATATTATCTGTAGTATTGATGTAATAACTCTGTAGAACTTTTACAACCCGATTTTTTAAGGATATTGCTTCTGTGCTTGGAAACTGTCTGAGGACTTATGAACAGAATTTCCGCTATATCAGAACTAGTTTTTCCAGAGGCCAGTAATTTGATTATCTCAACTTCCCTTGTAGTGAAATTAGATAAAAAATCTTCATTAACAATCTCATTTTCTTTTTGGTAAAATTTATTCAATGCCAATTTAATAGCCACATCTAAATTTCTTTCATTATATGGCTTTACCAAATAACCGTAAGTAGATGTATCGGAAGTTCTAGAAATTAAATCTTGATCGGAATAAGCTGATAGATATATAATGGGCGTCTTTTTAATTTTATTGAGTTCATAGGCAGTTTCGATCCCATCTTTTTCACCTTCAATATTTATATCACAGAGAATTAAATGTACTTTATTGGTATTGAATAAAAACATGGCCCTTTCATAATTTTTTGCAATTCCGATACAATTGAAACCTAAATCTTCCAATAAATAGGAGAGGTCTTGTGCAATCAGCAATTCATCTTCTATTACTAATATGTTTTTATGTCCTTCCATATTATCATTTAGTTTATTTACTTAAAAATGAAATTTTGAAGTGATTACCGTCATCACATTCAACACTTATTTTCCCATCTAATTGGTCAATCAATGATTTGATTATGCTGATGCCAAAAGAACTACTATTTTCGAATTGGGATTTAGAAATGCCTTTCCCATTGTCTTTCAACTTGATAGTTATTTGGTCTTGATACTTTTTAGCCGTAAAATCTATCACCAAATTATCTTTACCACTATGTTTTAAAGAATTGGTTACCAGTTCGTTAAGAATTAATCCCAATGGAACTGCCTGATCTAAGTTTAACCGGAATTCATCTATATCCAAGTTGAAGCGAACATCAGAATAATTGCTTTTGAAGGCTATGGAAAGATAATCAATAAGCTCCTTTATATATTCTTTGCAATCCACTTCTGTATATTTTTCCGTCATATACAATTTTTGATGTAATAGGGAGAGCGATTGCATTCTGAGCTTACCTTCAGTAAGCGCCATTTTAGCATCTATGTTATCTGTACTTCTACTGTGAAGGTTCAATATACTTGAAATAAGCTGTAAATTATTCTTGATGCGGTGGTTGAGTTCTCTTAATAAAAGTTCAATCCTTTCATTTCTGAAAAGTAACTTTTCATTTTGGCTTTCAATCTCTTCTTTTTGAGCCAGTACTTCTTCAGTTCGGTTACTGACCAAATCCTCTAAAATTTTATTTCTATTTTTGATTTGATTAAACCGCCAATGCAAAACCAGTCCTACAAATAAAATTATGGTGATGCTCAATAAGGCCCTAAACCAAATAGATTTATACCAATAAGGTAAAACGGTGATGGCTAAAGAGGCTTCCTCTTTGCCCCATATATTTTCATCATTAAAAGCTTTTAATCTTAGATTATAATCACCTGGTTTTAAATTGCTAAAGGTAATTGACTTTTTATTGGAAGCAGGTCTCCATGATTCATCCAAGCCTTCCATAAACAAAGTATATTTATTTTTCTGACCATTAATAAGGTTCAATGCATCAAAATCAATATTGACTAAAAAATCTTGTGGATTAAGTACAATGGATTTAGTCTGGGACAATGATTTTTTTAAAATTTTTGGTCTTTCTTGGGCATTTATTGGCTGATTATTGATACTTAATTGATTAAAATAAACTTTCGGAGGTACTTTATTATATTGAATTTCACTTGGATTGAAATGAACTATTTCCCTGGAAGTACCAAAATTTAAAATCCCTTTTTGATCTCTATAGGCAGAACCAAAAATGAAGTATTCTTCCCTTAAACCATCGTTTTGATCATAATTGGAGAATTTGCCCGCTTTGTTCATTTTAGACAGTCCTGATGCGGTGGCTATCCATAAATCACCACTTTCATCTTCCAATGCACTGCTTATTACATTAGAGGGAAGCCCGTCATTTTTAAAATACCGAGTGAAACTACTGTCTTTAAAATTGAAAAAATTTAATCCAACTTCAGTACTGATCCAAAGTCCGTTTTCTCTGCTTTGGGAGATATGGTTTATATTTCCATTGCTTAGATATCCTTCTTTTGTCGAAGATTCAAATTTGATAAATTTATTGTTTTTCTCATCATACAAATGCAAACCATCGGCTGTTCCTACCCATAATCTGTTTTTTTGATCTTCAGTAATGAATTTCACATACTCATCACCACTATTTTCAGCATTACTTAAATCACTTACAGGAAACGGCTTTAATTCTTGTTTATCTAGATAATATCGATACAGCCCCTTTAAACTATTACCTAACCATATTCTTTTTTTATGATCAATATATATCCTAAGGTTAAAATTTAAGTCTGAATCTTGTAGGTCGTTTTTTAACTGCGTCAATTTTTTATTTTCGTGATCCCAATGGTAAATGAAATTGCCCCAGACTGAAATAAGGTATTCATTTTCGTTCCATCTCGTTATTTGGGTTAATCTATTAACGGTAGATGGATCTCCACTTTTGAATTTGTAAATGTCAACATCATTATGGTTTTCATTTTTTACTATCAAACCTGAATAGCTTGTAATTAATAGTTCGTCCTCATCGTGCTTTATGAAACTTGTATATCGATTTAAATACTTGTCAGTGGTTTTAGGCAAAAATGAATAAAGCTTGAATTTATTAAAAACAGGGTGAGAATGGTAAACACCGCCATTATTGACGGCACTCCATAGTCCACCGATATTGTCTTCAAATACATTGTATATATTATTTCCCCCTATGTTGTCTTCATTCTTTTGATGGGCCTTTACCCAGTAGAATTTATTCTTTTCCCGATCATAAAAATTGATTCCATTCATGGTGCCAAACCATATCCTTCCGGGATTTTTAGGGTTTTCATAAATTGAAAAACAAACTTTGTGACTTAATCCAAGGCCATTATCAGGGCTATTGGGGATTTGCTCAATTTCCATGTTTTCTAAATTGATAACATCAACGCCATCTCCTGTAGCCACCCATAGTTTTTGGTCATCGGTTTCCAATAAGTCATAGATATACGGATGCCTAAGTCCTTTACTGGTGTCAGTAGCCTTTCCGATTAATGAAAATTCTTCATTTTTCAAATCAAAAATATTAACACCTTGGGCAGTGCTTATAAATAGTTTTTCTTGATCTAAGGATAATTTAATAGTTCTTACTGTGAAATCAGCCAGTCCGTCAGCTCCATTGTAATGCTTAAATTTACCTGAGTTTGGATTTAATTTGTTGAGGCCTTTATTAGTTCCGATCCATATATTGCCATTACTATCTTCAGCTATTCCTCTAATTTTATTATCGCTGATGGTGTTATCATCGTTTTTATTGTGAATATAATTTGTAAACTGATTAAGCTTCGGATTAAATTTAGACAATCCGCCACCATAAGTACCTGCCCAAATATTACCCTTGGAATCCTCGAAAAGGGTCCAAACAAAATCATAAGCCAATGAATTTGAATCTTTTACCTTATGATAATAATGTTTGAACTCACTACCGCTATATCTCCAAAGTCCGTTTTCTCCACCAATCCAAATAAAACCTTCTTTATCTTGAATAATACTGTAAGGAAAAGGTTGATCTAAGCCCATATTTTTATTGATGTGCCTAAATTCAATTGGGAATTTTTGCCCTTGCAAAAAATGAAGTGAAAATAGAAAAATAAAGCTTAAACAGAAGTATCTTTTCATACAACAATTATTTTAATTTTTAAATTAGAAAACAATACCTATAAAGCTGTATATTTTCCTTAAAATTTAAGCTTTTTAAAAATCAATAATTAGGGTCTGCTTAATAGAAATGAGTATTTACCACAAAAAGTCTTATGCATGCTTAAAAACTATGTTCCAATAATCATCTCTAAAATACTATATTCATTATATTTTTTAAGTTAGCTGTCTTTAAGCAAGCCCTAATTACAAAATTGTAATCAAAAAAAAGGTGAGCCGTTTTCTGACTCACCTTTTTATTTATGGGAATGGAGTAAATTATTTTTTCTTCTTTTTATTTTTTCCCTTTTCTTTTTTAGCCTCTTCACTTGCTTTCATTGCCTCTTGAAGTCTCTGTTGGAATTTAGATGTCTTTTTATTGGCATTCTTTTTCTTGTTTTCTTCTAATATCGCAATAATTTTATCCTCATCAATCATCCTTCTAATTAAAGTCTGCTGACCAAAAGTGATTAAGTTGGCAATTAAATAATAGAAACTTAAAGCTGCGGGGAAGCTGTTTAAAACAAACATGAAGATTACAGGCATGAAATACTGTATGTTCTTCATTGGCCCTTGCACTGAGCTCACTTGACCTTGTGACCAAGTGATCAATAAGGTAGATAAGGTCATTAGAATGGTGAACAAACTCACATGATCACCATAAAATGGTATTTCAAATGGAAGGCTTAATACACTATCGTAAGTTGACAAATCTGTGGCCCATAAGAATGATTCTTGTCTTAGTTCGATTGAACTAGGAAAGAAATAGA
The DNA here is from genome assembly GCF_051117495.1 of Marivirga sp. Classification (NCBI taxonomy): domain Bacteria; kingdom Pseudomonadati; phylum Bacteroidota; class Cytophagia; order Cytophagales; family Marivirgaceae; genus Marivirga; species Marivirga sp. The sequence continues at coordinate 124,219 of NZ_JBNPEF010000028.1, read as the reverse complement.
ACATGGCAAAAAGTATTGGCATTTGTAGCAATAGTGGGATACAACCGGAAAGTGGATTTACGCCCACTTTTCGATACAGTTCCATTTGATCAGCTTGTGCTTTCTGCATATCTCCACCATGCTTTTCCTTAATCTCATCCAATTGTGGCTTTAACACTTTAGTCTTGGCCATGGAAACATAAGACTTATAGGAAAGAGGGGATAGGGCTAATTTTATCAATAGCACCAAAATGATGATGATCCAGCCGTAACTGCTGATGTATTTTTCCAGCACATAAAAAACATTGATAATAATGTACTTGTTAACCAAACTGATCGGGAACCAGCCTAAATATACGTTCTCCTCAAAATCAGGCGCTACTTTTTGTAATGTTTTATAATTATTAGGTCCAAAGTAATATTTGAATTCACCGGCTTTATTGGTCACCTCAGCTAATGGAATCTCCACTTTGGCTTTTCCTCTTTTAACATAATCAGAGGATAAATCTTCAATATCGGTAGCAAACTCAGCTCTTTTCATTGGGATATCCGTGATCAAAGCCTCCATAAAGAAGTTTTGCTTAAAGGAGAACCATTTTACCGGTTCAGCTACTTCCTCACTGTCATCATCTGAACGCTCACTTAAACCATCCATTCCTTCTTCCTCAGAATAATAGTTCATGGTTACTTTGGTTCTACTTTGCTCAAGATCTTTTTCGAACTTGCGCATTTTCTTATTCCAACGAAGAGTCAATTGATCTCCCAATATTTCATTGGTAAATCCATTAAACGCTAGATTGTAACCAACTTGATATTGATTGCCTGATAGTGTATAAATCTGTTCTATGCTTTTATTAGGCCCGATATTGGCTACAAATTTGATCTGGATTGTATCTCCGTTACTCAATTCTCTTTTCGGAGAACCTTCCATTTCAAAATAGAGGTCATATAAATTAACTTCACCCACAGCAGTATTGAACAACAATTGCTTATCCTCATCCTCTTGGTTAGTGATGATAAGTGGTTGCCCATCAAAAGTCTTAAAATCTTTTAGTTCAACACTTTTAATCCTACCACCCTTTGAATTAAATTGAATAGCGAGTGTTTCAGTATTGAAAGTCGAAATATTTGATTCCCCTTTCGCAACACTAGCAAAAGCCCCGAATTGATTAATTAGGGATTGATTTAAGGTAGAATCATTTTCATATTCAACTGCATCTTGTTTTTGAGAGGCTGATGTCTCTTCTTGCTTTTGATCGTTTTGTTCTACTTGTTGATTGCCTTCAATATTTTCCGGTTGTTGCGGTGCGTCTGCAAAAAACCAAAAATAGGCAATCATTAAAATAGAAATCAGGATAAGTCCTGTTGCTTGATTTTTGTCCATCTAAATTCTAATTAATTCGATTCTGATAAAATTTTATGTTCTAAACTTGCTTTTACAAATCTCACAAATAAAGGATGTGGATTTAAAACAGTACTTTTTAGCTCAGGATGAAATTGGGTCCCCACAAACCAAGGATGATCCGGAATTTCTACTATTTCCACTAAGCCTGTTTTAGGATTAATCCCCGTAGCTTTCATGCCTGCTGCTTCAATATCCTGCAAATATCTGTTATTAAATTCGTATCTATGCCTATGACGCTCATTAATTTTAGTTTTTCCGTAAGCTTGATAGGCTTTGGTGTTCTTTTTTAACTCACAAGCATAAGAACCTAAACGCATAGTACCACCTTTTTGCGTAATACTTTGTTGTTCCTGCATTAAATCAATAATAGGATTTTTGGTCTTACCCTCTATTTCAGTAGAGGAAGCATCTTTCAACCCTAATACATTTCTTGCAAATTCCACTACAGCACATTGCATTCCCAAACATATACCAAAGAATGGAAGTTTTTCCTCACGGCAAAATTTTATGGTGGCAATTTTACCTTCAATTCCTCTTTCTCCAAATCCAGGAGCGACTAAAACACCATGAACGTTTTCAAGTAATGTCTTTACATTCTCTGAATTAATTTCTTCCGAATGTATCCATTTAACATTCACTTTGGTTTCATTTTCAGTTCCCGCATGTATGAACGCTTCCGTGATGGATTTATACGCATCAGGTAATTCAATGTATTTACCCACTAATGCAATATTAATATCAGAGATAGGGTTTTTTAATTTCCCAAGGAAATTTTTCCATTGGGTCAATTCCGGCTCTACTTTATGGGAGAGTTTTAACTTTGCCAGTACCCGCTCATCTAATTTTTCCTTTCTCATTAACAAAGGCACATCATAAATCGAATCTGCATCCATTGCCTCGATAACAGAATTGATATTTACATTGCAGAAAAGTGCTAGTTTTTTTCTTATTTCTTGAGGTAATTTATGTTCTGTACGGCAAACTAATATATCAGGCTGAATACCAGATTCTAATAATTGCTTTACAGCATGTTGTGTAGGCTTTGTTTTTAATTCACCGGCAGCTTTCAAATAGGGGATGAGAGTCAAATTAATAACCAAGAAATTATTTGGCCCAACATCCCATTTCACTTGTCTTACGGCTTCAATGAAAGGTAAGGATTCAATATCACCTACACATCCGCCAATTTCTGTTATGACTATATCATAATCATTTTTCTCAGCTACGGCATAAATATTTCTTTTGATTTCATCAGTGATGTGAGGAATTACTTGAACAGTTTTGCCCAAATAAGCTCCTTCACGTTCTTTGGTGATTACATTATAATAGATCCTGCCTGTTGTGACATTATTTTCTTGTGAGGTGTTGATATTTAAAAACCTTTCGTAATGCCCTAAATCCAAATCGGTTTCTGCTCCATCTTCTGTCACAAAACATTCCCCATGTTCATATGGATTTAGTGTACCAGGATCCACATTAATATAGGGATCTAATTTTTGGATAGTCACAGAAAAACCTCTTGACTGCAATAGCTTAGCCAAAGAGGCTGCGATAATTCCTTTTCCTAAGGAAGAGGTTACACCACCAGTAACAAAAATGAATTTAGTATTTTTTCGAGATGCCATAAGTTATTTTGAATTGCCTGCTGTACTTATGGGATACAAAGGTAGTATAAGCATTTTAAAATCTTCATCTATTTTGGATATAAATCATTAATTTTCTGTTTGGTTTTTGGAAATCCTTCACATTTAGTCATTTAATGATAAATTAAATTTCTATTGTGATAATCTCTTAATACTGCACTATTTATTCTAAAACTTTAAATTCATCCAATTCAGGATAATCCTCCAATTGAGTCCATGTTTCAAGCTCTGTAATCTCTACTGTGAATATGCTTTTATGAGTCTGCGAAATTTTTGCGCCAGCTGTTGTAGTATGCCAGTTTTCCCAACTAAATTTAACACCGCCCACTGGAATAATTTGCACCCACATTTTTACAAATTCAGGCATTCCCGTTTCTTTATCAACCAACCATAAGTAAGAATCACCTGGGGTAACTCCTCCGCTTTTGTAGGAAACCAATAAACCTTCTACATCATTTTCCTTTTGTGGTACATATTGTCTTTCTGTACCTGAATCCCTAATTTTGGTAATTGGATTTAGCCAAAAAGAATCATTGGCCCAAATTGCATAGGCTTCTTCTAATAGTGAGTTTAATATTTCATCTCTTTCAATTTTTTTGCCTTTGGCAAAAGCAACCCCTGTTTTGGAATCAAGTCTGATGAATACATCATAATTTTCCCAGGAAACTTTTGCCCAATGGCGGTCTTTATCCCAAACCAGATGATGTTTGCTAGCAAAATCCCATTCCACAACTGCAAGTTCGTTCCAAGCCGAATCATTCACGGCTGATAACATTTTGTCTGCTAATTGCTCCGCCTTTGCCCCTTTTTCACCTTGTGGTAAATCTTCATCTATAATTAAATACCCTATATAGCCTATCAATCCAATTGCTAATAGCACTATGAATATCCATTTTAAAATTTTCATAATTATTAAATTTAGAAGGGTACGAAAACAATTTTTTTGGTTTCAAAAAAGGGCTCTGAATAATATTTTGAAATAGGCACTTCTTGGTACATTCTTTTGATTTCAGCCATTTCGTCCTCCAAATCCCCACCTTTAAGTGCAATTATACCACTATTGTCATTGGGATTATCTGATTGTATTTTGGGATTTACCCAATGTATGAAGGCTTTCATTCTAGTGACCGCTCTGCTGACAACAAAATCATATTTCCCCTTAGTTTTTTCAGCTCTTTGGTGATAAGCATTTACATTTTCTAACCCAAGGGCATCGACAATGGCTTGCACAACTTTTATCTTTTTACCAATAGAATCCACTAAGGTAAATTGTGCATCTGGAAATAAAATAGCTAGTGGAATTCCCGGTAGTCCACCACCTGTTCCAACATCCAATATTTTTTTACCGGATAAATTCTGAAACTTAGCGATGGATAAGGCATGTAAAATATGCTTTTCATATATGTGATCAATGTCTTTTCTGGAAATCACATTGATTTTTTCATTCCATTCAGCATAAAGATTACCTAATTCTTGAAATTGTGCCTTTTGTTGGGCATTTAGCTCGGGAAAGTATTTTTCCACTATCGCACTACTATCCATTAGAATCGAGTTTCTTTACCTTGAATCAACTCTCGCATCAATTCCCTAGAGCGATGTAGTTGCGCTTTGATAGTCCCTAATGGCGCTTCCAATTCCGTGGCAATTTCTTCATAGGATAACTCTTGAAAATACCTCAGCTTCACCAGTCTTTGATATTTTGCTGGTAATTTATCCACGAACATTCGCATTAATTCAATTCGCTGTTCTTTAATGGCTAAATCTTGTGGAGTTAAATTCCCTTTGTCTTCCACATCTATTTCAACAGAATCACCATTATCATCTTTGTAGGAAGTATGAATGCTAATAGTCCTCAATTTCTTTTTTCGAATGAAATCAATTGCATTATTGGTGGCAATTCTAAATAACCAAGTACTGAAAGTATAATCTTTTTTGAATCGGTGAAGACTTTTAAAAGCCTTTGAAAATGCCTCTATGGTTAAATCCTCTGCATCATCCACATTCCTTACCATTTTCAACACCATATGATAAACAGGCTTTTTATATCTTTTCATCAGCTCTGCATAAGCCATTTGGTCTTTGGCTATCACCGCTTGATCAATTAATCTAAAATCCTTTAATGCCTTTTCTGAAAAACTTCTATTTTTATTTATTTCCATTTAAGATGCTTTGTTAGTGTAGCATAAATTCCCCAAATCCAATAATATCCTATAAATAGGATTTCTAAAACGGGTAAATTAAAATGCATAAATTTAATCCCAAACTTAATGCTAAGCTTATAAAACACGACATATTGTCCTATTAGATGCATTAAGAAAAGAAAACTTAAAATTAAACAATCACTCGGATTTCCCAACACACAAGTCAATATAAATAAAATCCATAACATACTTTGTGTGAAATGATACAATCCTAATCTAATCTTGTCTTTGGTTTTATAATATTTCCCGACCGATAAATGCCTTTTTTTTTGTTGAAAAAAGGAACTCCAGCTTTCCTTTGGGTTTGAGAACGTAAGACTTTCCGGATGCGTACAAATAGCAGTATTGTCTTTAGTTGAATGCCTATTTACCCACAAATCATCATCACCTCCCATAATTGATTTAAAGTTTTGGAATCCTCCAGTCTCATTAAAAAATGATTTTTTATAAGCTAAATTCCTTCCTACTCCCATATATGGAACGCCTTTAAAAGCAAACGACAAATAGAACAGGGCCGTCTGTAAAGTTTCATATCTGATGAATTGATTGAGCAATCCGGGTCTTTTTTTGTATAGTGAAGCCCCTAATACTATTTCAGTTGAATCACTAAATGAATGTGACATTCTGTCAACCCAGTAAGGAGAAGCTGGCTCACAGTCTGCATCACTTAGTAAGATAATATCATTTTTGGCCATTTCAATTCCTTTTGTGAGAGCGTATTTTTTAGGATTGTAATTATTAGGAGTTTGTGTGATATGGAAAGTCTTTAAATGCGGGTAAATATGTTCTTGATTCTTCAACCATTCTTTGCTTCCGTCATCAGATCGATCATTTATGATGATGACTTCATAATTATGATGTGCTTGATTGAGGATTTTAGGAAGATGGTTTTTGAGATTATATAATTCATTGTGAGCGCAAATAACAACAGAAACAGTTTTGTCTGAATTGATAGGATTGTGACTTTTATTTTTATGAAATACAAAAGCCAAAAAATAATTAGATTGGAAATAAGCTTGAATCAGGAAAAATGCAATATAAATGATGATTAAAATGTGGATTTGCTCCATAATGAAAAATGATTCAGCTTTTTGACAAAGATATTGGAAAATAAAAACTATAAATTCTATAGAAGCTATATTTTTGCATTCTTATGCAATTTACGATTTCAAATAAAGATAAAAATTCCAATGCCAGGGCAGGTGAGATGACCACTGCTCATGGCAATATTAAAACGCCTATTTTCATGCCGGTTGGTACTGCTGGTTCAGTTAAAGCAGTTCATCAACGGGAGTTGAAGGATGATATTCAAGCCCAAATTATTTTAGGCAATACCTATCATTTATATCTTAGACCTGGGCTAGAAGTGCTACAAAAAGCAGGTGGGCTTCATAAATTCAATGGTTGGGAAAAGCCGATTTTAACCGATAGCGGTGGTTATCAGGTTTATAGTTTATCTGGAACCAGAAAAATTAAAGAAGAAGGGGTTACATTCAAATCACATATTGACGGATCATCTCACATTTTCAGCCCGGAAGGTGTGATGGACATTCAGCGAAAGATTGGTGCCGATATCATAATGGCATTTGATGAATGTACTCCATATCCTTGTGACTATGAATATGCACGAAAATCAATGGACATGACCCACCGTTGGTTGGATAGATGCATAAAGCAATTTGATAAAACCGAGGGTCATTATGGGTATGAGCAGACTTTATTCCCTATAGTCCAAGGAAGTACTTATAAAGATTTAAGAAAACGTTCTGCAGAAGAAATAGCCTCCAAGGATAGAGAAGGGAATGCAATAGGAGGATTATCTGTAGGTGAGCCAGCAGAAGACATGTATGAGATGACAGAATTGGTTTGTGATATTCTTCCTCAGGACAAACCCCGTTATTTGATGGGAGTAGGGACTCCAGCTAATATTTTAGAATGTATTGCGTTGGGGATTGATATGTTTGATTGTGTGATGCCTACCCGTAATGCGAGAAATGGAATGTTATTTACAACTGAAGGTATTATTAATATGAGAAATAAAAAGTGGGAAGATGATTTTTCTGCTATTGACCCAGCTTTGGGTACTTATGTGGATACATTTTATACAAAAGCCTATTTAAGACATCTTATTCATTCAAAAGAAATTCTCGGAGCCCAAATTGCAAGCATTCATAATTTAACTTTTTATCTTTGGTTGGTTGAACAAGCTAGGGAACAAATAATATCTGGCACATTTTATGAATGGAAGGAGAAAATGGTCAAAAAATTAATGACCCGTCTTTAAATTGATATGAAGCTACTCGATAAATATATACTTAAAAAGTTCCTCTCCACTTTTATTTTCGTGGTGATCATTATTTTGGCCATAGTTACCGTTATTGACTATACTGAGAAAAATGATGATTTCATGGAACATAATTTAACTTTCCTTGAAATTTTGCCTTATTACGGTGCATTTATTCCCTGGATAGGTAATTTAATTACACCCATTACCATATTTATAGCGGCAGTTTTTGTTACCTCCAAAATGGCCGGTCACACGGAGATTGTGGCCATGTTGGCAAGTGGAATGAGTTTTAGAAGATTATTGGTTCCATATATGATTGGAGCAGGTTTGGTCGGGATTATGAGTTTTTACCTTAATGCTTATGTAATTCCGGATGCCAATAAAACCAGGATAGCATTTGAAACGGCTTACATTAAAAAGCCTTTTTATTTCACTGACCGAGATATTCATTTGAAAATTGCTCCTGAGACCTATGCCTATATGGAAAGCTACAATAATCAAAGGGATGTGGGGTATCGATTTACATTAGAACTTATTGAAGATAAAAATTTAAAAGAAAAATTAAGTGCTAGGAGAATTGAATGGGATTCAGCTAAAAGTAAATGGAAAGTTAAAGATTGGACTTTAAGAAAGTTTAATGGACTGGAAGAGACATATGAAGAAGGCAAGGAATTAGACACGACACTCAATATTACTCCAAAAGATTTTGGAAACACCTATGGTTTGCAAGAAACCCTCACTTTAACCGAACTTAATGATTATATTGATTTGCTTAAAGAGAGAGGTGCTGATAATGTGAAAATTTATTTGATTGAGCGTTATATTCGCTTTATGGCACCTTTTGCAGCTGTTATATTGACATTTATTGGCGTGGTGGTTTCTTCCAAAAAGAAAAGAGGTGGAACAGGATTTCAAATTGCTTTGGGTTTTGTGATTGCATTTATATTCATTATTTTCTTTATTTTGAGTAAAGCCATAGCCGAGAATTCCACCATGAATCCAATTTTGGCAGTTTGGTTACCAAATATTACCTTTAGTATAGTCGGTCTAATTCTTTACAAATTTGTACCACGATGACAAATGAGGTAAAAAATTATGTGCAGTTGCATTTTATAGTTCTGATCTGGGGACTAACCGCAATTCTGGGACTCCTCATAAATATATCTGCAGTAGCCGTAGTTTTTTACCGGACATCCTTTGCAACCATCATCCTTTTTTTTATTCTCTATTTTTGGAAGCTTAGTTTTAAAGTAGGATTTAAGGAATTTCTGAAAATATTAGGGGTTGGACTAATTATCGGACTTCATTGGATTCTGTTTTTTGCTGCGGCCCGTGTTTCCACAGCTTCCGTTTGTTTGGTGGGTATTGCCACTTGTTCATTTTGGACTAGCTTGATAGAACCTCTAATGAGCAGCAGAAAAATTAAAATTTATGAATTGGCTTTGGGAATACTTGTGGTGATTGGCTTGTATATTATTTTTAGCGTGGAATTTCAATATATTGAAGGTCTGATTATGTCGGTTTTATCGGCCATTTTAGCAAGTATATTTACGGTACTCAATGGAAAACTAACCCATCGACACAATCATTATGTCATAACTTTTTATGAAATGATGGGCGCATTTTTAGGGTCGATTCTTCTAATTCCATTTTACCTAGGATATTTCAATACAGAAATAATAGATTTTATTCCTAATCAATTCGATTGGCTTTACTTAATTATTTTGGCAGGAATTTGTACTGTGTTGGCCTTTTCTATGTCCGTAAAAGTGCAAAAAGTATTAAGCGCTTTTGTGGTAAACCTTACAGTAAACCTTGAACCGATCTATGGAATTATCTTAGCTTTTCTTATTTTTGGTGAGGAAGAGCAAATGAGCTTAGGCTTTTATATAGGTACAGCCATTATCCTACTGTCCGTGCTTTGCTACCCTGTGGTGAATAGAATAATGAAAAGGAGAGCGCTGCAAAGTGATATATTAAGATAATTCAATTTATGATGTTGAACTTGAGGGTATTAATTATATTTTTATTATTTCCATCTTTTGTCATTAATGCTCAAGATGATGACCTACTACAATCACCTGAATTGGTAGAAACCATGGTTGGTGAAGGGGTAATATTCTTAGTGAAGTACAATAAAGAAGACAATCCTAATCTTAAACTTACATGGAAGAGCGATATTCTGGATGCAAACTTTGACGATCAAGAGGGAGAGTTTTTCTGGGAAACATCCAATAATGATATCGGACTTCATTCATCATATTTTTATTTGAAAGACTCAGCAGATCAAATCATTTCTACTTCAAAAACCTTGATTAAAGTAAATGCCAGAGCTTCTGTTCCTATTATTGAAATGGAACCTGATTCCCTTGATAGTAGGGCTTTTATAAAATTACTACAAGGCGAAGAATACAATTTGGAATTTATTGCTTCGACAAGAAATAGCCGTAACACTGATGATGTAGTATTGACTTATATTTGGAATAATGATACGGACCTGACCACAATTGAACAAGCAGAAACTCGTGTAATTGGAAATAGACTTCTATTGGAGTGGATACCTAGCCAAAGCCAAGCCAGTAAGAAATATTTTGATTTGGATTTAATTGCCATTGATAATACAAATGCAGTCAACAGAAGAAAATTTAGATTTCAGATAATTGGTCAGGAATTACCTCCTCAGTTAAGGAATAATGTTAATGACACCTACATCATTACCGCAGATCAGGAATTGGATATTGATTTTTCAGTTTATGACCCTAATAATGATCCTATTGTCTATTCAGTTGACATTCCTGTAACTGTGGGTACACCTACAATTAATGAAAAAGGAATTTTTACATGGAAATTGAGCTCAATGGAAATGAGTAATATCAGTTCAATATTCCCTTTAAAAATTAAATTAAAAGCCGAGGAAGCAGAAGATTCCCAACATTATGTGGAAAAAGAGATAACCATTTTGAAAAGTGAGAAGAATGATCCTCCACTAATTACAAAACTGAGTAATTTAAGTGTCAGGGAAGGCTATGATATCAAAAGAAGAGTATTTGTTCGAGACAATAATCACCCAATTTCAGAATTAAAATATTCTTTGGAAAATGAACCGGACTGGCTTTATGTGCAGCAAGAAGGGGATAGGTTGTTTTTGATGAGTGATACTTTAGATTTCGATATTGTAAAAGCAGACGGAATACCGGTTCAATATGATGTTTTATTTACTGTAACCGATCCAGAAGGAGCAACAGATAGTAAATTCTTTAATGTAACAGTTAATGAAGGGGTGAATACAGATAAGCTTTACAACCAATTAATTGATTATCAAAAATCTACAGATGCTTTGCTGGTGGGTTTAAGAAAACAAATAAGAGAATTGGATTTAAGAGTGCAGCGGAATCAAAGACTCAAAAAAGGCTTACTATTCACTACCTTCTTCTTGGGTAGTTTTAGTGCCACTGGCGCTTTTTTTGAAGATCATACCATAGCTAATGAGGCCATTCCTTATGCTGGTGCACTTTTGGCGATCACAAGTAGTATCAATGCATTGGCCTTTAATCAAGAAAACAAAGTAATTAATTTAAAAGGACGTCTGGAAGATGTTGAAAAGTCCATTGTGCGGAACAAAAGTTATTTGGATACTTATTCTATAGAAGATGAAACAGACGATGAATTAAGGAATAACGAATTGGTTAATAGGGTTCAATCTTATCGTCAGGCCCTTATTGAGCAAAGAATTGAATTAAGAAGATTGGAAGATCAATATAGGGAATTAAATTATGTTCAGCGAAAAGTCAGAAAATTCAATAGAAAAGGAAAGGCAGAGAATTTAAGGTGGAATTTTATAGATAAGATTTAAAAGAAAATAAATCAATAATGATCTAAGAATAAAACCTAACTCACTTCATGTAAAAAATATATTATATTATAAGTTAAACATTATCAAGCACATACTATTTCGATAACTCACAAAAAAAAACAAAATGAAAAAGTTATTGAAATCAATTGTATTAAGTGTATTAGTTGTGGGTTTATTCTTTTCAGTGAAAGCACAGGACAAAAACATCGTTGAATTAGCAGCAGGAACCGAGTCTTTATCAACCTTAGTTACGGCTGTAAAAGCAGCTGGATTAGTAGAAACTTTAAGTGGAAATGGCCCCTTTACGGTTTTTGCTCCTACAAATGAAGCTTTTGAAGCTTTACCGGAAGGAACTCTAGAGTCCTTATTGAAGCCAGAAAATAAAGACCAATTAGTAGCAGTATTAACTTACCACGTTATTGGTGCAGAAGTGATGTCTTCTGATTTGAAAGAAGGACAAAAAGCCAAAACCGTTCAAGGTGAAGAAGTAACTATCAGCTTAAAATATGGTGCTTCAGTAAATGGAGCCAAAGTGGCAAAAGCGGATGTAAAAGCATCAAATGGAGTTGTTCACGTTATTGATAAAGTGATTTTACCTCCATCAATGAAATAATTTTATTCGATATTTGATTTGATTACTGAACCTCGGAATTATTTTCGAGGTTTTTTATTGAAATTTTATAGCTCAATGAGTTCATCGGCTTGGATTTTATTTAAATCAATAGATTTATCAAACAATCCAAAAATAGTTGAGCCACTTCCCGTCATGCTGGCATAAACTGCTCCATCATCGTAAAAGTTATTTTTAATTGCTTGTAATTCAGGATGTTTTCTGAAAATCCCTTTTTCGAAATCATTTTTTAAAATCATTTTCCATTCCTCAATAGGATGGTTTTCAATGGTTTCTTTTACGGATACGGAGGTTTCTGCTTTTAGTGGTATAATTCCATTATATGCTTCTGCTGTACTAATATGAATAGCAGGAAAAACTAATGCTAAATAATAGCCAGATAAATCAAGCTTGGAATCTTCAAATATTTCACCTCTTCCACTAACCAATTTTGGTTTATTCTCAATAAAAAATGGGCAGTCACTACCTAGTTTTAAGGCATATTCCTCTAATTTTTCTTTGGAAATATTGAGTTTAAAATAATCATTAAGCAAAGTCAGCATAAAGGCCCCGTCTGCGGAACCACCACCCATTCCGGCTCCCATGGGAATGTTTTTATGAAGGATAATTTCCACAGCCGGAATATCAAAATCTGCTTTAATCAAATGATAAGCTTTTATAACCAAATTATCCTCCGTATTCCCAGGAATTGGAATGCCCGTAGAGCTGAAATTTAGTTTTTTTGAAGAAATAATTTCCAATGCATCCTTCATTGGGATAGGATAGAAGCATGATTCAATATCATGATAGCCGTCAGCTCGTTTGGCGGTGATATTAAGTCCTAAATTAATTTTGGCATTGGGGAATGTTAGCATTTGTGGAAATTAAAGCCTGTCAGGTTTGATTAATTTATATGCTGGTCGGTGTGCCACCGACCAGGGAGTTCGCTCCATGGTTAGTGGCACACTAACCATTAATTCTCAAAACCTGACAGGGTTATATGTATTAAATGTATTATTTCATTTCCTCAATCAACTCTTCGGAAATACCCGTGAAAGAATAACCACCATCATGGAATAAATTCTGCATCGTCACTTTTTTAGTAAAGTCTGAGAACATCATGATGATATAATCAGCACATTCCTCTGCCGTTGCATTTCCTAATGGAGACATTTTTTCGGCAAAGTTGTAGAAAGAATCAAATCCGCTAATTCCTGAACCGGCTGTAGTAGGAGTAGGGGATTGAGAAATAGTATTTACTCTTACATTTTTCCTTTTTCCAAAATGATAACCATAACTACGAGCAATGGATTCTAATAATGCTTTAGCATCGGCCATATCATTATAAAAAGGGTAGGTACGCTGAGCTGCAATATAAGATAAACCTAAAATAGATCCGTATTCATTCATTACATCCATTTTATCAGCAGTTTGCATCATTTTATGAAAAGATATTGCTGAAATATCGTAGGTCTTTTGTAGCCAATCGTAGTTTAAGTCATTATAAGCTTTTCCTTTTCTCACATTTGGGCTCATGCCGATTGAATGTAAAAGGAAATCAAAATTACCCCCTAAAATTTCTTTTGATTCAGTATATAGTTTTGTGATATCATCAACTGAAGTAGCATCAGCTGGAATTACTTCGGTATTACATTCTTTAGCTAATTCTTGGATGCCTCCCATTCTTAAAGCTACTGGAGCATTTGTCAAAACAAATTGAGCACCTTGCTCTTTTGCTTTTAAAGCTACTTTCCAGGCAATAGAGTTTTCATCTAAAGCACCCGTGATAATTCCTTTTTTTCCTGCTAATAAGTTATTCGACATAGTTTTCTGTATTGTGTTTAGGCAAAAATATAAATTAATTATGATTATGACATAAGGAATCAAAATATAGTACTTAGAAGGCTTCTTCAAACCACAAAAACTGTTATTTATTCCTTGTATCGGACTTCCCCTCTGTATGATTATAGTAAATCCTTTGCGTAGGGTATGCGAAATCAATATCATCTTGTTCAGCAAAAGTATCGAGAATTTCTTCCCAAACTGCATTTTCTGTTACTCTTCTCTTTTTAGGTTCCGACAGAAATCTAATCGTAAGTTCAACACCACTGTCTTTCACAGAGGTATATATGATGGGAGTAAGGTTGCTGTAGAAAATCATAAATTTTTTAGAAGCTTCCAATAGTTTTCTTTTGGCAGTAAAAGATAATTCCTCTGCATGATTATTTATAATGTTCTCTAATAACTCCTTTGCTTTTCTCCAATTACTTTCAAAAGTGACCAAGACTGGCATTTCGAGCCAAATATGACTAAATCCTTGGTTATAGTTTGCTTGAGTTACTTTGAAAACCTCTCCGTTGGGGACATGAATAATTCTCCCTGTACTTTGATCAGCACCAACCCAATTTCCAATTTCATTTATTGTAAATTGGAAAAATCGAATATCAATTACATCTCCTGCAACATTTCCTATTTCTATGCGGTCTCCAACTTCAAAAGGTTTGCGTATGATGATAAAAAGCCAAGCTGCAACATTGACGATGGGTACTTGCAATGCAATGGCCAAACCGGCACTCACTAAACCTAGAAAAGTACCAATCGAATCAATTTTATCAATCCAAATATTAAGCAAGATGATTAGTAGTAAAATATAATAAATGTTTTTAACACCATTTTTCCATAGATATCGCTCCTTTGCATCGTGAAATCTTTTAAAGACTAATTTTAGAGCGGAAAAACGAAGAATAACTAAAACAATTATAGCTATTGCACTATATAGAATCTTGCTTTGAATATCAGGGTTAATATTCCAATATTCTTCAAAATATGAAATAATTTCTTCGGTCATTTTTTAATTGCTATGTTTATGCTTTGGGCTTCAATTTAATTAATTCTTTAATAAATATGCGAGTAATTGTAGTTTTGATTTTTCTTCTAGTTTCCAATAATTTGAAAGGACAATTATCTGGTTCTATATATGATAAAGCTAATGGAGAAAAACTATCTTATGTTAATATATGGTACTCTAATGATGAAGTCAGTTTAGGTACTACAGCAAATGAGGAAGGACGCTACAAATTTGATGAATTGGATACGAGTAGATTCTTAACCTTTAATAAGGTTGGGTATGAAGTAATTACATTAAAACCAGATTCTAATGTTTTTGATATTTACTTAAATAGGCTTAAAGAAAATCGGCAATTATTAACTGAGGAATTGCATGGGCCAAGAAGAGGAAGAATTGGTATTGATTTTGAAAATTTGACTTCAATTGCTTCACTAAGCACAACTAAATCTGAACCTATTATTAATGCGCAATATTTTGCAGCTGATGAATTTCACTCATATCAATTAGATAAAATTAATTTAAGCTTGAAAAATAGAATAAAGAGTTTAATAAATATTAGAATTTATGAAGCGACTGTGGATCAAAAACCAGGGAAATTGCTTTATTTTAACGATATTATTAGAACAATTAATGTTGGAAAAGAAGTTCATAAAATTAATGTGAAAGACTTGGATATTAGAATTCCTGAAAACGGATTTTTATCGGGATTGAAAAATTGATTATTGGGCAGAATAAAATCAGTTTAGAGGAAACAGATTTTAATACCAATCAAGAAGTAACAGTGAATGAATATTACCCCTCGATTAAATTATATAAAAATAATGGTCCAAATATTATATTTTCATATACCAACGGTGAGTGGCGAAAATGGAATAATTCTGATTTAAGTTTAGGCATAAATTTAACATTAAAAAGATGAATTAAAATGCTTTTTTCTCTTACTTTAAAATCTCTTCAATGCCAAATCACTCACATGATCTCCAATAGATAAGGAAGAAGTTGCCGCAGGCGAAGGTGCATTACAGACATTGATAGCATTACTTTCTTCCAAAATTAAGAAATCATCTATTAATCCTCCATTTCTGTCGCATGCTTGAGCACGAACGCCTGCTCCACCCGGAGTTAAATCACTTTCTGTAATATCAGGCAATAGTTTTTGAAGGGCGGTAGTAAAAGCTGATTTCGAAAAGGAGCGGTACATTTCTCCAAAGCCTGTTTTCCAGTATTTAGCTGCTACTTTTTGAAATCCGGGCCAAGCTAATGACTCACCTAATTCAACTAAATTAAATAATGATTTACGATAGCCTTCCCGCTTAAATGCCAATACTGCATTGGGTCCGGCTTCTATTCCTCCCTTGATCATTCTGGTGAAATGAACCCCCAAGAAAGGGAAATTTGGATCAGGCACAGGATAGACTAAATTCTTGATCAAATACTGTTTTGCGGGCTTAATCATAAAATATTCCCCCCGGAAAGGTATAATTTTTAAATCAAGCTTTTCAGAAGTTAGCTTAGCTATTTTATCAGAATATAAACCGGCACAATTCACCACTAATTTAGTTTCAAAACTACCTTTATTAGTAACAACTGTGGTTACTCCATTCTTTTCTTGAATGTTCGTGACTTTCTGACCTAAAGAGATTTCTCCTCCTAATTCCTGAAACTTTTCAGCATATTTTAAAGAAACAGCAGTATAGTCAATTATTCCAGTCTGTGGAACGTGAATGCCTGCAATTCCATTTACATAAGGCTCATGTTCTTTTACTTCCTCTTTAGTAAGCCTTTTTAAGTTCTTCAACCCATTTTGTGCCCCTCGCTCTTCAATCATAGAAAGAGTAGGGAGCTCGCTTTTATCTGTCGCGACTATCACTTTTCCGCACAACTCATAAGGAACATTTTCCTCATCACAGAATTTAATTAATTGATTATATCCATCTATGCAGTTTTTGGCTTTTAAACTGCCCGGCTTGTAATATACTCCTGAATGAATAACCCCACTATTATTACCGGTTTGATGCTGTGCTAATTGAGTTTCCTTCTCCAATAAAAGAACTGAAAGTTTAGCATTTTTCTGCTTAATTTTAAGGGCTGTAGCTAAACCCACTATTCCACCGCCAATTATAATGATATCCTGCATTTGAAACTTTGAATTGAAAAATCTCCTATCTTAAATCAAGATAGCTCGTCTGTTATATATTCTTTCAAAATTACAATATTTGCTTTAGTCTTCAATTAAAATTTATGGTATTATTTGAAATGTAAAGCTGAAATTATTGACTCAATAAAGAGATTTATGTTATGTTGTTCATATTTACAGATATCATAGTATTATATCGGACTTGGTAATTTTATAGTTTATATTAAGTAGTTACTAAAATTTTAAACTAAACTATATTAACTATGGCTAAATGTTTTGCACTTATGGGTTGGAGTTTACCTGTTATCGAAAGCATGCAAAAACTCAATAAACCTTATGTAGTGGTATCATTTCCTGATTTTGAGCAGTACGCAAAAGATAATGATATACCCTTTGTTTCTTACCAATTTGATGAGTGGAGCGATACTTCCAATTCATTAGATCTGCATGAAAAATTAGAACCCTTCAATGTAGATGTGGCAGTTCCATTATTTGAGGAAACTGTGGAATGGGCTGGAGCTCTAAATTCAATTTACAGAGATGATCCACGTGTACTAAATCGTGCATTTTTATTTAGAAATAAAGCCATGATGAAGCGAAAAGCTTTAATCGGAGGCCTAAGAGTTGGGTTATTTGAAGAGGTTTATAATAAAGAAGGGGTAAAAGCCTTTATGAAAAGGTTAAATCAAGCCAATCTACAAGTAGATGGTGAAGAGGATAGCTGGGTGCATATCAAACCTTTCGCTTCAGCTGGAACGGTAGGTCACAGATTACTTCGCTCCATGTCAGATATTGACGAGAAATGTGAGGAAGATGATTTTCCTTGTTTGGCAGAAAGCCACTTACCAGGACAAGAATTCTCTTGCGAAGCTTTTGTTCACGGAGGCAAAATCAGGTTCTTGAATATTACAGAATATGTGAAATTGGGCTATTCCAATTTTATACCGGAAGGAAATTTACTGCATACCAAGCGTGATCGTATCATGAAGGAAATGCAAAAACTGGTTGACCTTTTCGGTATTGAATATGGGATGATTCATCCAGAGTGGTTTTTGACTGAAGATGATACCTTAAGTTTTGGAGAGGTGGCTTGCAGAATTCCTGGTGGGCATATTTTGGAATTAGCTGGTAAAGCTTATGATTTCGATGCTTTAGGGGCATTTGTTTTATGCCATGATCCCAATTTATCAGAGGAGGAGTTAAATGAAATTTTGCCTCCTTTAGATGCAAGACCCAAAAACTTTTATGGAAATGTGATGATTTATCCGCATAAAAGTTCGATTTCCAAATTGGAAATTCCTGAAGAATTGAAAGAAGAACCATATTTTCTAGATCATAATTTGGTACCACCAATGAGTACACAAAAAATTAGTGACAGAGATGGTTTTGGGAACCATTTTGGTACCGTGAACTTTAAAGGGGAAGATCCTGATAGAATGACTGAATTATTATTACATTATGAAAATGTGGACTTCTATCATTAAGAATAAAATGTCTGTTACAAATTAAGTAACAAATATCTGACACAAGCGTCTGGCTTGTGACTATAGAATTAAAATTAGCGCAAGCCAAAACTTGTGCTAATTTTCTTTACTTTCATATTCTAAGCATTATTTGATGCGAAATTGAATATTATTAACGCTTGTCATTTTTTAATTTTGGCAATGAATCATATAAATTTTTAGAATACCATGTCGGATCAAACATTAATAGATAATAGTAACAACAAGCTTAATGAGCTTTTAGATGAATTTAAATCATCCACTCCTTTGACTAAAGGAGAAAAAGCCAATCGTTTGATGGGGCAAATTGATATCTTAGCCGATTCATTGGAAGGTATTAAATTGGTTTACAATCTTATTGGAGAATTATCAGAAGCTGGCATTTTCAATGATTCTCCTTGGGCTGACCCATCAAAATTAGTGGCCGGTTTAGTGAACGGTACTTTAAAAAGTGGACATCCCAATTCCACTATCGAAATTTTAAGTGAATTAAGATTATTGGCCATTGCTAAAGGTGATTATAAAACCGATGTTATATCCAAGGAAGAAGCAGAAGTTTTTATTCAGGAAGTAATCGTAGCTAATTTAGAGTTTGTTTTCAATGATCCTGTTGAAGAAACTCGTCTTACCATGAGCGAACATGAACTTCATAAAGTCCATAATCTTTTTAAATTTCTTTCTGAACACATTCATTTGGATGATGTAAAAGAAACTTTAGCAGAGGAGTTAACCCTAATCTGTGAACAACGACCAGTGGTTACAGAAAAGCAAAGAAAAATTATTGCTTTAGTAAAAGAAAAAATTGAATTAGACCCCAAAAAAGAAGGAGACCAGAAGCTATTGAGTTTTCAAAGATGTATTTATAGACCCACTAAAAATACAGATGAAAAAAATGTGACGGAATATCAGGCTTTATTAGAAAGTTTGAATAGCTCCGATTTATATGTAGAAGCCCAGGAAATGGGAGAGTCCATGTTAAAATATGGATTAGTAAGTCAATATCATGCAGTTCTCTTGCGATATCTAATTGACAGCGAATATTTTCAGACCGTTCCTGTTTGCTTAGGCTTAACTCCAGTGGGAGAAACTCGATGGAATGAACATACGGATTATTTGGCTGATCTAATCCTAAAGACCGCCCACATTTACAATGCACAATGTATTTATGGATTATCAAAGATGTTGGAGAATGGA
Organism: Marivirga sp.; assembly: GCF_051117495.1. Taxonomy (NCBI): domain Bacteria; kingdom Pseudomonadati; phylum Bacteroidota; class Cytophagia; order Cytophagales; family Marivirgaceae; genus Marivirga; species Marivirga sp. Next base: position 104,560 of record NZ_JBNPEF010000028.1, on the reverse strand, counting down.
ACAATTGCTAGAGAATCGGTGAGATCGGGTTTATCCAATATCAGTGGAATCAAAATTCATCCAAAAGTGGAAGAAAGGATTTTAAAATCTACCCGAAATCCACATCAAGCCGTTAGTGCGCGTCAATATTTGATAGGCGCATTATTCCGTATTTTAGGCCAACCTTTAGGAGTCGGACAAGGAAACAATCCTACTTGCCAAAGTGCTAGGGGCATTAGTATGTGGAGTCAGCATGCACCAGCTAAATTGATAAATATGGTGCAAACCGCTGCAGTAACTGATGATATTACCTTTAGATTTGAAGGGCAGGAAATTAAAGCTTCCACAACAGGGCAAGGATTGGTTCAGAATTTAGATTACAATTTGGATGCAGTTTCTGTGACTTTGGTGCCTATGTTGGATCGTATCTATAATGAAATGATGATTAGAGGTTCAGGAAGGGCAGAAGATCCTCATAAATGGGTTAATCCTGCACTTTATGGGCAATGGATTCAAATCGGCTTTGCTTCTGCCTACGATTATTTTTCGAATGCCATCGTAGATTTTGATGGTTTTGTAAGAGTCTTCTATGCCATGTGTCATCCTTTATACAATGACGGACATAAATTGATTTATCCAAATCCTGTAGGCATTTTTATAACAAGTTCGAAAGGGGATATGTTAGGTTTTCATGCGGTATCTTTATTGAGAGTTGATAAAGATCCTAAAGGAAATTACAGGGCCTATTTTCTGAACCCAAATAATGAAGGAAGACAAGACTGGGGACAAAAAATAAAACCTTCGGTCTTTGTTAATGGCGAATATCATGGGGAATCATCACTTCCACTGCATGAATTTGCCGCTAGAACTTATGCTTTTCATTTTAATGATTTAGAGGCAGCGCAAATGATCGACAATGTGCCCTTGGAAGAAGTTGAAAAAGTTAAAAAATTAGCAAAAGATAGTTGGGGGAAATCATATACCTGGCTGGAAACAAAGAAAAAATGGTAAAACACTCTTCAAGAATAGAGCTGAAACAATCAGCCTTAAAAGCAAATATAAATTTCATTAGGAAAAAAATCGGAAAGGACGTGATCTTTTCTTCAGTAGTTAAAGCCAATGCTTATGGTCATGGTATTGAATCTTTCATACCTATGGCTGAAAAGGCAGGAGTCCATCACTTTTCGGTGGCTTCTTCCTTTGAAGCAGAAGAAGTTTTGAACGCCTGCAATGAAAAAAGCCAAATTATGATTATGGGGATTATTTATGAAGAGGATATTCCCTGGGCCATTGAAAATAATATTGAATTTTTTGTTTATAATTATGACCGTCTGCCAGTGGCTTTAGCGGCCGCAAAGAAAGTGGGTAAACCCGCCAGAGTACATATTGAGGTAGAAACCGGAGCTAATCGAACGGGTATGCCAAAAGAAGAATTTCCTAAGGCTTTAACATTTTTGAAGAAAAATAAGGAACATATAACTTTCCAGGGCTTATGTACGCATTTTGGCGGGGCAGAGAGTTTAGGTAATCAATTTAAAATTGACCGTCAAAAGGCAAAGTATAAAGATTTTTTGAAAGTTTGTAAAGAAAAGAAAATTGAACCTAATTTGAGACATATAGCCTGCTCTGCCGCAGCCTTGGCTATGCCTGATACCGTTTATGATTTAGTGAGGGTAGGGGTAGCACAATACGGGTTTTGGCCGAGCCCTGATATTTATTATCATCATTTAACGGAAACGGATAAAAAATCGGATGGTGCTTTAAAAAGAATTTTTAGCTGGAAAACAGATATCATGGATATTCGGGATGTTCCAGAAGGTGATTTTATTGGATATGGCACGGCATTTCAAGCCAGCCATAAAATGAAGATAGCGGTGATGCCATTAGGATATTCCAATGGTTATCCCAGAGCATTGTCGAATAGAGGATATGTATTGATTAGCGGAAAAAAAGCGCCCATAGTGGGTTTAATTAATATGAATCTTTTTATGGTGGATATTACCAATATCCCTGAAGCCAAAGTAGGAGATGAGGTAGTTTTGATTGGCAGACAAAAAAATAATGTGATTAATGTAAGTAGTTTTACAAATACAACTCAACTTTTAAATAATGAAATGCTAAGTAGGTTGCCCTCAGCCATACCAAGAACAATCGTAAAATAAGTATATAAACTGGAGAAATGGATTTTACAAAACACGAACAAACCGTCATTAATGAACTCGAAAAAAGGGCAGGGGATGTTTTGTATTTAAAGGATATTGCACCTTATTTCATTTCCAAAAGTTTATTGCAAATCTCAACCTATACGCAAACTTCCTACATTCAGGTGGGGGATAATATGCAAACTGCCTTGTCCGAGTATTTTCAGTTAGTGGTATTTCTAAAGAAAATGGAAAAAAACGGAGCTTGTTATTCCATTTCTTATACTCCCCTGGAAGATAACTCTATTCAAATTGGAAATACTGATTTTGAGGAATATCAACAAAATACCATAGCAGATGGAGATTTATTGATTCAATTATTCCATTTTGCAGCAAAGAAGTATGTTATGGTACCCAATATTTCAGAGCAATTCTATCAAAAACCTAAGCAGTCTAAAATTAATTTCATTATTCCTAGTATCATTTTAATGCTATTGTTTTTATTTATTGGTGCTATAGGTTATCAGTCCTATGAAGACCATAATAAACTAAAGTTAAAGCAAGAAGCTATAGGAGCTGATTTAGAAAAACAATCACTAAAAATCGGGTTATTATCTGATCAAATTCAAAGTCAGGGGAAAAAGCAAAATAAAATAAATAAGCAGCTAAAAGATGATTTTAATTTATTAAATACTGCATTAGAGGAACAGAATAAAAGCTTGAAAAATATTAGATTTTGGAACCAAAAACAATTCAATCAATTAGAAAAATTATTTTTAACTGTAAATCGAGATTCGATTGAATAAAAAAATAAAGTATTCAAAAATTGATTTAAAAGCATATTTTCATAAATTGCTATTTGAATTTAAACCAACTAACAAACTATGAAAGTATTAGAAAAATTAAAATCCCTTAGTCTGATTGCTTTAGCAGCAATTTTCTTCTTGTCAGCTACATTAATTTCATGTGGTGATAAAAAGAAAGAAGCTTCTTCTGATGATGAAGCAACAGAAGAAGTAATGGAAAAAGAGGAAAAGAAAAAAGATGAGCACCCATCCGATGGTGGTGATGAGCATCCTTCTGATGATGAAGGTTCAGAACATCCTAGTGAAGAGGAATCATCTGAAGAGGAACATCCTTCTGAGGAAGAAGGTGGAGAGCATCCTGAAAATTAATTAACGGATTACTCATTAAAAGAGCCCGAATTTCAAAAATTCGGGTTTTTTTAATGCCAATTTTTAAATCTCTTTTGTTTTTATCCTTTGAAAACTGAATTTAGCATTACTGACCTTGCTTTCCCCATCCACTTCAAAAATAGGATAAGCCATAAATTTCACTGGGCTAGATTGTGGAGATGGTTCAAATTGTAAATCTCTTCCCTTTGTAAACTCAATTCTGTTGGCGGGATGTCTCCCGAAATAATAAGTTGCTAAAGCAGTGTATTTATTACCTTCGCTAATATCAACGGGCCACCATTTATCTTCAGCGTAAAATTCTGCCCAGCAATGGTATCCATCAATGCCTCCTTCATCTCTATCGGAAGGGATACCTGCTCCAATGGCAAAACGAGCTGGAATATTGGCAGTTCTAGCCAGTGAAATAAATAATGAATGAAACTCAGTACAATTTCCGGTTTTGGAATCACAGGCGTAAACCGCATCACCTGTACCGTATTTTTCATTTTTGGCATATCGCATATTGTCAATGATATAATCATATATCGCCCTGGCTTGAATCAATTTACTATCATTTTCCTTTCCGGCTGTAGCTTCTGCTACTATTTCTTTAAATCGTTCATTTCCTACAGGCATCAATACATTTCCACTTAAATATTTATTGAGATCGACATTTTTCTCTGGATATGCACTTTTTTCCTTTCTTTTCACGTGGTAAGTTATTTTTATTGGCTTTTTACTATCCTCTTTATTTAAATTCAATAACAAAATTTTATTACCATACTCTTTTTCAGATAGCATTTGATCCTCACCATGAATTTCCATGCGCTTAATTTCAATATCCTGAAATTTATCCGATTGAGCTATGGGTATCCATACCTTGGCTTCCTTTTCAATTTTAGGTAAAGTGGTTTCATAATAAAACTCAAATTCATCTTCTCCTTCAATCACTCCTAATAACTCATTGGAGGCGGATTCAATCGGTACTCTATGCCATGTTTTATCTTCTTTTTGTTTCCAGCTGTAAAATGGCTTACCATTGAGTTTGTGAACCGTAGTTTCGGTAACATCCATAGCTCCTGGTTTTCCTTCCATAAAGAAATCCACATCATAAACATCTCCATTTTCATCGGCTAAATCTACGCAGGCAAAGTGGCGATTGGGACCAAGGTTCGATAAATATTCTGTATGCACACGAACAAGTTTCAACCTTAATTCCTTATTCTCATCTTTTACATGAAAATAGCCATCAGCTTCTTTGGTTTTATTGTCTATATAGGATTTAATTCCTGTCTCGATATCTGCTATATCAACTTTTGGAACTGGTTTAGATTTTTCTTCGCTTGCACTTTCTTTTTGCTCATTGGGTTGACAAGCCAATAGTAATATAGAAAAGATGAATAGGCGTGAGGTGTTTTTAATCATACAATCTATTTTTTATTTATATAAAATTAATAAATAATTTAGGTTCATTGAAACTTCTAATTTACTTAAATGTTTTGGTGATAATGGGTCAAGGAACAACTTAAATATTCAAGAGATAATTCAATTTTTATCTATTAACTCTACTTTGTCATATTCATAACTTTAAACAAAGCCGTGTGATATTATCTCCATAATAAACATAATAATTTAGATAAAAATCAATTGTTAATTATTTACAGGAATTTGCTCCATTGCATGTTCGGCAATAGCAGTAATGGACAAAGAAGGATTTACTCCTGGGTTGGCTGATATCATGGCGCCATCAATCACCATCATATTTTGATAGCCAAAAACTTTATTATTTTTATCAATAACTCCTTCCGAACTATTTTCTGCCATGACTGCTCCTCCCAAAATATGGGCGGTAGATGGTATTCCTGCCAATGTTTCTAATGCAAAAGTCGTGGGGTTCCCATTAATTATATTTGAATATTCTTTGGTAAGACTAGCTGATTCTGGGATGTCAGGACTTGGCGGTTTTCCCTTTCCTAATTTAGAAACCATTTGTCCAAACCAACCTCTTTTGAAATTAATAGTACTGTCCACAGACTGCATGAAAAGGAGAATTACAGTTTTTTTAGACCAGCTACTGAGCCAATAACTTTTGAAATATCGTAATGGTGATTTCAACGTCTTTATGATTGTATTGGCGATCCTTTTAAATATGGTATTGCCTTCAGATAATGGTAAATGCAAAAGCTTCCATGCACCAGAACCTTCCGAATAGCGGCAAACTTCTAAATGGGTATTTTCATCCACATGTAAAATACTTCCAATGGCGATGCCTTTTGATACATTGATGTCTTTCTTTAGACTGGAAACGCTGATCAGGGTTTCATTGTTGGTTCTGATTTCTTCACCAGTTTTTTCTGATAATAATGGTAAAGAACCAGTTTTTTTAAGCTTTAATAAAAGTTTAACCGTACCCATTACACCTCCAGAAAATACTATGCCTTTTGCACTAATCTTTTTCTTCTTTTTAATGAATTTTGTACTCGATTTAATTTCAACCTGATAGCCATCGGAACCATCTTTTTCACCTATTGGCATTACATCTATTACCTCTTGTTCTGCCAAAATTTTTGCACCTTCTTGCTGGGCTAAATAAAGGTAGTTTTTATCCAAAGTGTTTTTGGCATCGTATCTACAGCCTGTCATACATCCTCCGCAATGAATACAACCAGTTCTTTTAGGCCCTTTACCACCAAAATAAGGGTCATCTACCTCTACACCTGCTTCACCAAAATAGACTGCTACTTTTGTGGGTTCGAATTGATGGCTGATATTTCTTTCTTGAGCTAATTTTTTAAGGGCTAAATCTCCATCGAATAATTCTGGATTTGGTGTGGCACCTAACATTTTATAGGCTAATGTATAATAGGGTTTCAATACATTTTCCCAGTCATTGAGTTTAGCCCAAGTCCCTGTCTTGTAAAAAGTAGATTTGGGAATGGGTAATGTATTTGCATATACTAAAGATCCTCCTCCTACTCCAGTTCCTGACAGTATTGCTACATGTCTGAAAACTGTAAGTTTCATGATTCCGAAAAAGCGGATGGCCGGCATCCAGAACCATTTTCTAAAATTCCAGTTAGTTTTAGCGAAATCCTTTGATTGATACCATTTGCCTTTCTCTATTACTAATACCTTATAGCCTTTTTCCGAAAGCCTGAGTGCGCTTACGGATCCCCCAAAACCACTTCCTATTATAATGTAATCATAATCTAAATCCATTCTATCCATTAATTAATATACAATATATTCATAAATTGATAAGAAGTAATGGAACCTTAAAATTTTGTTATAGAATGAAATTGAATAGCCCTTAGCGTAAAACTTTCTAAGGGTTTTGTCTTTTATTTTAGCTTTTATAATCTAATGCTGTTCTATAATGTCAATAGCCTTATTTAATTTCTTATCTAAACTCCAAACCGCATAATCATTTTTCAATGCAGCAACCAGTAGATAGGTATCAATTAAACCTACACCAGCATTATAAAGCTTATATTCATGAGAAAGTTTACCAGCTTCAATAAACAAATCCTCTTCATTTAATTTAGGTAAACTCTCCCAAAAACCCATGATGATTTCATGTTCTCTTTTATTTTTTACCCCTTGCAGTAATTCACCAAAAACAGCACTAATGGCCACTACATGTTTATCTTTCAGATATTTGGGTAAGACATTGCGATAATGTTCGTTTCCCTTTAAATATTCAATCCAAACAGAAGTGTCCACTATAATCATCTATTTCTGTTTATTTTGCGAATACCTTCTGCTGTATAGTTTTTGTTCCAAGCTATAGGCTCTTCATTAACTCGATTGATAAGATCATCAACCTTTTTTTCATTAAGATACTCTTTAAGTGCAATTATCAGACTTTCAGTAATGTTTTTACCACCACTTTTAGCTTTCACTTTTTCAATTAGTTCATCTGGAATTAAGGCTGTTACTTTCATATTTTTATTATTGTTTGATTCAATAGCAAATATACGATAATCTATCGTATATTAAAAATGTTGTAAGTATTGAAATATGAAAGAAACCTGTCAGGTTTTTAAAAATTAAAGAAGTAAAATATTAACATTATTTTATCATTAATTTAATGTGCAAACCTGACAGGTTTTGGTAAATGCAAAAATCAGAAATAAAAGAATCAGTTACTTTTTACCTTTAAGCTTATCCAATTCCTTTTGCAGTTTTTCCTTTTCCTCTTGGGCTTTTTTAAGTTCGGTAATATCCTTTGAAACAGTTGAAACACCAATTACCTGTCCTTTATCATCAAGAATAGGTTCACATCGAGTTTCTATGGTTAAGTTCCCCGTTTTTAGTTCTCTTTCTTCTTCGATTCTTAATTTTTCACCTGCAAGTGCTTTATCGTAACGGGCTTTCCATTTTTCCAATTGGTCTTCAGGAAGAATACTTAAAATGCTCAAGCCAGGTTTTAGATCAACCCCTGACTCTTTGAACCTATTTTTGAGCACATCATTTACTACTAGGATTTCATAATTGGTATTGATTGCAAAATAGGTGTCTTCAGTATTGTTGATCATGCCATTCAATACAAATTCCCTCTGCGCTAATTTTTTAGCGTTTTCTTCCCTTTGCATTTCCATTTGTTTCTCTTTGGTAATATCCCGAGAGAATACTGAAGCACCCGTTATGGTGCCATCTTTTTGTTTGATAGGATGTATGTCATAATGACGATAAGAATCTTCTCCTTTAACACTACTTTTAATAGTAAACGAAAGAAATTCACCTTTGAAAACACGATCATAATAGCCTTTCCATTCATCTCTTACATCACCTAGCATTTCAAGCGCATTGCTACCTTCCTTCATTTTTTCATACTGCGTGCCTTTATATCTATTTTTGATGACATCATTCATCAAAATGATTTTATAATCAGTATCGATTAAAATAATAGAATCAGTAGTGTTGTTGATTAATGCGTTAAGGTTAGCCTCTTTTTCAGCCATTTCGGTTTGAGCCCTGCCCATTTCTTCCTGGGTGGCTTCCATCTCCTCCATATTTTGACGCATTTCCTCTTCCTGCGAACGCATTTGCTCAGTCATCTCTTGAGATTCAGCTAAAAGCTTTTTAGTGCGTTCATTGGTTTTTGTGCTGGCAATGGTAGAGGCAATATTTTCCCCTAATTTTTCTACAAAATCAATTTTATAGGGAGGAATTTCTTGTATGGAGGCTATTTCCACAACTCCCTTGGTTTCATCGTTGATTTTAAGCGGAACAATCAAAACACATCTAGGTAGTGTGTCCCCCAATCCCGACTTTATTTCTACATAATCTTCGGGAACTTCCGTTAAATACAGTTTATCACCTTCTTGCACAGATTGTCCAACTAATCCTTCGCCTATGGAAATTTCCTTCTTAATCCTTTTTCTTCTTTCATAAGCATAGGCTGATTCCAAGATGATTTTAACCTCTTCGTTTTCATCTTCAGGCTCTGTTAATACAAATAAAGCGCCTTGGTTGGCTTCCATGAATTTCACCAAATTGGAGATGATTTGGTAAGATAGTTCTTCAATATTATCATTATTATTTCTCAGGATATCCGCAAATTTCGCCAAGCCTTCATTGACCCAACTACGCTCTTTATCTGCTTTGGCAGATTCCTGCATCTTTCCTCTCATTTGAAGTAGGGAAGTAGCTAATGAATTATCATGGTTTTCATCTAATCCTTGGTATTCTGCGTCAAGTTTGCCTTCTCCAATTTTGGTGGTAAAATCAGTGGCATTTTTTAATATTTCTGCCATTGAGTTTATATTCTGAGCTATATAGCCCAATTCATTTTTACTATTATACTCAATCTTTTTGCTTAAATTTCCTTTGGCTAATTCCCTTGTTGATAATGATATTTTATAAATAGGATTGAGAATTAAATATTTTACTATCCAATAAATAAACGAACTCAATAATAAAATATAAACAAATAGAAGAATAGTGTAGAAAGTCTCATTCTTTTCTTCTTCCTTATTTACTCTTTCTACTAAATTTTCAACCTTTCCTAACTCTTTTATGAATAACGAGTATTTTTTCTCGAGTTCTGAACGTGCATCATCAATAGAATTTTCACCATCTTGAATTTTATAGAGTTCTTCTTTTAAAGGGCTCCAATATTTTATTAAATCTTCAACTGCCGACTTAATCTCAGCTTGCGTTTTTACTTCAATTTTATCAGTGCCCAATTGCCCACCTTTGGTATAGGCAAACAATATTCTTTCTACCTCCCTGATATTTGAACTGATATTTTCTTTATTTTCAGCCAAATATTGGGGTGCCAACGGAAGACTTATATTATCTAAATTCCCTAGTGTTTTGGTTCTCAATAAGCTTTGTTGATTTACACCCGTGTGAGATATTACCAAATAAATAGCGATGGCCAGAAGTAAAATGCCCAAGCCCATTGAATAGGCTAAATTTCTAATTTTCCAGTCGTACAATTTTCTTCTCCAATTTGCCATGATAAACTGTTAATGTTGCGTTTAAAAAATCTATTTATAATTATTTTACTTCTTGTATATTAAAATCAATTGCTTGATCCAATGAATTAAAACGAATATATAAAGCTTTTATATAACCTTCCGAGTATTGGTCACAATTTTCGTTAGGTTCTAAATAATAGATAAAAAATTTCTGACTTCTTTCATATAATTGATGCTTATCTGCAGTTCCCAAAAGGCTGATCATCTCATTTTGTGACAAGCCTTTTAATTTTTCCTTTTGAGAAAGTAATGCCTCTACAACTTCAATTCTATATTCTAAACAGCCATTTTTATCGTTTTTCCATTTTTTTTGGTCAATATTTTCGAGTTCGGGTAATTTTCCACATGCTATAATAAAAATTAAAAATGCAAATGGGATTATGCGATATAAGTTCATGAAATTGTTTTAGTAGTAGGTTTTTTGACTGTTGAGTAAGATTTTTTAATAAATATTAATGAAGCAAATGAAATTACTCCATAAGCTAATATTGCGACCATAAATATTTTACCTATTGTAGGAAGCAATACAAATGTTAGTACGATTGGTGTGACTAATACTCTAAATATTTCTAAACCGAAGGAATATTTCTTTTCTTCCAAAACCACACCCAAGCTGGTTACACCCAAAATTATTAATGAGACAGCTAATACTTGTTCCCAAATATTAAATTTATCAGCATTAAAAAGAAATAGGGCAGTACCTCCTAAAATTATGATATACTGAACCAATACATATAAACTAAATGCCCCGGAAGTTTGCTTATCGTATTTTTGGTCATTTTCAGGATCAACTTCAGGAATGGCCAATTGACCTCCCATTTCCTTTGGTTGCCAACCTGGAGGATAGAAAATGTATTTCAATTTATTTTTAAAGCCTTTCATTTGCTTGATTCCTTTTCCCATTTCCACATAATGTTGCAAATTCACCCAAACAGGATTCCAGCTGGCCGTTTGTTTGGTAATACCATAGGTAGGTCGCTCTTCTTCCTCTTGAAATGTGCCAAACATCTTGTCCCAGATTATAAAAACACCCGCATGATTCTTATCTATGTACTTTGGGTTTCTACCATGGTGCACTCTATGATGTGAAGGCGTATTGAAAATCCATTCGAAAGCGCCCATTTTCCCAATGGTTTCTGTATGAATCCAAAATTGATAAACGGTCACCAAACCAGACATCAATACAAAACTTAAGGTATCAAAACCTAAAATAGCCAAAGGAAAATAAAAGAAGAATGTCCAAATAATTTGAAATGAGCCTTGTCTCAGTGCTACTGAGAAGTTATAATCCTCACTTTGGTGATGGACTACATGACCACCCCAAAAGAGGTTGATTTCATGACTTTTTCTATGCGCCCAGTAATAAAAGAAATCTGCTAAAATGAATAATAATATTAAATTATACCAAGTGGGAGCAATGGAAAATAAAGCAAAATTTTCAAATACCCATTGGTAGGCCGCTACACTCAGTATTTTGAAAAAGATACCAGTTACTTGCTGTGTTATACCACAACTGATGTTGGTAATCGCATCATTTAATCTATAAATCCTATATCTTTTTACAGCTTGAATAAGTAATTCAATCCCTATGAGGGCAAAATAAATAGGGATTGATAATATAATTGGGTTAAAATCCATCTTGTTTTATTTATGAATAAACAATAATAAATATTGCTTCGTTTCGAAATATAACATTTTGAATAAAAACTTCCTCGAAAAAATGCTGAAATACTCATGAATCCGATTAATTTTGCGAGCAAATAAAAATTATGGAAAGGATTTCAAGGGCTTTTTTAATTGGTACAAGCATAGCTTATTTAGCGGTTTTATTTTATACTTATGCATATTTTGCAGAGTTATCTGTAGTGAAAATCAAGTTGTTAGATAATAAAATCCAATTCAGTAACAATACATTATTTTATACTGGTTTAATCATCCCCATCATAATTGTACTTATCTGTGTTGCTTTAGCCATTGTTATCAAAAGTCAACCATTTGGTCCTAATTTTTATTTCAAAAATGAAAAAGCAAGAAATACTCTAGCCTCATGGGCTAGAAGCTTGGCTGGAACATTCAATTTATTTTTTGCCAGTTTATTAACAGTTTTTATTTTCGTGAACAATGAAGAAGGTTTAACCCAAAGTGGTTATTTACCTTTGATCATAGTAAGTCTTTTGGTGATTTTCTTTTGGGTACTTTGGTTGCCTTTTATTTTAAGAAGAAATAAATAATTTTTTTCAATTATTTTTCTTGCTGATTAAAATGAATTTCAAATCACTTTAATCAACTCATATTCAAATATTTTATTGGCTTTGCTTGATGTAGGACTTTATCTGTTTAGGAATGGTTTTGTGTCTAAAAACGGATAGCACAAAATCCAAAAAGCTTTACAATTAGAAAAAGCTTTGTAATTTTAAAATTTGAGTAAGCATAAACTTTTCAATCCATAAATACGATGGCAGAATTTCAATATGATGAGGACAGTATAAAATCACTGGATTGGCGGGAGCATATTCGTATGCGTCCTGGTATGTATATTGGTAAATTAGGAGATGGTTCTTCCCCTGATGACGGTATATATGTTCTGGTGAAAGAAGTGATTGATAACTCCATTGATGAACACATGATGGGGTTTGGTAAAACAATAGAGATTAAAATTACCGACCAAAGAGTTGAAGTCAGAGATTACGGAAGAGGCATTCCACTTGGTAAAGTAGTGGATTGTGTGTCCAAAATCAATACAGGCGGTAAATACGACACGGGAGCTTTCCAAAAATCAGTAGGATTAAATGGAGTGGGTACCAAAGCGGTGAATGCCCTCTCCAATTATTTTAAGGTACAGGCCTTCCGTGAAGGGCAAACCAAAGTAGCTGAGTTTCAAAAAGGAATTTTGACCAATGATGCAAAAGTGACTTCAGCCAGTGGTAGAAATGGTACGCTCATTGCATTTGAGCCTGATGAAACAGTCTTTAAAAACTACCACTTCATTCCGGGTTTTTTGGAAGAGCAAATGTGGAATTATGCTTTCCTGAATTCAGGTTTAACTATCAACTTTAATGGAGAAAAATTTCATTCAGCCAATGGCTTGAAGGATTTGTTGGATCGAAAATCTGATGAAGAAACCAATCGCTATCCAATCATTCATTTGAAAGGGGATGATATTGAAATGGCCATGACCCATGCGAATCAATATGGCGAAGAGTATTATTCTTTTGTAAATGGTCAAAATACCACGCAGGGAGGTACGCATTTAACCGCTTTCAAGGAAGCTATTGTAAAAACCGTGCGTGATTTTTATGGTAAAAACTATGATCCTTCTGATATTAGACAGGCCATAGTGGCTGCAGTGGCTGTTCGTGTTCAGGAACCCGTTTTTGAATCCCAAACCAAAACAAAATTAGGTTCTCAAAATGTGGCGCCAGATGGTCCTACCATGCGGACCTTCATCAATGATTTTGTAAAGAAAGCATTGGATGATTTCTTGCATCGAAATCCTAAAACTGCAGAGGCATTGCAAAAGAGGATCATGCAGTCTGAAAGGGAACGTAAGGACATGGCGGGTATCAAAAAACTAGCCAACGAACGAGCTAAAAAAGCTAATCTCCACAATAAAAAATTGAGAGATTGCCGCGTGCATTATGATGATAATAAGCATGATAGAAAGGATGATACCATGATTTTCATCACTGAGGGAGATTCTGCCTCAGGTTCTATTACCAAATCAAGAGACGTACAGACACAAGCTGTATTTAGTTTGAGAGGTAAGCCACTAAATTGCTATGGTAAGACGAAAAAACTCGTGTATGAAAATGAGGAATTCAACCTTTTGCAACATGCCTTGAATATAGAAGAAGGTCTTGAAGGACTTCGTTATAGAAAAGTGATTATCGCAACTGATGCGGATGTGGACGGCATGCATATTAGGTTACTGCTCATGACATTTTTCTTACAGTTCTTTCCAGATTTAGTCCGTGATGGTCATTTATATATTTTAGATACGCCACTTTTTAGGGTGAGAAATAAAAAGGAAACCCTCTATTGTTATTCTGATGAAGAAAGAATAAGAGCTATAGAAAAAATTGGTAAATCAGCCGAAATCACAAGATTTAAGGGGTTAGGAGAGATTTCACCTGAAGAGTTTGGTGAATTTATCAATGAAAATATAAAGTTGGATCCCATAATCTTAAATAACCAAACAAAGATAAAAGACCTCTTAACTTTCTATATGGGAACTAATACCATTGAAAGACAACAGTTTATAATTGATAAACTAAGAGTGGAGAAAGATTTGGAAGAGGAATTGGCAGAGGTCTAGTTTATTGTAAAAAAATTGCAATAAAGTATATTTTGCAATATATTTACAATATGAAAAATCATGTTATAATGGCTGATATCATCAATAGTTCTGATTATTCAGGAGCTGAATTGATGGAAAATTTTAAAATTTTAATTAAGAAGGCAAATAAGTTATTTGAAGAGCAAATTATTTCTCCTTTGACTATTACTTTGGGAGATGAATTTCAGGGAGTTGTGATAGATTTAAGAACATCTATTGATCTGGTTTTTTATCTTGACCAAGAATTATTAAAAGCAGATTATCAATTAAGATATGCATTGCAATTAGGTGAAATTGAAACTCCTGTAAATGAATATATCGCTCATGGTATGTTAGGTAAGGGGCTGACTTTGGCAAGGGAAAATCTGCAATATGGAAAAGAGGAACAGAAAAGATTTAATATTTCTGGATATGGCGCTTTGAAGAATGAAATGTTTAATAAATCATTTTTACTTTACGATCATTTTTATCAGAAATGGTCAGATACGGAAAAATTAATTGCATTTGAATTTCTTTCAGGAAAAAACTATAAATCAGTAGCTGAAATATTTCAAAAAGATAATTCCAGTATGTGGAGAAAAGAGAAAAGTCTAAATCTGAAGGAATTCAAAGTGGCAAAGGAGCTCATTAAATTGTACTTAAAGTGAACTTTGGACTGATATTTATATTTGTCATTATTATAGCGGAACTTATTAGTATTCTGTTTTTTTGGTTACTAGCGAAATACAATAAAGATAAGATCAGCTTAGCAAGTGTTTTAAAAGGTATATTAGAAAGAGCTTTTATTTGTTTTTCACTTTTAGTGGGTTACCCCCATGTTTTAACTTTATTTGCAGCTTTAAAAATTGCAACAAGAATTAAAGATGAGTCTAAAATTTCCAACGATTATTATTTTATTGGAAATTTAGTCTCAGTTTCTTTAGCCATATTATATACATTATTGATTGAACAAAATATTCTTTTAACAGAATAAGATGGAAGAAAATAACGAAAATATAGAACCAAACAACAACCAAAACGGAGAAGATAAGGACAAATTACATAATGTGATTGCAGTTTCGGGCATGTACGAAAACTGGTTTTTGGATTATGCTTCTTATGTAATCCTTGAAAGGGCAGTACCTGCCAATGAAGATGGTTTTAAGCCTGTTCAGAGACGGATCATGCATGCCATGAAGGAAATGGATGATGGGCGATTCAATAAGGTAGCCAACATCATTGGACAGACTATGCAATACCACCCCCATGGTGATGCTTCCATTGGGGATGCGATAGTGAACATGGGCCAAAAAGATATTCTAATTGAAACCCAAGGAAACTGGGGAGATATTAGAACAGGGGATAGTTCGGCAGCACCAAGATATATTGAGGCCAGGCTATCAAAATTTGCTTTGGATGTGGTTTTTAATCCGCAAACTACTGAATGGCAACTTTCCTACGATGGAAGGAAAAAGGAACCCGTTACTTTACCCGTAAAATTCCCATTATTATTAGCTCAGGGAGTTGAGGGGATTGCTGTAGGCTTATCCACCAAAATCCTTCCGCATAATTTCATAGAGTTGATCAATGCCTGTATAGATGTGTTGAAAAACAAAAAGGTAGAAATCTATCCTGATTTCCCAACAGGAGGGATGGCTGATTTCGCTGAATACAATCAAGGATTAAGAGGTAGTAGAATCAGAGTAAGGGCTAAAATTGAAGAAGGAGAGAAGCGTACGCTTTTAATTAAAAATATTCCTTTTGGTACCACTACCACTGGTTTGATAGAATCTATCATAAAAGCCAATGACAAAGGAAAAATAAAGGTCAAGAAAGTAGTTGATAATACTGCCAAAGATGTTGAGATAGAAGTGCAATTAGCGGCAGGACAATCACCTGATATCACCATTGATGCACTCTATGCTTTCACTGACTGCGAGGTTTCTATTTCACCCAATGCCTGTGTTATTATTGAAGATAAACCTCATTTCCTGCCAGTAAATGAAATTCTAAAAAAGAATGTTGAGGATACGCTCAATTTATTGGAACGTGAACTTGAGATTAGAAGAGGAGAATTGATGGAGAAAATCTTGTTCTCGTCTTTAGAAAAGATTTTTATCGAAAATAGGATTTATCGAAATATTGAGGAATGCGAAACTTGGGAAGCCGTTCTAGAAACGATAGACAAAGGTTTAGAACCATTTAAACCACAGTTTTACAGGGAGATTACCCAAGACGATATCATCCGCTTGACGGAAATCAAAATTAAGAGAATTTCTAAATTTGATAAGTTCAAAGCCGATGAGTTAATGCGCAAATTGGAAGAAGAGTTGAAAGAAGTGGAGCATAATCTACAACATTTGACTGAATATGCTATAGCTTATTATAAAGGACTATTAGAGAAGTACGGAAAAGGCAAAGAGCGTAAAACCGAAATTAAAAGTTTTGATAATATCCAAGCGCATACAGTGGCCGCTAATAACCAGAAACTTTATGTCAATAGGTCTGAAGGATTTATTGGTTATGGCATGAAAAAAGATGAGTTTGTAACAGACTGCTCGGATCTGGACGATGTGATTGCCTTCAAAAGAGACGGAACTTATAAAGTTGTGAGAATTGAAGAGAAGGTATTTGTCGGCAAAGATATTATTCATGTGGATATCTTCAGAAAAAATGATGAACGCAGGGTTTATAATGCAGCATATTTGGATGGAAAGACTGGCCGAACCATGGTGAAAAGATTCCAAGTATTATCTGTCACTAGAGATCGTGAATATGACCTTACCAAAGGAGCAAAAGGTTCTAAAGTATTGTATTTGGAAGCTCGTCCGAATGGAGAATCGGAAGTGATTAATGTGAAATTATCTAACTCATGTAGAGCGAGAGTGAAGGTTTTTGATTTTGATTTTGCAGAATTGGAAATAAAAGGCAGGGGTGCTGGCGGTAATATATTGACCAAATATCCCGTGAAGAAAATTGAATTCAAATTACTGGGTGAAAGTAGTTTTGGTGGCTTGAAAATCTATTATGACCAATCGGTGGGTAAACTTAATACTGATGAAAGAGGACAATTAATTGGCTCATTTCATGGCGATGATAACATTTTGGTGATCAATAAGGACGGTTCTTACGAATTGAGTAATTACGAGTTGACTAATCGCTTTGATGGTGATAAAGTCTTGTTAATTGAGAAATTTGATCCGGATAAAGTGATTTCTTGTGTTTATTATGATGGGGCATCCAAAAATTATTATGTGAAGCGTTTCCAAATTGAAACTCGCACATTAAATAAGTCATTTGTCTTTATCTCTGAGCATAAAAAATCTACACTTACATTAGTGACCACCGATAAGGATCCGCAAGTAGAGATTGAATTCCGTAAGGGAAAAGGCAGGGAAAAAGAATCTGCAATCTATGATTTTGATATGCTAATTGATGTTAAGGGATGGAAAGCAATAGGTAATAAACTTTCTCAATATGATGTCACAAAAGTAAAATTATTAGAAAGCAAAAAAGAGGAGAAAGCTAAGGAATATAAAACTGGGGATTCTGTTGAATTTGATGTAGATGATGATAAAGAGCAGTTAGGCTTATTCTAAAATAAAATGAAAGCTGAATTAAATCATTTTCTCACTCAAAAATTTGCAGAATTTCTTTCTGAAGAACGAAAGCAATTTATAGAGTCTGTTCTTGAAAACAGAACTGATTTTTTGAGAGTGGTTTTGGAAGATATCAGAGACCCTCATAATGCCAATGCAATCATTAGATCTGGAGAATGTCTAGGTATTCAACATTATCATATTATTGAGAATGAAAATGTTTTCAAATTGGGAAGAGGTGTAAGTAGAGGTGCTATAAAATGGGTAGATGTTCATCAATATCCTGATAGTAATACTCCCACAAAAGATGTTTTTCAAGATTTAAAATCAAAAGGGTTTAAAATTGTTGCCACAAGTCCAAATAAAGAAGCTTGTTCCCCAGAAGACTTGTCTTTAGACCAACCAATAGCAATTGTATTGGGAAATGAACGAGATGGGATTAGTGAGGAAGCAAAAACCATGGCTGATGAATTTGTTCGTCTTCCTATGCATGGTTTTACAGAAAGCTATAATGTATCCGTTGCTGCAGGCATCACATTTTACAGTTTAATCTCTAAAATAAGGTCATTCGTAGAAAATTGGCAATTCGATGAGCGAACTAAAGATGATTATCGTTTGCAGTGGTATAAAAAATGTATGGCCAGACCTGACGATTATGAAAAATTTTTCGTTAAGGCTTTTGAACCTGATAAATTGTAATGATAAGATTTTCTATCCGCCTTGGCTTATTCCTTATAATATCCGCAATTGTATTTGCCATATTTTCCAATGTTTTTATTATTTCAAAAACGAATGATTATATATATGAGGACATAAATTCCATTCCCGTTAAGGAAATAGCATTGGTACTGGGAACCAGCAAGAGAAATATCAATGGGGAGTCCAATAGTTTTTTTGACAATAGAATTGATGCGGCCGCGCAACTTTATCATAAGGGAAAAGTAAAAGGTTTATTGCTGAGTGGAGATAATAGAACCAAATATTATAATGAGCCTAGTGATATGAAAAAGGCCTTAATGAAAAAAGGGGTCCCGGAAAAGGTCATATCCATTGATACTGCCGGTTTACGTACAATTGAGAGTGTATATAGGTGTAAAGAATTATTCCATCATGAGGATGTAACCATCATCACCCAAGAATTTCATGCTTTTAGAGCGCTTTATATAAGTCAGTATTATGAAATGGACGCCATAGCCTATCCAGCTGCGGAAGTCCCTGTTTATTCTTCCACAAAAGTAACCATCCGAGAATTTTTTGCTCGTCCAAAAGCCTTATTGGATTTATATATCTTAAACAATCATTACATCAATTTAGAAAATTCAAGATGATGAATAGTTAAAAAAGCCACCCAATTTATTTGGGTGACTTCGGAACGACTAAAATAAAATTATTTCAGTGACCATACTGTATAACTATTTGGCGGACATTGAATTTTTACCCATTGGTCATTTTGTGTGGTAGGTTCCCAATTGGAATTACCTGTGTAATCTTTGATGACCGAATTTCCCCAGTTAGTAGGTACCCATCTTTCTAACCACTGATTAGAATCATTAAGATATACCACTATACCTGGGTTCCCATTTCTTCTGGCAACATATTCATCATTATCTGCATAAAGAATATCTGTTCCACCCGTGGCTAGGTTTCTGTGAATCCACATTAAGTTTTCTAACTTATCCTGATCTAACCATTCTTCATAATCTTGATAAAAAAGAGTAGGATAACCTTCATGAGTAAAAATATAGGCATAAGCATGCATTTTATCCCAAATCTCATCCGTATCATGATTGGTCACGAATGTCACAGCTTTTGCAGCATCCCTTTTCCATAGCATATCACCTTGCAATTTTGTTAAGTCATTGCCATCAAAAGCCTCTTCCATTCTGTAGTAACATGCGAAATCAAATGCAGAAGACGTTCTATTGGTACTGTTCACCCAATCTTGGAGAAGTTGTGCGTTTCCATCCCAGTATTCACCTACGGCAAAACCACCTACATTATTCATCCATTCACGGACTACCCAGCCACCAAAGCCTTTTACGTAGTCAAATCTCCAGCCATCGAAACCTAATTCATCTCTATAGTATTTTCCTACACCATCACTTCGGTTCCATAACCAATCTTGAACATAGGTAACTGAATGGCTTAAATCCGGAAAACCACCAAAAACGCCCTCATCGCTGCCGACAACTGCATTAGGATGAAAATCGCTGGCAGATCTGTAAAATTTTCCAGATGCTGGATTAAAATCTGTATAGGTGTCGGTTCCTGTGTAAGGGTTTGATTCTAAATCACCTCCACTATTATGGTTCAATACAATGTCTGCATAAACATCTATATCATATTGGTGGGCAGTATTGATTAAGCTTTCCAATTCAGATCTAGACCCAAACCTTGTCTCAATAGATCCTTGCTGATTGTAATCACCAAAATCAAAGTAATCAAAAGGATCATAGCCCATAGAATATGCCCCATTCATAGCCTTGGAAACAGGAGGGAGCCAAATGGCACTTACACCAGCCGCATCCCATTCAGGGATTTTACTTTCAATATTTTCATACCATGTGCCACCTGCAGGTACATTCCAATAAAATGCCTGCATAATGATGCCGCCCCCAGGTCCTGGATTTCTTTGATTGGCGTTTTCATCCGTTCGAGTTACATCCGTAAATGGATCGGTGGCTTTTTTGTTCGAGTGCCTATGCTGTTCTTCGAGCTTAGTATCATCTGAACAAGATACAATTATTGCTATTAACAATAATCCAAAAATTCG
Organism: Marivirga sp.; assembly: GCF_051117495.1. Lineage (NCBI taxonomy): Bacteria > Pseudomonadati > Bacteroidota > Cytophagia > Cytophagales > Marivirgaceae > Marivirga > Marivirga sp. Next base: position 84,090 of record NZ_JBNPEF010000028.1, on the reverse strand, counting down.
TTGTGCAATTAATCGTTTCATAAAGTATATTATTTGGTTGAAAGTCTAATTACTTTAATATAAATCTAAAATAAAAGTAATTTACGAATAATAATTCCGAAAACGATTGCGGTTTCGATTGCGAAAAATAGTGCAATCTAAATTAGTTTTATATGTATTTGAACAGGCTTAATAATGGAAAAATTATATTTTTATATGTCTTTATAAAAAAACAACAACAAATAAGTAGTTAGCTTGTTATGAATTAAAAATTAGGCATGGAAACTCAGAAAGCTCATCAAGTCAAACCCCGAAATTTCAAAACCCATATTTTCACTAAAGAATATGAAACACTTTATTCAGAGGAAGAAATTTGGAAATGGTTGAATAATGCTGATACTTTTATCAAATCGCAAGTTTGGCCTTTCAGAGTGGAATTTCTCAGAAACGAATACCAAACAAAAGATTTTGAAACTGGTGTTTTGAATAATCATCACGGACCGGGATTGTCGCTAGCTGGAAAAATTGGCGAAATAACCCCTCATTACCGAGATTTAGAATATTTCTATGGTAGTTATGCGCTTTCATTTCGTTTAGTAAGGCCTTTCCGTCTTGAATTTTGGTCCGAAAATAAAGGGGACAAAAGAATTGTAAAGGTGCAGCTCAGCAGTTTTGTTTCGAAATCATTTTATAGCATCTGGGCATGGAGCCAAAAAATATTTTGGAATAGATTCGGTAAGAAAATGAATAGTGGCATCAAAAAATTGCTTAAATGAGTTTGATAGATTCCTCTCACAGTCTAAATGATATTAAGTCAGCTATTCTTCAAGTGCTCAATAGAGCTGGAAATGATAAGCATTCTGCATTTCGTTTTATTATAATGAACACTATATCAAATGGTTTTCCCAATTCAAGATATGTGGTGCTTAGACAATTTAAAACTGAAAGTCATGAACTTTTTGTTTATACTGATTATAGGTCAAATAAAATAAATGAAATAGAAAAGAATAATTCTGTTTCTGTTTTGGCATACGATAAACAAAAAAGATGTCAGATTAAATTAAAAGCTCATGCCTACATTCATCACCAGGATGAAATTGCAAATGTACATTGGAATTTGCTTCATGGTGGAAAGGAATCATATAATACGAAATTCAGCCCCGGAAAAAAGATGGGATCTTTAAAAGAGGCTGGTGAAATGAAGAGTGAAGTGGATGATCAATATTTCGCTGTAATTAAAATGGAAGTGTTTCAAGCAGAAATCCTTCAATTGAATTCCGAGGGACATATTAGGGCATTAATTGATTTTAAGAATAAAAGTGCTTCATTTTTAGTACCATAATTTATATCCAAATGAAAAAAATTAAGCCTAAAAATGGTCAAGAATCAGTTTGGGATTATCCTCGACCTCCAGCAATAGAACCTATTACGCAACATTTAAGGATTATTTTTAATGGGGAATTGATTGCGGATACGAATCAATCCTATAGAGTCTTGGAAACAAGTCATCCGCCTACCTATTATTTGCCTAAATCTGCCTTCAGAAAAGAAACGCTTTTTGATAGTTCTCTTAGCACTGCCTGTGAATTTAAGGGGGTTTCATTTTACTATGATATCAAAGTGGGAGACAAGCTTGCATTAAATGCAGCTTGGGGTTATCCTACACCAAAGGGAAAATTTAAAGTATTGCAGGACCATATAGCTGTTTATGCGCATAAAATGGACGCTTGTTATGTAGGGGATGAAAAAGTTCAAGCCCAAGAAGGGGACTTTTATGGCGGTTGGATCACTTCCAAAATTGTAGGCCCATTTAAAGGAGCCAAAGGAACTTGGGGATGGTAAATTATTCTTTTAAAGGGTTTTTCCTCATTTTCTTCTTCTCCCCATGCAATTTTTTGCTCTGCAATCGCTTTTTCTGAGAGGCTTTTGTGGGCTTTGTTTTTTTTCTAAGCTTAGGTTTTACAAAAGCTTTGGCTAAAGTCCGCTCCATTTTTTTGAAAGCTAATTCTTTATTTTTTATTTGGGATGCGTGATTTTCCGCAGTAATGATGAGATCCCCTGATTTTGTCAGCTTTCCTGCTAAGGATTTCGTAATAGTTTCTTTTTCAAAATCAGATAATAATTGAGAGTCTGGAATATTAAATCTCAATATTACCTTTGTTTCTACTTTGTTTACATGCTGACCGCCAGAGCCACCGCTTCGGGCAGTAGAAACATCAATTTCCTTTTTGATTTTACTGAGTTTGAATTTTTGTTGATTCATATATCTATTATCGAAACAATTAAGTAATTTGTTTTAATCCTACTTTGTCGAGTTGGCACTGATGCTATCGATTTGTGCCTGGACAGGTCCACACAAATCGAACTTGTAGCTGTTAAGAGCTGTGAAGACACTTCTCTTAGCTATGATTGAGGAATACGACAAAGTAGGATTAATTTATTCATTGAAAAAATTCATATACATTTTTTATTTCTTTAAGAGTAGTTTTTATCTTTCAATTTTTAACAATCAATTGAAAATTTAATTGTCAATCCATGAAAGAAGCAGAAGCACTCAATTCAGTATCGGAGTTCCACAAAACTTTTAATCACCCAATTTTACCCGAGCCTCAAATCCTAGCTAAAAACCGAGCTGAGCTGAGATTAAATCTCCTTAGGGAAGAACTTAAGGAATTGGAAGAAGCCGTTGAAAATCAAGATATGGTCGAAGCTGCTGATGCTTTATGTGATTTACAGTATGTTTTGGCAGGTGCTGTTTTAGAGTTCGGAATGGGCGAAAAATTTGCCGAACTTTTTGCTGAAGTACAAAGATCGAATATGAGTAAAGTTTGTCGATCAGAAGAAGAAGCTCAAGCAACTGTAAACCACTATGTCACTCAAAATCAGGATGCTTATTTTGAAAAGAAGGAAGATTATTATTTGGTGTACAGAAAATCAGATAATAAAACCTTAAAATCTATTAATTATTCCGAGGTTGACTTACTGCGTATTTTGAAAGGATCTTAATGAACTTTTTTATCCAAATCCCTGTAAATCTCAAGTAATTCTAAGGCTGATAATTCCTTTTGATGTACAATGTCAATTTCTTTTAATAACTGATTGGCTTCAAATATAAGTGGTTTTTCAGGGAAATAATTGTCTCTTAGAAAATGAACCAATTTCAGCATTTTAAATCCATTGAACCATTCAAAAAAACGTTCTTTGAAATGAATCTCATTTCTGGATTGCGATTGTATTTTTTCTAATTCTGAAAGAAAGTTATTCTCCCTGAGAAATTCGATCACGGTATTGGAAAGATCTTCGGTGGTTTCTCTTTCAATTTCTTCCAAAAACGATTTGATCAGCCTAAAGCTTTCAAAATCATAGCTTAATGCTAAGTTTTTGTTTTGATCTTGGTGTTCCTTCATCGCTCTCCCGGTTCCAAATGGTACTCGATCCGATATTCTGGCAGATGGGATCACTTTGGTTGTGGAGATATTATGAAAATCTCCTAATGGAATGATTTTATGCAAAAAATAGAAATCCTCTCCAGCTTTTCTTTGGTTCATTCCGCCTTGTTTTTGATATATAGAGGAACGGACGGCCATGCTGGAACCAATAGTATGAAAGGCAAATGGGTAAGTTGTATATTTTAAGGCTTGGATATAATACCTTAAGTGTAATTCATATAATATAATGGCTTCATTTATCTGCCCATCTTCAAAATGTAAAGGATGTTCGTAATGAATGGAAACTCCAGTGCATTTTGGATTTTCTAAGAAATGGTCTTCAATTTCTTTTAAATAATTAATGTCACATTCGCTATCTGCATCAAAACAAAGAATCACCCCATCTTGATTGATAGAATTTAATCTGTATGCCGCCTCATCCATTCCGATTTTTCGGGCTAACCCAACTCCCGCTTTTTTAGAAGGGAGATCAAAGGCTTTGATTATGTGAAATGATAATTCAGTGTCATGATTTCCAATATATTCTTCTATTTGATTGGCTGCTTTTATACTTTGCTCTTTAATCTTATGCTCTGCATTTTCAGGATGGTTGAGTACAAAAATGACTTCAACAGGGAATTGCGTTTTCTCACATTGAATTAGAGCATCCAATGTTGCTTGAAGATTATCTTCTTTAAAGACAGGAATAACTACACAAATAAAAGTACCCTTTTCTATAGGGGAAGTTATAAATCGTTCAGGATAAGCATACCGCTGAAAATACAAATCAGACATTTAAGGCGCCAATCTTTCAATCTTCCAATTCCCAGATTCAGAGAAAGTATAACGAATCCGGTCGTGCAATCTGCTTGGTCTTCCCTGCCAAAATTCAATCATATAAGGCTTAACGCTATAGCCGCCCCAATGCGGAGGTCTTTCAATTTCTTTATTTTGAAACCTAAGTTCAATTTCTTCTAATCTCTCATTTAAAAACGCTCTTTTCTCAATTACTTCACTTTGAGGAGAAACCCAAGCGCCAATTTGACTGCCTCTGGGGCGACTTTGAAAATAGGCATCACTGGTGGCTTCATCTACTTTTTGTACGGTGCCATCAATCCTCACTTGTCTTTCTAGTTCAGGCCAGAAGAAATTTAAGGTGACATTTGGATTTAGAGCCATTTGCCGACCTTTTGAGCTGTTATAATTAGTATAAAAGACAAATTCTTCGTTTTCCACTCCTTTTAACAACACAATCCTGGAGGAAGGCTTATTTTCTTCTACAGTTGATAAGGTCATGGCGTTAGGCTCCATTATATCGGCATTTAAGGCCATATTGAACCAGCTTAAAAACTGATCAACAGGATTAGCATCCACTTCGGATGCTTTTAAACTGAGAGAGGAATATTCTTTTCGGATATCAGCTATGGATTGCTTCATTATTTTTTTGAGATTTCTCTTTGATTTATTAGCGGCTTAATAAATTTAAAATTATTATTGTTTCGAATTGTTTCCAATTATTGTTAGATAAATAGTAAAATTATTTTCTTAATGAAACTAAGGATTGATTTAAAAACGGATAGTAGTCAAGAATGGATTGATACGGTCATGAATGATTTTGATAGTTTTTTGCAAGATCATGCCAATTGTGAACGAAAAGCTTCCGGTATGGCCATGAGTTTTGTGGCCAAATTTCCGGATAGATTGGAGATAATTCCTGAACTGATTGATACTGCCGTTGAAGAATTGGAACATTTCAGAGATGTTTATGCCATTATGCAATCAAAGGGCATTCAACTTACCCATAAAATCGAGAAAGATTATTATGTTGATGATTTAATCAAAACTTGTCGATCGGGTAGGGAAGAAAGATTTATGGATCGTTTATTATTGGCCTCTTTAGTGGAAACAAGGGGAGCAGAACGTTTCAGAATGGTTTATGAAGCTTTGCCTGAAGGTGATTTACGGAAATTTTATCATAGATTGTGGGCTTCAGAAGCTAAGCACGGAGAAATTTTTGTCGATATGGCACTTCATTATTTTGATAAAGAAGAAGTATATAATAGATTAGATGCCATGAGCGAAGCAGAAGCTGAAATTCTCAAAGCATTACCTTTAAAAGCAGCACTTCATTAAATGGAGTTTTTTGAATTTAAAAATATCGAACAACCGCAAAAGGGAGATTTATTACTCTCTGAGCCTTTTCTGCCTGATAATAATTTTGACAGGACCGTGATTTTATTGTGCGAGCACAATGAAGAAGGTTCTTTTGGCTTTGTGCTCAATAAATTATCGATCTTAAAAGTAGATGAAGTTTTACAAGAAATCGGAACTTTTGAGGCAGATTTATATGTAGGCGGGCCTGTTCAGCAGAATACATTGCACTTTATACACAATATAGAGGAATTAAAAGAAGGCGGACAAAAAATCCGAGACGGCCTTTTTTGGGGAGGTGATTTTAGCGTCTTACAAGATTTGATGCAAAAAGGAGCACTCAGTAATGAAAAATCCCGTTTTTTTGTGGGCTATAGTGGATGGTCAGAAAATCAATTACAAGAAGAAATAGATCATAACAGCTGGATAATTGCCCGTGGTGTTCACCCATCTTATATATTTAATAGTCCGCCTGAAACACTCTGGAAGAGCATTTTGGAGAAAATGGGAGGTAGATTTAAGATTTATGCCAATTACCCTTCCGATCCCAACCTTAATTGATTGAAAGTTTTCACAATTTTTAATTAATATTGTATCTTATAATATAATACAGAAAGTTAAACTATTATGATAGACGAAAAAGGTACTTCTGAAAATCCAAAAGAGAATAATTCTGAATTGGATCAAGAGAAGGAGCATGTGGATGCCACATCAGAAAATCAGCAGGAACAATCTGCTCCAGTGGAAAAAGAGGAAACAACTAAAAGTGAAATTCCGGCAGAAGAAAATCAGATAAAGGAAGAACCTTCATCCGATACAGATGAAACCAAAGCCGAAGTTTCTTCCGAAGCCAGTGAAGCAAAAGAAGAAGTTTCTGATCAGGAAAATGAATCCCAGCCATCAGCAGATGAAAAAGAAGAGGATGATGATCACGATCACGATCACGATGATCATGAAGAATTACCTGATTATGCTGAATTCAATAAGGAACAATTGGTAGAAGCCATTAAAGAAGTTTCCAAAAGCGATAATTTCAAAAAGGCAGACCGCATTATCAATGAGATAAAGCCAATTTTCGATGAAATATACGAATCGGAGAGAAAGGAAGCGCTTGATAAATTTTTAGCAGAGGGGGGAGAAGAGGCGGATTTTGCCATGAAGCATGATGAGCTGAACGATCGATTTGAGGCCAATTATCAATTATATAGAGACAGAAGAAAGAAACATTATAAGGAACTCGAACATCAAAAAGACGAGAACCTAAAGACCAAACAAGAGATATTAGACAGATTACGTGAATTGGTGGACGGTGAAGAAACCATTACCAGCTTGAACGTGATTAAAGACCTTCAAAAGGAATGGAAATCAGTGGGGCCTGTACCTGGCAACCAATCCAAAACACTTTGGGCGAATTATAACGCACTTTTGGATCGATATTACGATCAGAGAAGCATTCTCTTTGAATTAAAGGAGCTTGACAGAAAGAAGAACTTACAAGCTAAATTAGAACTTTGTGTGAAAGCAGAGGAATTGGCTCAGTCTGAGGATGTGCCTTATGCGATTAAGCATCTTAATGATTTACATGAAGAGTATAAGCATATTGGTCCGGTTCCTAAGGAAGAGCAAGAGCCGCTTTGGCAAAGATTTAAGGCCGCTTCAGATGCTATTTATGAAAAGCGTAAAGAGTTTGTCAAGAATTTAAAAGAAATTCAAACTGAAAATCTTGAGAAAAAAGAGCAGATCATTGAAAAATTAAAACCATACCTTGAATTTGATTCAGATAGAATTAAAGAATGGAATGCTAAAACCAAGGAAATATTAGCCATTCAAAAGGAATGGGAAGCTACCGGGCAAGTTCCAAAAGAAAATGCCAAAGAAATCAATAAAAGCTTCTGGGGTAATTTCAAACAGTTTTTTGCCAATAAACATGAGTTCTTCAAGCGTTTGGACAGCATGCGTGAAGAAAACTTGAAGAAAAAACAGGAGTTTGTAGAAAAGGCCAAAGAGCTTTCCGAAAGCACTGATTGGAATAAAACAGCAGATCAGTTAAAAGGCCTACAAAGACAGTGGAAGGAAGTAGGGCCAGTTCCTGAGAAGTTTAGAGAAAGTATTTACAAAGAATTTAAGGCTGCTTGTGATAAGTTTTTCGAAAATAAAAGAGCCGGTTCCAAGGATGCCCAAAAAGAGTTTGAGGAAAACCTGAAAGCAAAAGAGGATATCATTTCACAAATAAACCAATTAGAGCCTGGTGACTTAGATCAATTGGAAGCCTACGAGCAAGCTTATGGAAAGATTGGATTTGTTCCTAAGGATGCCATACAAAAAGTAAAAGAAGATTTCTCCAAGGCAGTTCAAAACTTTATTGACAAGTCTGAGGATGTACTGACTGATGAGCAGAAAGAAAAAGTGAAGTTGATGGCGCAGATTACCAAAATCATGTCTGGTCCTAACTCTGATCGTAAACTCAATCAAAAAGAAAACTCTATTAGGAAGAAGATTGGGGATTTACAGAACGATATTGTAACATGGAAAAACAATATGGAGTTTTTCGCCTCATCCAAGACAGCTGATAAAGTGAAGAAAGAATTTGAAATAAAAATTGAAGAAGCGGAAAAAGAAATCTCCCTGTTAAAGAAGCAGTTACGTATAGTACGTTCTATTGATTAAAAAATTCTTTAATAATTTTTAGTAAAGGGGTTTGGATTAATAAAAACAGCCTTTATATTTGCATCCGCATTCAGGGATAACAAAAGGTTAACAACTGATTCGCACATTTAGAAGTCTTTCTAAATGATGTATTGCCTCCTTAGCTCAGCTGGTAGAGCAACTCACTTGTAATGAGTAGGTCGTTGGTTCGAGCCCGACAGGAGGCTCAAAAATTGAAGCCATTCGCAGTATTGCGGATGGCTTTTTTTATATCCATAATAGCACCTATATCACTAGACCATATTGAGCTGCTTAATTTTTAATGAAAACCTAACATCAAATCCTCCTTATAGCTATCCTCTAGCATTTTAGTTTTTTATCCACGATTTATTTTTGTTGGATAAATAAAGATTAAATAACAATGAAAGTGCTAATCATGTCCGGAATATTAACATACAACAATTAATATATTTAAAATTATAGAAGTTATAATTGAATTATACATAATATATAAATTGCATATATAATTTATTTCCAAATTATATTGCGTTTAATTATAAAATTTAATAAGATTGTCAAAGTTTTAATCAAAATCTTATAAATCATGTTAAAAAATTCAAAATTATTCGCAACTGCGCTATTTGCATGCGCAACATTATTCATTTCATGTCAGGAGGAAGAATCATTTCAAATAGATGAGCTTTCCGTGGACCCCACAGTAATTCAGAAATTGGAAGATTTAGGCTTTAATGTAAATGACCAGGCACCCATTCATTTTGAGGATGGATATTTGGTTGAGGGTGATATCTATTTGACAGATGAGACTATTGCTCAGATGGAGAAGCCGAGCTTTTTGCCAAATTCTGAACAGTATAGTACTGATAACTTGGTTTGTGGACCAAGAACAATTACGATGTACGCACAGGAAGGTGGCAGACAAGGATATAGTCCTGCTATGATTGACGGAATGGAAGAAGCAATTGCTCGATTCAATGCCCAAAATCTTACTTTGACTTTTCAAAGGGTATTTAATCAAAGTGAGGCTGACATCGTCATGACTCGTTTGAAAAAAGGTGACGAAAGAAGAGGGGTTTTAGGTTCTGCAGGATTCCCTACTTCTTCTTGTGATCCATACAATGAAATTAAAATGAGTGGTATTTTAGAATCTCAATATGGTTTAAGTGTAGATGGAATTGCTACTATAATTGCTCATGAAATGGGGCACTGCATTGGTTTCCGTCATACAGATTATTTTGATAGAAGTATTAGCTGTGGTGGTTCTACTGCCAATGAAGGCGATGCTGGTGTTGGTGCTAACCATATTCCAGGTACACCAACTGGAGCTTCTTTAGCAGATGCTTCTTGGATGTTATCTTGCACGGATGGAAGCAACAGACCATTCAATTCAGATGATCAAGTAGCGTTGGATTACTTATATTAATCATAAATCATTGAATAAAAATTGAAAAGGCCTGATTCAGGCCTTTTTTTTTACATAAACTAAAAACGCTCTTTTTTTATCAAATCCCCATTTTCATCATAATATCGCCAGGTACCAGACTTCTCATCATCTCTATATCGTCCTTTGATGATCATATTTCCCAGACTGTCATATTGAAAATAACGGCCGTGTTTCAATCCATCTTTTAAGGAGACTTCAAATTTCACTTCATCATTTTCATAATATTCTATGAAAGTCTTACTGTTGAGATCTTCGGGTAGGATTTCCTCCACTGCTATAACTTCTTCATCAACCGTTTGAGTTGTGTCCGGAACTTCCTCTGTTGCAGTGCTACTTTCTTTCACCAAGGCCTTCCAACTAGTTATCTGTTCATGGTTCAAATAGTTCATTTGTATTTGATGGCTGACTAAGTCACCATCAGCTGTAAATTGCATGCCCATCATGGGGAAACTTTGAAAATAGGGGGTATGAGGTTTCAATTCCTGCCAAGATTTTGCATCTAAGAATCGCTTGGCATCGCTTACCAATTCCTCTGAACTAACGTAAACAAATAGGTTTGATGCATAGTCGAAATTTTCCATAAACAAAGCATAGGCTTCGGTATAATCCAGATTCGTTTTTTCCTGTACTGCCGTAATGATTTTACCGAGGGTGCGGGGTGAATTGCTAAATACTACATAGTCTTCCATAATGGTATAATAGGGTTTGTCAATTCCTTCGAAAGCATTTCCAAACATCAACTTGAAGAATCCTTTTATAGATAGAAACTGGATGTCATAGCCTTTGTATTCAATTCCCTTAAATTTTACTGGCGTCTTCTTTTTAATTTGCTGCGCAACAAAGTTGAGACGCTCTTTTGTGTCCTCCAGGTCATCATGTCTGATGGCCACTGCTAATTCCACTTTGTTTTGATCGCTATTAGAATTGAGTTGAATCAATGAGATTTCATTATCAATCCAGCTTAAGAAATCATCTTCAATGGAGATTTTAAGATAGTTTTCTATCTTCTCTTTGCTTTCCAAATAAGACTCTCCATCCTTAGCTGATTTTAGTACATTTTCCATTTCAGCATAAAAATCCTTCGCATTGTCGAAACCTAAACTCATAAAATAAGAGGCGTTTCCCGGTACTATTGTACCGACCTTTACTTCTCCTTTTCCTGATTTCATTAATGCTGAAAGAAGGTTGGGTTTATCCTTTTTCAATCTGGAATAACCTTTAACTGAAAAAACATGATCGCTGGCTTCCAGCGACATCCCACTATATTTTAAGGAGGTAAGAGCATCCGTACTTTCCTGATCCATCCAGATGGTTAAGTAATCGGCAAAAGCTTCATAATTGATATACATATTGATATCATTATTGCCCAGTTCATTGCTAACATCCACAAAATCAAGATCACGAATTAAAATGGGCTTTTTGAGTTGATCTATTGATTGTTCAATAATGGTGTGCGTGGAAGAAATACTTAATAAATTTTCATAAGTATAGAGATAATATGTAGTAGGGGAGTCAGCAAAGCTAAATTCTATAATTTCCTGTTGGTTATAGTCTCTTGAATACACATTTTGAATATTCTCATCCAAATCCTGAATGTAGTTTTTGACAAAATTGAATTGGGTGGCACGCTGTAAATCAATTACGTAAAGAAAATCATAATCATCAGCTCTGGTTTTATGTACAGACATCACCATGGGTCTTCCCATTACCATTTCATAAATACTTTGATTGCGCTTCATGTCAAGCGTAAGACTGTCCAATTCTTGTCCAAGTTCTTTAAAATAAGGATTAGTTTTTAAGTAATGCCATATTTGGTTGTCCGCAAGTTTTTCCCACTCGGCAAAAGGGTTTTCCAATTGAAAGATCATGCTGGCATCTTCCGGTACCGCCATTAATGGATTGTTCTTTTTGACCGGTTGAATATGAAAAAAATAGAAGTAAGCTGAAGCGATGAGCAAGATGAAAATAACGACTGCAATAATGACTTTTTTCATGAAGTAATAGGTTTAAAAGCTTAACGTCAAAAATAGAGAAAGATTTAAGGGATTGAAATATTCGCTCTTGATAAATACATTCATTCAATCAAAATCTTATGCTAAGATGAAATAATGCTTATTCTAATTCCCTAGCTTTATTATTGACAATAATTTTAAAATCATCTAACAATTTCGATTCATATGACTTAATAATACATGAAAAAAAGAGTTGCTATAGCAGGAGCTACAGGTTTCATTGGCAGGTGGTTCATAGACAAGTATCATGAGAAATATGATATTATAGCTTTAAGCAGGGGCGAAGTGAAGGATACACAATATCCTTCTGTGGAATGGAGAAAAGCTGATTTATATTCCCTTTCTAGTACCACTAAGGCACTTAGCGGTGCCGATTATGCCTTATACCTCGTTCATAGCATGAATCCCAGCACAAGAATGAATCAAAGTTCATTCGAAAATACAGATTTATTATTGGCTGATAACTTTGCCAGATCAGCTGAAGCTTGTGGCTTGATTCAAATCGTTTTTATTGGCGGAATTCTACCAAAAGAAACCAATCAGTATTCCAAGCATTTAAAAAGTAGGTACGAAACCGAAAGAACATTGGCCTCCAGGAAAATTCCTCTTACCACCATCAGAGCGGGTATAGTGGTGGGGCCAGGAGGTTCATCCTTTCAGGTGGTGGAGCAATTGGTGAAAAGATTACCTGTGATGGCCTGTCCTCAGTGGTGTAAATCCCCATCTGAACCTGTAGATATTAAAGATATATTGAATTTTATCGAAAGGTCCTTAGGCAATCAAGAGGTGTATGGACAAGCCATAGAGGTAGCAGGTCCAGAGGAAACATCTTACATGAAAATGCTTAAGATTACCTCCCAAAAGCTTCATAAAAAGAGAATGATTTTCTCAATTCCTTTTTTTACACTTGGTTTCTCCAAATTGTGGGTAGCTCTTTTCTCGGTCACAAGCTATACATTTGTTTCTCCATTAATTGACAGTCTGCGTCACGATATGCGAGCAGACGAAACTCAAGCTTTCCACTGGAGAGGAAAAGTAAAAATTGAAGATAGCATTGAAACAGCTTTATATAATGATCACCCTAAAATACAGCGAAGTTATGAAGAAGAAGAGGAACGGAATACCGTTAGAAGTGTTCAGCGACTCAATAATCCACATAATAAGTCTGCTCAGGTTATAGCTGACCTTTATTCTAAGTGGTTAGATCGATATTTTAAATTTATACTAACTGCAAAGCAGGAAGATGATATTGTGCGCTTTCATCTATTCAATATGGTTCTTCTAGAATTAACTTATATGCCAAACCGCAGTGATGAAAACCGCAGACTATTTTTCATCACGGGCGGAGTGCTTTGCAAAAGAAGTGATATGGGCTGGCTGGAATTCCGATCGGTTATGAATAATCAACATATTATATCTGCTATTCACCGTTTTGTTCCTGCATTGCCGTGGTTAATTTACAAATATACTCAGGCCATTGGGCACTTATTTATAATGAATCAGTTTAATCGATATTTGAAGAAGCCATGAATGGAATTTTATAATGGTGATTTAGTTTATTTGACTCAAAACATATAATTATGTTGGGTCTAAAGTTAAATGCGAAAAAATGCTTACTATTTCAAGCAATTAGACTTGAAGGTTTAAGCAAGCTCATAATCCTGAACCAATACCTTCTCAGGAATTTTCAGCTCATGACTTAATTTTCTGATCATATTTAGGCTTAATTTTCTCTTTTTGTTCAAAATAAGGGAAGCCATAGATTTACCGCCAACTATTTTTCCTAAATCGGTGGGTGAAAGATTCTCTTCTTCCATTACATATTTAATAGCTTCGATTGGGGTAGGTAAATCGAAAACATAATGATCATCCTCATATTTTTCTACCAAAAGACTTAAGACTTCTAATAAATCATATTCAGGTGTTCCGGGAACTGCATCCATAAGCTTCTCAATTTTGCTTAATGCAGCATCATAATCAGCTTCATTTCTGATAGGCTTGATTATTTCTTTAGGTAATATTTCAGAATGGATGAATTTTTGCATAACTACAAATAGCTAAATTCAGAAGATAATTTAATAAAAAATGTACTCAAACCTCAGCATCCAACTATTTTTCATGAATCGGTAATTGTCTTAAACAGGATTTATTTGATTTTGGGATGTACAAGATTTTTAGGTGAGCGGTTATCATTTTAATTTCCTATTATAAACCCGATGAAATTGTAAGGATTGACTACCAAAATTAATTAATAAGCCATCAGCGATATTATATGCTTCACAGTAATTAATTGCTTGTGCTTTTTGCAATGCTTCTAATTTTTCTAGCGCTTTAATCTCAACCATAACTTGATTTTCTACAAAAAAATCAACACGTCTTGTCCCGATATTTTCCCCTTTGTAATGTAATAACATCTCAAGTTCCCTCTGAAACTCTATTTTCTGTAATGAAAACTCTATTGCAAGTGCTCTTTGGTAAATCACTTCTTGAAAACCGTTTCCGAGGGATTTATGTACCTCCATTGCACATCCAATAATTTTATGGGTCAATAAATCTATTTCATTCTTATAATTCCTGTCCATCTTTTAATCTTTTTAACCCCTATTCAAGAGTAAAGGCTTTTCAATTTAGCTTTATGTATAAGTAAATCTATTCTACTTTTATAAATCTTGTCCATCTTCTAATCCCTTTTAATCCTGTTTAAGACAATAAGCTTTTCAATTTGGTTTAAAGCATTAGTAAATCAAATTCAATTTCTAAAAATCCTGTCCATCCTATAATCCTTTTAAATCCTGTTCAAGACTATGTGAAGTAATTGCATATCTCTTTAAATTCAAAAGAATGATGATAAAGATTGATTATCCTCCTTACAATTTTGCGAAAATTTAAGAAAGCGCTAATTGACAAAAAGTGAGCTGAACGGAGCCTTAAATAATGCTGAAATATTTACTACCAAACTTTTATCCTCCTTTAGCTTTTTCAACAAGCATTTTCCCTTAAATTAGAGCCTGCAATTGGATATTTCACCATCCTTAGCTTAATCAAAGACCATGACCGAAGAAAAACATCGCTTAGAACAGCAACTCTGGAATATTGCCAATACTTTAAGAGGAAAAATGGATGCCGATGATTTTCGGGATTACATCCTCGGTTTTATCTTCTACAAATACCTCAGTAAAAAGATGGACCTCTATGCCAATGCGATCCTAAAACCCGATGGTTTGAGCTATGATGACATTGATGAGGAAAGTAGCCAGGGCCAAGAATATTTGGAAGCCATTAAAGCAGAAGCATTAGAAGCATTGGGTTATTTCCTAAAACCTTCTGAGCTTTTTAGTCGCTTGGCTAAGCGTGGCAATGCGGAAGGTAAAAGCAAGTTTATTTTAGCTGATCTTTCCAAAGTATTGGTAAACATAGAACAAAGTACCATGGGCTCGGAAAGTGAGGAGGAATTCGGGAACCTCTTCGAAGATTTAGACCTGACCAGCTCTAAATTGGGTAAATCAGAAAATGCAAAAAATGAACTCATTGTGAAAGTGATGGCACACCTTGATGAGATAGACTTCAACATAGAAGACAGCGAAAGTGATATGCTGGGCGATGCTTATGAATACCTGATTGGGAAATTTGCCAGCGGGGCAGGGAAGAAGGCAGGTGAATTTTATACGCCTCAGCAAGTGAGTAAAGTACTGGCCAGCATCGTGACTACCGGCAAAGAAAAGCTGAAATCGGTTTATGACCCTACTTGTGGTTCGGGTTCTTTATTGTTGCGCGTAGCCAAGGAAGTAAAAGAAGTGAATAAGTTTTACGGACAGGAGATGAACCCTACCACTTTTAACCTTTGCCGCATGAATATGATCATGCATGATGTGCATTACCGCAGGTTCGACATTAAAAATGAAAATACCCTTGAGCAACCACAGCATATAGACGATCGCTTTGAAGCCATCGTGGCCAATCCGCCTTTTTCGGCACAGTGGAGTGCCAGTAACTTATTTATGAGTGACGACCGCTTTGCAGCTTATGGGAAGTTGGCGCCCAGTAGCAAGGCCGACTTCGCCTTTGTGCAACACATGGTGCACCAATTAGCGGATGATGGCACTATGGCGTGTGTATTGCCGCATGGCGTTTTGTTCAGAGGTGCAGCTGAAGGTCATATCAGGGAATACCTGATCAGAGAAAAAAATTATTTAGATGCCGTAATAGGCTTGCCGGCTAATATCTTTTACGGTACCAGTATTCCGACTTGTATTTTAGTGTTGAAGAAACAGCGCAAAGACCAAGACAATGTCTTATTTATAGATGCGAGCCAGCATTTTGAAAAGATTAAAACCCAGAATTATTTAAGAGAAGAAGACATTGCAAAGCTGATCACCACCTACCGTGAGCGCACAGCCGAAGACAAATACAGCCATGTAGCCCCACTGGAAGAAATAGCCGAGAACGACTATAACCTGAACATACCGCGCTATGTAGATACCTTTGAAGAGGAAGAGCCGGTGGACATACAAGCGGTAGCCCAAGAGCTGAAAAGCTTAGAAAAAGAGATGCAAAGCACCGACCAAAGCATAGCCAACTATTGTAAAGAATTAGGCATTGAAAGCCCTTTTTAAGATGAGTGAAGTGATGAATAAAGAGGAAAAAATGGTGCCTGAATTAAGGTTTAAGGAGTTTGAGGAACAATGGGCAGTTCGTGATTTTAATTCAATGGTTAAAAAACGAAAAGAGAAGTTTGATCCTAAAAAAACAACAGAGGCTTTACCATGTATTGAATTGGAAAGCATTCAAAAAGAAAAGGGTATTCTTTTAGAAGTTTTTAATTCTGAAGATCAAAGTAGCATCAAGAACAAATTTTATAAAGGGGATGTGCTATTAGGAAAACTTAGACCAAAATTGAAGAAATATCTCATTGCAAATTTTGACGGTGTTTGTTCATCTGAGATTTGGGTATTAAATGGAAAGAATTCTACTAACGAATTTGTTTATTATCTAATACAGACATATAGATTTTATAAGTCCACACTTGTGACATCTGGCTCAAAAATGCCGAGAGCTGACTGGGAGTACATTTCAACATCTACTTTTTCTATTCCTTCCCTCCCCGAACAACAAAAGATAGCCGATTTCTTAAGTGCGGTAGATCAGAAAATACAGCAGCTGCAGCGCAAAAAGGAGCTTTTGGCCCAATACAAAAAGGGCATGATGCAAAGGCTTTTTCCGCCAGGAGTCGGACAAGCTCCGGAAATTCGCTTTAAAGATGAGCAGGGTAATGACTTTCCGGAATGGGAGGAGAAGAAGTTAGGGGATGAAATTACTGAATTTAAAAAGAAGTCAGACAAGGAAAATCAATTTCCAGTTTTAACATCCTCTAATGCTGGATTATTGCTGCAAAGTGAATATTACGGTGAAAATAGATTGACATATAGAAGTAATTTAGGATTCAATATTATTCCCCAAGAATATATCACCTATAGGTCAAGAAGTGATAATAGAAAGTTTACTTTTAATCTAAATTCCACTGGTAAAACAGGAATAATTAGCACTTATTACCCTGTATTTAAGTCAATTTCAGGAAACTCTTATTTCATTGTAAGCCTACTTAATTTTTCACAGAATCATGTTGGAAGGCATAGTGTTGGAACTTCTCAAACGGTGCTGTCTTATAATGAATTGAAAAGGATTAAATTCTTTATCCCTACAGAATTAGAACAACAAAAAATCGCTAATTTCTTATCTGCTTTGGATGAGAAAGTGACTAAAGTCGAGCAGCAAATTGAGCAAGCCCAACGCTTTAAAAAAGGTTTATTGCAAAAGATGTTTGTGTAGGTTAAGATTGTAACTGCGAGGACGAAGCAATTCTAAAGATGAAAAACAATGTAATTGCCTAATGCATCCTAAATGTAGCAAAAAACCCGTCCATTCATCGAAAAACCCTAAAGGACGATATAATTCTTTAAAATTTCCTCTATATTCAAACCGTACTATGCCTACTCAACCAGAAGCACAACTAGAAGAAAATCTAATCCAACAGCTTGCCTCGCTTGGTTATGAGCGTGTTAGGGTATCAGATGGAATTCAATTAGAATCCAACTTAAAGAAGCAATTAGAAGCATTTAATGATTGTCAGCTTTCACTGAAGGAGTTTGCCAGTATTCTCAATCATCTGGCCAAAGGAACCGTTTTTGAAAAAGCCAAAACCCTAAGAGATCGCTTTCAACTCACCAAAGAAGATGGCAGTACGGAATACATCCAGTTTTTTGATAGTGAAAATTGGTCTAGAAATTTATATCAGGTTACCAATCAAGTAAGTCAAGCAGGGACTTATAAAAACCGCTATGATGTAACGCTACTAGTCAATGGGCTACCCTTAGTCCAAATTGAATTGAAAAGAATAGGGCTTGAAATGAAGGAAGCCTTCAATCAAATCAATCGGTATCAAAAACAATCTTTTTGGAGTAATAACGGCCTTTTTCAATATGTTCAATTATTTATCATCAGTAATGGCGTCAATACCAAATACCTGGCGAATAATGAGCTTCAATCCTTCAAGCAAACCTTCTTTTGGGCCGATGAGCGAAATGTTAACATCCACAAATTAGAGCAATTCGCCAATGGCTTTCTGAACCCTCATCAATTAGGGAAAATGATTGCTCAATATATAGTATTGAGTACGGATAGGGTCATCATGGTGCTGAGGCCTTATCAATATTATGCTACTGAGGCCATCATTCAACACGTCAAAAATAGTGTAAAGAACGGCTATATCTGGCATACCACCGGTTCAGGTAAAACCTTAACCTCTTTTAAGGCAAGCCAGATTATTATGGATATGCCGGAAGTCTATAAGGTGGTATTTGTGGTGGACAGAAAAGATTTGGACGACCAAACCATGAAGGAGTTTAATAACTTCAAAGCGAAGAGTGTTGACCAATCTAGCAGTACCAGCACCTTAGTCAATCAATTGGTGAAAGAAGATAAGTTGGTAGTAACCACTATTCAAAAGCTGAATAACGCCATCAAGAATAAAAAGTATGAGCAAAAGTTGCGCTCACTGAAAAATGAGAAAATTGTTTTCATATTTGATGAATGCCATAGAAGTCAGTTTGGAGAAACCCATGGCCGGATAACAGAGTATTTTAGTAATAGCCAATTATTTGGCTTCACCGGAACACCTATTTTTGCAGATAATGCTGCCAAAAATGAATTGGGCAAACGAACCACCAAAGACTTATTTGATGAGTGCTTGCATAAATATGTGATTACCAATGCGATTAGCGACCAGAACGTATTGAAATTTAGCATTGAATATATTGGTCGTTATAAGCAAAAAGGGAATACCTTAATTGATATAGAGGTAGAGGATATTGATAAAACAGAAGTGATCAATGCTCCTGAAAGGCTGGAGAAAATAGTCGATTACATTATTGACTACCATGATGTAAAAACGCATAACCGAGCTTTTTCTGCAATTTTTGCAACGAGTAGTATTGAAAATCTCATCAAGTATTATGAATTCTTTCGCAAAAAGAAAGAGGAGGGAAAGCATGATTTACGGATAGCGACTATTTTCACTTACGGTCAAAATGAAGAATCGGAGGAGGCGGATGGCATGCTTCCAGCAGAGGAACCCACTGATGGACTAAGCATAGCAGCTGAACCAGATATAGCGTATCAATCTAGCCATACCAGAGATAAATTAGAATCATTTATTCAGGATTATAATCAGCTTTATCAGACCAATTATACGACTAAGGATAGTAAAAAATTCGAAAACTATTTTAAGGATATTAGCAATCGCTTAAAGAAAAGAGAGAAGAAAGGCTTTCAACAAAAAGATCGATTAGATATTCTTTTAGTGGTCAATATGTTTTTGACGGGTTTTGATGCCAAGATGGTCAATACCCTATATGTCGATAAGAATTTGCAGTATCATGGATTGATTCAGGCTTATTCAAGAACCAATCGAATCATTAATGAAACAAAATCACAGGGTAATATTTTAGTCTTCAGAAACCTAAAAAAGGCTACAGATGAGGCGATCACCTTATTTTCCAATAAAGAAGCCAAGGAAGAGATTATTTTACCGCCTTATGAAGAGATCTTACAACAATTTTCCAATGCTTTTGCAGATTTATTAAAAGCAGCTCCAACTATCAGTAGTGTGGATGGATTGACTTCTGAAAGTAAGCAAATGGAGTTTATGCAAGCCTTTAGAAAGCTTTTAAGGGTAAAGAATGTATTGACTTCCTATACCGATTTTGAATGGGATGATCTACCACTTAGCGAGCAGAATTTTGAGAAATATAAAAGTAAATACCTGGACCTTTACGATCAGGTGCGCTTCAATAGTCAAAAGGAAAAAAGCTCCATTCTTCAAGATGTTGATTTTGAATTGGAGTTGATCCATCGTGATGAAATCAATGTGGATTACATTTTGAAGCTGATTGCTCAAATGAAGCAAGGGAAAGAGAAAGATGCCCTAGCTCAAAAGAAACAAATCATTGATATGTTGGCAGGGGAAGTAGAGTTACGTTCAAAACGAGAACTTATAGAAAAATTTATTGATGAGCACCTCCCCAAAATAGCAGATACCGATAAAATAGCGGATGAATTTTATGATTTCTGGGAAAAGGAAAAAATTCAGGCATTGAACCAATTATGTGAGGAAGAAAAGCTCGATAGAAAGCAATTCCAAAATTTAGTGGATGCCTATATTTTTAATGAAAGAGAACCCTTGCGAGACGAAGTATTTGAATGCTTGGACAACAGACCCAGCGTACTGCAAGCCCGAAGCATAGGAGAGAGAATCATCGCTAAAATGAAAGAGTTTGTGCAGGTTTTTGTGGAGGGGATGAGGGCTTAAATTTATTATAAAGTTATGAAAAAAATATTTTTTGAAATTTCAGGTTGGTTGAAAGAAAGACCTTGGAAGTCATTTTTAATTTTTATTTCACTTTCAATCTTTATACTTTTTTTACCTAAATGGCTAACGGAAGAAAGCTACTATCCAATATTAATAAATAAATGGACAGCTCAAATGGGGGACACGTTTGGTGTTATAATGGGACCATTTGTAGCACTATTAGCTGCATTTATAACATTTATGGCTTTTTGGGTGCAATTTAAAGCCAATCAGCAAATTAGAAATGATACAAAAATTGAACGTTTTGAAAATAAGTTTTATGAGATGCTGAGAATCCATATAGATAACGTTAATTCTATTGAAATTGCTAATAAACACAAAGGCAGGAAAGCCTTTGTAAAGATGTTTGAAGAATTAAGATTTATATATAGTGTACTCAAAAAAATTGATAAGAAATATAAGCTCGTTGATCAAATAAAGGATAAAGAAAAGAAAAAGCATGAGAAGTATATCAAAATTGCCTACCACCATATGTTTTTCGGGATTGATTATGAGAGTAAGCAATGCAATAATGAAATGGGAAATCAATACTTTAAAGTGTCTGAAATATTAAGCAGCAAATTAACCAGATATCAAAAGAAATTTCTAAAGTGTAAGAAGAGGATAGTTGAAAAATACACCTATAATCATAATGGTAAACATACCAAAACTTTTGAACCTGATTATTATCCTTTTGATGGTCATGTTTCTAAATTAGGTCATCTTTACAGACATCTTTATCATATGATCAAATTTGTAGTTCGAACAGATTGGTTAGAATGGCGGCAAAAGTATGGTTACCTTAAAATGTTGAGAGGTCAATTATCAAATCATGAACAAGCGATAATGTTTTTTAATATAATTTGGATAGAGGAAGATAAATGGTGGAAAGATAGTAAATCAAAAGGAGAACAAAGTTACTTATTGGATTATGCTATTCTTAAGAACTTGCCTTTCAACTTAACCGAGCAGTTAGGGCCTGATCCAAAGTCTTATTTTCTAAAAAAGATTGAGGAGGTAAAGCGTTTTAAGGGTTATTCAAAAAGTGAAAAAGAATTCGGAGAATTTGATGACGATCAAAAGTTGCAATGGCTCTTTGAATGGAATAATTAAAGTAATAATGAGTTTATTTAGAAATGAAAAAGGTGAATTAAAGACAGGTCTAATCTTAGTAATTACTTTGATCGGAGTTATAGCTGTGTGGGCAATAACATTTATCGTTTTATTCTATATGGAGAGGCCAGGAGAGATTGGTGATAGCTTTGGAATGGTTAATGCACTGTTCTCAGCCTTAGCTTTCTCTTTATTGATATACACTTCTCTTCTCCAAACTCAAGAATTACGATTGCAAAGGGAAGAATTGCGTGAGAATCGAAAACAATTAGAATCAAGTGCCAAGGCACATAATGAATTGGTAAGTTTAACTAAAATTATAAACCGAGAAAAAGTAATTCCTCAACTGGAAATAATCAATTTTGAAAGGTCAGATATTCTCATTCGCTTTGATTTAAAAGTCCTTCTTGGTGAGATATATTTTCAAGAAATTAGAACATCAGAAAATTACTCTTTTGTTGATAAAAATGGAACTTCTACTAATGATGATCACTATTTAGAAAATGACGTGATTGGGCCTTTTGAAGTAGGAACAGATAAGCTATCAAAAGATATTCGCATCTATTATAAGCAAGTGAATGGAAGCCATTATTATCATAGGGTGTATGATGTTTATTCGTCCTGGAGACTATCAGAGCCAATCGATTTATTAGGGGATCAATTTACATTTACCTAATTACTTCATTGTTAAAACCATGAATATTATTGAAAATCTATATATTGAAAATCCAGAGAATCCATTAGTAGACTTTGAAAGAATTGCTAATCTATTCCTGAACCAATCTATTCTACGTGTAAATGAAAAAACTTATCGAATATGTTCTGTAGAGTTTTATTATCAAAATGAAATGAATAATGATAAAGCTGCACATAAACACAAAAGACAATTAACTATAGGAGAATGGTATTTTCATGGAAGTGGATTGGACATCACTTTTGGAAAGGAAAATGAGTATGGTGGTATTTTAATTCAGGCGATCCAACAATTACATCTACCAAATCAATTTATAGCTGGTCCATTAAATGTAATTACCCATATTTTTGAAAATTTTGGAAGTATAAATCTTAGCAATCTGTACTTTGGATTAGAATTTTATAAGCACCATAAGGAAGAGATAATATCAGCTCCTAGAGTTGGTCTTAACATAAAAACAGTTGGAGCAGATTTTTCGAAGGGCTATCGTTTTCTGATTTTACCAAAAGAAGCACATGCAAGAAAAATAGATGTAATAAGTCATCTAGTGAATTCTGGTCAAATGTCTGAAAAAGAGGCTAAAGATATAATTTATAAATAGTTATTGTATATATGCCTAATACTGGCACAAAAACGTCAAAACCGATGAATTCACAGCAGAGGAAATTAAACCGATAGGTAAGGATTTAATATCTAGGATTTAAACCAATCAAATCAATTAACAGTTTTTATTACATTAAATTAGTTTTTTGTCAATTGTCAATCAATGTTATTAGTATGGCTAACAAAACTGATAATATTAAAAACCATTTAAAAGCAGTTACAATACAGCCAAAAAATTCACTACTTTCATTTTCATTTATTGAGTATAAAAAAGTTGGAATTTTTTCTGTTTCTATTTTTTTTACCTTACTAATATTATTTAGAGCTATATAACTGCAATCTTTTCTTATACTTTTCAAGTAAATGTAAAATTGGCCGTAACTATTTCCCTCAATATTTAAAACAGGCTTAAGTTGATTGATTAAGTCTTTTTCAATTTTAGGTACATCACTAATTTCCAGTGGATGAAAAGAAATTAAAAGGTGTTTCTCCATCCATTCAGTTAATTTCTGTTCAGATGAATCATCGAATTTAAAAGAGAGCCTGTTTTTAATTTTGTCGGAATTATTTCTAGGAATTGGAATCAAATTAAGTTCTTCTCTTAATAATGCACCTAAAGTTCTTCTTACAGTAGAGCTACCTGTTTTCCCTGTTCCAAAATGTGTATTTAATACTCGGCTTATCCCTGAACTTTGAGTTTTACCTAGATAGATTATTTCTGTTTTGCTTGGAGAGTAGTTAGAAATAGGAAACTTAGTTCCTTTGAAAAAGAAGGCGTAAACTCCAGGGGAGGGCTTAAAAGATTTAGCTTTTATGATCGGGGCTGCATTCTCTTTTAAATTTTTAATAATTGTTTCAAACTTCATAGAATTCTTTGGTTCTAAATCAGAATCTAAATATACAAAACTACAATAAATCAATTATGGACATTTTTATGTCAGACATTGCCGTTTTTTCTAGCTAATTAATGTCCGACTTTTGCAAAGTCTGACATAAGCACGGGATTTACCTTTTGAATTGGTGCAACAACGCCAAAACAGATGAATTTACGGCAGAGGAATTTAAACCAATAGGTTTAGCGATAGGGAAGGTTTTAAGAGCAAGGTAATAGCTTGAGATTACTTCTCTGCACTTGCAATAATACTTCGAACTAGAATAGTAGGCTATTCTATCAAAAATTCCCTACTTTTAAAATTAATGAACCAAATTAAATTATGAAAAAAGCAATCATCCTCCTTCTCGGTATATTATTTGCCAATATTTTATCTGCTCAAGAGCAAAAAGCCATTAGAATTACTAAAGAGGATTCTCAAAGAGAAATCCTTATTAAAGAAAATAAGAGAATAATTATTGAAACAGTGGATGATGTTAAGTTTTCGGGCCGATATAGCGTATTGCAGAATGAAATTGTAATAAATGATGTATTAATTCCAGTAACAGACATTAAATATTTGAAACGTCATCCAGCTTTTTCTTCCATCCTTACCACTTTTGTATTTGTATATGGTGGTTTTGTTACCGCTACTATGGGGGTGGCCTTAGGTGTATTTGTGGATCCGAATGCTTTTTATTTGACTATACCTGCTTTGGGATTGATTTATGCTGGATTACAAAAACCTAATTTTCATAAAAAGTATAGGGTAGAAAAAAATTGGATGTTTGAGATCGTCACAATTCCTGAGTAAGGGAAGATTATTCCTTTTTTCCTTACAGAAATGTCGGACATTTTTCAAGTCAGACATTGTTGTTTCTTCTTGCTGATTAATGTCCGACTTTGGCAAAGTCTGACATAAGCCCGGAATTACTTTTCATAAGTGTAATAATAGCAAAGCCGATGAATTAAGAGTGCTCCGAGATAATGTTCTTGCTTGTTTCTATCAAAGAATTGCCAACTTTAAAACTAATGAACCCAATTAAATTATGAAAACAGCAATCATTCTATTGATCAGTATATTCTTTGTGAATGTTTTATACGCCCAAGAGCAAAAAGCCATTAGAATTACGAAACAGGATAGTCAAAAAGAAGTGTTGATTAAAGAAAATAAGAGAATTATCATTAAAACAGTGGATGATGTTAAGTTTTCAGGCCGTTATACTGTAGCGCAGGATGCAATAATAATTAAGGATGTATTTATACCATTAGCAGACATCAAATATTTGAAACGTCATCCAGCTTTTTCTTCCATCCTTACCACTTTTGTATTTGTATATGGTGGTTTTGTTACCGCTACTATGGGGGTGGCCTTAGGTGTATTGGTGGATCCGAATGCCTTTTATTTAACTATACCTGCACTAGGATTGATTTATGCTGGATTACAAAAGCCTAATTTTCATAAGAAGTATAAGACTGAAAAAAATTGGATATTTGAAATAGTCACGATTCCTAAGTAAGGGAAGATTATTCCGTATTGTAATTATGGAATAATAGCAGCAGATATTTCGCCCTTTCAGGGCTGTGGAGGAGTTTGGCTGCACACAGGGCTTCACCCTGTGTTTGGATATGACGTCCTTTCAGGACTAATCTAAGCGGGAGGTCCCGTTATAGCGGTATAGCGGACAATTATACTTAAGAAATCCAAAGACAACTACTATCCAATGGTAGAACGATATCTCTACAATCTTGCAGATTGCTTTAAGCCTGAAGGGCTTTCATATTATAACGTAGGGTGAAGCCCTACGGAAAAGTCAAAGCAAGATAACCAAGCCCTGAAGGGGCGAAATATTCTTGCGTCATTCATGCAGAACAGCTTTAGGGTAAAGCAATCAAAGGTTTTCTACATTTGACTTAAGATGGCTTTATACCTCGGCATTACGCCAGAGTGTACTGATAGTTTAGATCAGGATATAAGATTTTTTTCAAATTATTTTCCACCAACTAAAGAACTGATATTCAACCTTATCTTTGTTTATAGCCTGATTTTTTGTAAATATTTTTAAATTATTTTACCCGAAGGTTTTGCAATTAAAAATTATGCGCCTACATTTGCATCACCTTATCGGAAAGACGGTAAGTAAAACACATTTTGGTCTGGTAGTTCAGTTGGTTAGAAAGTCCCGACTTCATCGGGAAGGTCGCCAGTTGGAGTCTCGTCCAGACATAAATAAAAACGAGACACATTTGAAATTTTGGTCTGGTAGTTCAGTTGGTTAGAATGCCTGCCTGTCACGCAGGAGGTCGCGAGTTCGAGTCTCGTCCAGACCGCTTTAAAGCCCTTAGATTAGATTCTAAGGGCTTTTTTTATGTACGCTTTTTAATGGCTAGTTAAAAATAAAGGTAGTTCAGTTGGTTATCCCATAGGGATCCCTTTGGGGGAATGCCTGTCCCGACTTTCTCGGGAAGGTCGCGAGTCCAAGTACTCCCGATTGCCGGGACAGGCTGTCCAAACCATTTTTAAGCCCTTCAATTAATTTCCTAGTTTCTTGTTTATAATTGTTTTACATTGTAGAATAGACCTACAATCCATTACCATGAAATATTGCTTAATCCTTCTATTCAATTTTTTAACCATTGCATCCTATGCTCAAAAATGTGATAGACCCAAAGAAGTGTTTATTCAGTTAAACTTAAGCAATAGCACAAAAACGATCAATTCTTTTAGTCAACCTGAGACTTTTATTTATCTAGAGGATAGTAGCGAGGTATTTATTAGAACGACAGATATTAAAGAAATAAATGAGGCTAAAATAGCTGATATTGATTTTCAGTCGGTGATAGAACTTCGTCAAAAAGAAAAGGAAATAATGAAATGTGAAGTTGATAAAGCAAATGGTATCATTTATGTTGATACCAGTATCAATAGCATATTTCAAAATATCTATATGATTATCCGGGATAAGGATAGATTTTACAAATTTGGAGTTCGTTGGATTGATGGTATTGAATGATCAGAAAGAAAGTACCTGAAAGCGAGAGTCTTGATTGGCATTTTGATTACATCTTTTATAAAATTAATCTAAAAATGATTAAAGTGCTTTTCTGTTGAGCCATGATTCGCTCTGATGTGATTAAAAATATCAAATTATTGCCCGGAATATAACATAAACCATAAAAGTCTATTAATTTTGAATTGTGTTAAGCTCAATACGAAATAGTATATATATTCAAATCTTTTGGGGATTGTTAGGCTTTTATATGCTTAATATTAGCATAGATGCTGATGACCCAAAGGCTAACCATATTCCTGAAGATTTATCCTATAATGAACAGGAGAGCATTGTAGAAATTTTGGTAGAGAAAGTCCTAGGATTTGAAAATGCAATTCAAGAATTTGATGATCATGATCCTGAAGATCATAAGAGTCAAAATAATATTACCCTAGATTTATTTTTCCCTAGTCCTAAATTAGTATTAAATTCAATAAAATTACTTTCCGAATTAGAAGCAATTTTTGACAATTACCAAAGTAGCTTAGCTATCGGTTATTCCAAAGTGGATAATCCACCGCCTATCCATTATTTCCTTTAAATATTTAAATTCTTTTGCACGCAATTTTCAGAATTAATAGGTGCATTGAATTGAAAATTCGATTGATTTTGTAATGATTTGATTACGCAATCACTACCCAAATATAATTTCTAACACAATTCCATGGTATTAGCTGAAAATTCATCATGCAGTGAATTTAATCGCTGTTACAAACTTAGGACACAAAGAAATGTCCAAATGATCGGGCTAGTTCTTTAATATGAGATGCTCGAGCATTAACCTTTATAAAAACAATGTAATGAATAAATTAACCAAAAATAAAATTCACTTTATATTAGGTTTGCCTTTCACAGGTAAAACTACATACGTTAGAGAAAATTTTTCTGACAAAAAGCGCTACTACATTATTGATTACGGAGAGAAATTTTTTGAATTATATGGAAATTATGATGATTTGAATAATAATGAAAAATCATCTGCTGTTTACGAGAAAATTCTTCAAGAAATTAAAGATGTTGCTAGCCAATTCAATGTAACACTTGTTGCGGAATATTGCACAGGTTTTCATTCTTCCACTAGGAAACTAGAGAAATTGATTGATAGGTTCGAAGCTAATAATTGGAAAATTACCGTAAAACAGATGCATACCGGAATCAATGTTCATAGCTTTCAACAAAGTGCTGAAGAAGACCCACGATATTGTCCTTCATTGATATTGAATGATCATCATTACAATTTATTAAATTATTATATAGAGGAAAACATTTTGAGCGAGTAAAAAGTATGAAAAAGTTAGCTTAGATTTATAGATGGCGCTTTCAATCGTTCGCTTTACATATTTAAATACTTTTATACTTGATAACAATAATCTTACTTTTATTAAATTTAATTTTTTTGTTTTCTCCTTTTTCTATTCCATAAAATACTGGACAAGTCGTGGTTAAAATTTAGCATTGTTAATCTCTGAGCTAAAAACTCACTTTTTAAGTGGGCTTTTTTTGTTTACATTCTTTTCAGTTGGTATTCCTTCTTTGTTATTATCTTTGTTCTTTTGGAAAGATGAAGGGAAATTGATTAAATTTCATGAAGCTTCCAGAATAAATATTAATTTTACATTTGATTAAACACTAAAATAATGCTTTTGGAATTCGAACAACCTATAGTTGAATTAGAAAATAAATTGGCGGGAATGAAATCACTTGCTGAAGAAAGCGATGTTGATATATCAGATGCCATCAAAAAACTTGAAGATAAAATTGTGTCCTTAAAGAAAGAGACTTTTCAAAATCTAACCCGATGGCAAAGAGTGCAGCTGTCCCGTCATCCCGACAGACCTTATACATTGGATTATATTTATGAAATCACTGACGACTTTGTAGAGTTACATGGTGATAGAACAGTAAAAGATGATAAAGCCATGGTAGGTGGCTTTGGCAATGTTGATGGACAAACCTTTATGTTTATCGGTCAGCAAAAGGGTAGAAATACCAAACAGCGCCAAATCCGTAATTTCGGAATGGCGAATCCTGAAGGCTATAGAAAAGCTTTGAGGTTGATGAAAATGGCAGAGAAGTTTAATAAGCCCATCGTGACTTTCATTGATACTCCCGGTGCTTTTCCTGGATTGGAGGCCGAAGAAAGAGGTCAAGGGGAAGCCATTGCCAGAAACTTGAAAGAGATGTTCATGCTGAAGGTTCCGGTGATTTGTATCATTATTGGTGAAGGTGCTTCTGGTGGTGCTTTAGGTATTGCAATAGGAGACAAAGTCTTGATGTTAGAAAACACCTGGTACAGCGTAATCTCTCCAGAATCATGTTCTTCTATTTTATGGAGAAGCTGGGATTACAAAGAACAAGCAGCGGAAGCCTTAAAATTAACGGCTCCTGATATGTTAAAAAATAAATTGATTGATGGCATCATTCCAGAACCTTTAGGTGGTGCGCATACCAATTTGAAAGCTGTGGCTGATGAAGTAAAAAAGACGATCTTAAAAAACTTCAAGGCACTCGATAAAAAATCAGTTGAAAAACGAATTGAAGAGAGAATTGATAAGTTCAATGGAATGGGAGTTGTAAAATAATTTTTCCTTTTCCAATGAAAAAATGGCTTTTAAGAATGTAGCTTTTCGCATTTTTAAAAGCCATTTTTTTTATATCTTCAAACTTTAATGAAATACAGCTATGACCTGTGTCTCCACAACTCAGTCAAAGAAGGTGACTTTTGCTAGCCTAGTTCACAATTTATTGAAATAGGCTTTAAATTGGATATTATAAGTCATTTTTAAAATGAAATTATAAATAAACAAATTATGAATTTACATATAATAGAAACTGGTTTTTTTAAGTTGGATGGCGGGGCTATGTTTGGTGTAGTTCCTAAATCTTTATGGTCAAGAACTACTCCGGCTGACGAAAATAATATGTGTACCTGGGCAATGAGATGCCTAGCCATAGAAGATGGAAATCAATTGATTCTCATCGACAACGGAATAGGAGATAAGCAAAGTGAAAAATTCTTCAGTCACTTCTACTTACATGGAGATGCAAGCTTGGATGGATCCTTGAAAAAAGCAGGCTTTTCAAAAGATGATGTAACGGATATGTTTTTAACCCATTTACATTTTGACCATTGCGGTGGTGGTGTGAAATGGCAAGATGATGAGCATACTAAATTGGATATTGAGTTTAAAAATGCCAAGTATTGGAGTAACCAAGATCATTGGATGTGGGCTACTGAACCTAATGCAAGGGAAAAGGCAAGTTTTTTGAAGGAAAATATTATGCCGATGCAAGAAAGTGGTCATTTGAATTTTGCAGATAAAGGAAAGCCTTCTCCTTTTTCTCAATTCGATATTTTGTATGCCGATGGCCACACCGATAAACAAATGGTTCCTAAGATTAAATATAAAGATAAAACCATCGTTTTTGCGGCAGATTTATTGCCTTCTGTTGGTCATATTCCTTTGCCCTACGTTATGGGCTATGATGTTAGGCCACTGATAACTTTAGATGAAAAAGAAAAATTCTTAAATGAGGCGGCAGATCATAATTATATCATCTTTTTAGAACATGATGCACAAAACGAATGTTGTACTGTGAAGCATACTGAAAAAGGGGTGCGCTTAGATCAAACATTTAAGTTATCTGAAGTATTATAAAATGAAAATAGGATTGGCACTTTCCGGGGGCGGGGCAAGAGGATTTGCCCATTTGGGTATTGCCCAATACTTATATGAGCAAAATATTCGTCCCTATATGATATCCGGGACTAGTGCCGGTGCCATAGCGGGAGCATTTTTAGCGGCAGGTTACGAGCCCAAAAGAACCATGGAAATCATTTCAGATATAAATTTCCTGAAATTCTTTAGGCCAGCTATGTCTTGGTCTGGCTTGGTGAATTTGGAGAAAATATCAGATATTCTTAAAGAATATTTCCCTGAAAACTCCTTTGAAGACTTTAAAATTCCTTTGGTAATTGCCACCACCAACTTTAATAAAGGTGAAAATGTGAATTTTGATTCAGGAGAATTGATTAAACCACTTTTGGCCTCTGCCAGCATCCCCGTTATTTTCAAACCAATAATTATAGGTAATGAGTCTTATGTGGATGGCGGAATCACGAATAATTTACCAGTCAATGTTTTAAAATCTCATGTTGATTTTACCATAGGAGTAAATGTTAATCCCGTTGGGCATTCAAACCAAAATGGAAATATGAAGGAAGTTTTGGAACGCACAATGTTGATGATTATTAATTATCAAACTAAAGAGCAGGCAAAATTGTGTGATATATTTATTGAACCTCAAGCGCTTTCTCCTTATAAGGTATTCTCTCTTTCAAAAGCCCAAGAGATATATAAGATTGGTTATGAATGTGCGGAAAAGATTTTTTCTAATTTAGCCGAAGACCATCCATTAATTGAAATTAAAAAAATAGCTAAGCCTTAAACTATTGGCGGTGTTAAGATTAGTTTTAAATATTTATAGCTCATCTGCTTTTTTTTCATATCTATCATTAAATTAATATGATCTATAGTGAATATTAACAAAAGTAAATGCGTGTACCATTTAACCGTTTTCTTTTCCGTTGATATACTTAATATTCGCTTTCCTGCGTTAAAATATCCTATTTACTATCTAGGTTAAAACTAAACAAATATGAGAAAATTATCAGCATGGTCATTAGTCCTGTTTATGGGTATAATGGCCGCTTGTCAACCAAGCGAAAATTCGGACAATAAAGCAGAATTGTCCATTGATTATGAAAAATATGTACTTCCAAATGGATTGGAGGTGGTGCTTCACGAGGATAAATCTGATCCCATTGCAGCAGTAGCCATCCAAATGCATGTGGGTTCCAGCCGTGAAAAGCCAGGAAGAACAGGTTTTGCCCACTTCTTTGAACATATGTTATTTCAAAAATCAGAGAATGTTGAAGAAGGAGCATTTTTCAAAAACATCAATGATTTAGGAGGTACCTTCAATGGTTTTACTACCTCTGATAGAACAGTATATTATGAGGTTGTTCCTAAGGATGCATTGGAAAGAATCCTTTGGATGGAATCTGATAGAATGGGATTTTTCATTAATGCTATCACAAAAGGGGATTTGGAAGGTGAAAAGCCAGTTGTTCAAAATGAAAAAAGACAAAGAGTAGATAATCAGCCTTATGGACATAGAAGTTATGTGATTAAAAATGCTTTATATCCCGAAGGGCACCCTTATAATTGGGAGGTAATTGGTGAATTGGAGGATTTACAAGCCGCTACCTTGGGTGATGTAAAAGAGTTTTACAACAATTGGTATGGTCCCAATAACGCAACGCTAGTTGTGGCTGGTGATTATGATAAAGAGCAAGTAAAGGCGTGGATCGAAAAATACTTTGGTGAAATTGAATCAAGAGGAAATGACGAAGTAATGTCTCCTAAGCCTGTAACCTTAGAGGAAACTAAAAAGCTATTTCATGAAGATGATTATGCTAAAGTCCCTGATTTAAGAATAGTATTTCCTACCGTAGAGCAATATCACCCAGATTCTTGGGCCTTATCAGCATTAGCAGAAATCTTAAGCCAAGGTAAAAGAGCAGTTTTGTATAAAAAATTAGTGGAAGAAACTGAGTATGCGCCAAGTGTTTTCGCTTACAATAATTCAAGTGAATTAGCGGGTGAATTTAATATTGGAATCCGTGCAAAAGATGGTATTGATTTAGATTCTGTGTATGCGGCAGTTCAAGCAGCTATGGATGAATTCGAAAAAGAAGGCTTTTCTGAAAAAGATTTGCAAAGAATTAAAGCAAGTCAGGAAACAAATTTCTACAACGGTATTTCCAGTATTTTAGGAAAAGCATTTCAGTTAAGCACTTATAATGAATTTAAAGGAGACCCGGGTTATATTACAGAAGCTATCGATAATATTTTAGCTGTAGAGAAAGAAGACGTAATGCGCGTTTATAATCAATACATCAAAGGGAAGCCTGCTGTTATCACTAGTTTTGTGCCTCAAGGGCAGTTGGAATTAATAGTAGAAGGTTCAGAAAAAGCAACTGTTAAAATCGAAGAAGTAAAGCCTATGGATGAGTCCACCATGGCTGATTTAGATCAAGATGCTGAATATGAAAAAACTCCGAGTGAAATCGATAGAAGTAAACAACCTGAGTTGGGTGAAATGCCATTAATTACTCCTCCTACTATTTACGAGACAAAATTGGCTAATGGAATTGAAGTATTGGGTATTCAAAATGATGAATTGCCATTGGTTAATTTCAGTATTAGGCTAAAAGGTGGTGGGTTATTGGATGATCCTAACAAGCCAGGTATTGCTAATTTAGTAACCGATATCATGCAAGAAGGTACTAAAAACAAAACTCCTGAAGAATTGGAGGATGCAATTGGCCAGCTAGGAGCCAACATTGGCATGTACACAGGTAATGAGGAAATTGTCATCTACGGTAACTGTCTTGCTCGTTATTTCGAGGAAACAATGGCCATTGTAGAGGAAATGATTTTGGAGCCTCGTTGGGATACAGAAGAGTTTGATAGGCTTAAGAATGCGCAAATCAACAATATCAAACAAAGAAATGCTAATCCTAATGCGATTGCAAGTTCTGTAGCCAACAAAATCACCTATGGTGAAGATCATATTTTTGCAAAACCTTTAAGCGGTACTTTAGAGTCTGTAGAATCCATCAGTCTTGATGATTTAAAGGGATATTATGAAAAATATTTCTCGCCTAGTGTTGCTAGCTTGCAGATTGCAGGAAGTGTATCGGAGAATCAAGTTGAAAAGGCTTTATCAGGCTTGAATGAAAAATGGGAATCAAAAGAAGTGGTATTTCCTGATTATGAAATGAAGGGTGTAGATGAAGAAGGTAAAATTTACTTTGCCAATTTCCCAAATGCTAAGCAGTCTGTAATCAGAATGCAAAGATTGGCTGTGGAAAGAAATCATCCTGATTATTACCCTCTTTCAGTAGCTAATTATGGATTAGGCGGAAATTCCGGAGGAAAGTTATTCCAAGTATTAAGAGAAGAAAAGGGTTATACTTATGGCGCTTATTCCAATATTAGCTCAAGCACTCAAAAGGCTCCATTTGCGGCGTATTCTAGTGTAAAAACGAATACAACTCCACAATCAGTCGCTACCTTTAAGGAAGTAATCGAGGAGTACAAAGCGAATTATAATGAAGAGGAACTGGAAAAAGCGAGAACTGCTTTAATCAGAAAAGAGGCTAGGGATTACGAAACCCTTGGCCAAAAACTGAATGTTTTGCAACAAATTTCTTCTTACGGTTTACCAAAAGATTTCATCAAACAAAATCAAGAAGAACTAAAAGGATATACCGTTGAAGACATGAAGAAAATCATGGATACCTACATAAATGTAAATGAAATGAACTATATCATTGTAGGTGATGCTGAGACTCAATTAGAAGGAGTAAAGGCCTTAAACATCAAAGAAGTTGTTAAAGTAGATGAGGATGGAAATCCGGTTGACAACAAAATTGAAGCGATGTAAATATTTAATTCATTTTAAAGTTTAAAAGGCTGGGATATTGATTCCAGTCTTTTTTTGTTAGGCTACTCTTGATTAATAAATAACATCTCTAAAATTGGTTTTAAACAAATTTAAAAAGTGTTTTTACGGATTATAATCATGTGCAAATACCTAAAATCAAGGGGCATTGACAATATTTGGGGTTTTATAT
This sequence comes from Marivirga sp., assembly GCF_051117495.1. NCBI lineage: Bacteria > Pseudomonadati > Bacteroidota > Cytophagia > Cytophagales > Marivirgaceae > Marivirga > Marivirga sp. The sequence continues at coordinate 49,471 of NZ_JBNPEF010000028.1, read as the reverse complement.
GGTATTTATTAAAGTATATGCCAGATTATATTTTGTAGTTTCTACTTTTTCATTTTGTTCAAGTCATCGCAGTCTTGAAACTGAACATCCAGAAATATAACAAAATTATTCTCTGCGAAAACTCTGCGTCTCCGCGACTCTGCGAGCTTTTTTAGCGTCTTTAGACGCCTGCGGTCAATCTTGTTTATAGTAGCAAAAAGAAACAAAAATTCAAGACAATCCGCTACCCGGTGGACATCCCATGTCCTCGTCTGGCCCGCATTCCTGCCTGCCGGCAGGCAGGTTTGTCCTCCTCCCCGCATTCTTCGATCAAAATTTTATTTGGTTTGCAGATTAAGAGGTATTTTACATGAGTTCCCTGTGTTATATTTTTAGTAATTATCGCATTTTATATGTTCTTGGAATTATTCCAAGGGACAGAGGAATCTTGTCCTATTAAAACAAAATTTCAATTGCCTTTCATAAGAAACCAAAAACACTCCATTCTACTTCTCTAAAATCCTCACTAACCTATCCCATGATTTATTACGAGCTTCAATATTGGTTTTATCACCATTTGGATCGTCTCCGGCACGCATATAGGCATGACCTGCGCCTTCATAAATTTGTACGTCATAAATTAACTGGTATTCTTTCATGGCTTCCTTAGAAGCTTCAATAGTAGCATTTACTCTTTGATCATTACCTCCATAAAAGCCATATACTGGAACTTCAATTTTGGCATAGTCTATAGCCTCTTTAGGACCAGTTCCATAAAACACCAGTGCCTCACTTAAATCCTGATTATTGGTTGCATATCGAAAAGATTGCGAACCTCCCCAGCAGAAACCTACAACGGCTACTTCTCCATTTCCTGCGGGTAGTTTTTCTAAATAATTAAATGAATTATTTAAATAAGAGGTTACTAACTTTTCATCTAATTTATAGATGGCGTTTCTCGCATCGTCAGAGCTTGGGAAATCCAAAGTTTGCTCATATTCTTCACTAAAATCTGATAGTAAATCAGGTGCAAAAGCGATAAATCCTTTTTCAGCTAATTGGTCCGCAAAATTTCGAACCCAAGTGGTGAGGCCTCTGTTTTCATGAATTACTATTACTGTTTTGGCTTTTTCAGATGTTTCAGGATATACTAAAAATCCCTTTAAAGTTTTATCACCTGCAGAAATCTCTACCCATTCATGATGACGGGGTGAATTTTCCAAACGATTTTCCATGGTATCTTGAGCTTGTAGCTTTATACTGATTAACCCACAGAAAAGCGAAAAAAGAGCGATTTTTAAATATCTTTCCATAATCATATATTTATTTGAATAATCTTATTTAATATCGACTAAAATTATTTAAAATGCAAAGATTCTTATATTATAATAGGAAGTCTCGTTTTAGAATATGATTTGTAAAATACCTTTGTTATTTAAAATTGAAAAACCATATCAAAACTTCCTTCTTTTCCGTTTCCTAGAATTCATTTATTTATTCATCTTTGAGTAATATTTATAACAATTGAAAAAGCATTATTAATTACATGCAAGAAGAAAAAGTTATCATAATAGGAGCGGGCATAGCCGGGTTGACAGCCGCTATAGAATTAGAAAAAGCGGGATTTAAACCCACTATATTAGAAGCATCCGACAGCATAGGAGGGAGGGTGAAAACTGATAATATGGGTGGTTATTTATTGGACCATGGCTTTCAAGTTTTATTAACGGCCTATCCTGAAGCCCAACACTATTTAGATTATGAAAAGCTTAACTTGAAAAAGTTTGGTCCTGGAGCTTTAATTTTGGATCCTAAAAGTGGAAATTATGTTATATCGGATCCTTTAAGACAACCCAGTTCACTTTTTAGCATGTTATTTTCTCCTGTTGGGAGTTTCTCGGACAAACTGAAAATTTTTCAATGGAATAGGGCTTTAAGAAAATTGTCTATAGACGAGATTTTTGCTAAGCCTGAAATTTCCTCCATAGAGTTTTTGAGAAAAAAGGGATTTAGTGAAACCATAATCCAACAATTCTTCAAACCTTTTTTTGGTGGTATTTTTTTGGAAAATGAATTGAACACTTCTTCCCGTATGTTGGAATTCGTCTTTAAAATGTTTGGAGAAGGATTTGCGGCAATTCCTAAATCCGGAATGAAAGCAATACCTGAAATGCTGGCCGGCCATTTATCCCAGACTGAAATCAAATTCAATCAAAGAGTGGAAAAAGTTGGCTTAAAAAAGGTGGTTTTAGATAATGGACAAGAGATAGAAGCTGATGTAATGATCATTGCCACCAAGGCTGAACAATTACTCCCTCAACTTGAAGGCCAGTTTTCTGAGGATCAATTTGTAACGAATTTATATTTCAGCTCTGATATCGACCCGATTGGAAAACCTTTAATTGCCCTTGTTCCGGATGAGGATAAATTAATCAATAATATCACGGTTATGAATAATACCTCCGCTTCTTATGCGCCTGAAGGGAGTTATTTATTATCAGTTTCGGTTACTCAAAACTATGAAGAAAATGATAAGCAATTAAAACAAAGAGTTTTAAAAGAACTGATTGAGGTATTCCCTCAACTATCTGAAGCAGTAATAGAACATCTCAAAACTTTTTATATTGATAATGCTTTGCCTCAAATTGATGATTTTCAAAACAAAATAAAACCATCTCAATCCAAGATTCAGCAAGGTATTTATCTGGCAGGTGATTATTTATTGAATGGTTCTATCAATGCTGCCATGGCCTCTGGAAGATATGCGGCTCATGCTGTCTTTGAAGATTTAAAAGGGAAAGGTTTTCATAATTAGTCTGAATTTTTCAAGAATTCAAAAGCATCTTTTTCTCCCACTTTTAGGTGTTTTTACTTAAAATATTTGAACTGTATCAGTTAGAAGTATAAGAAAGTTGTGGTGAAAACACCACAGTGGGGAGCTAGGAGTTTATTGCATTTGGATTAGTTTTCAGTTGCTTTCAAAAACTCCACAGCATCTTTTGCAGTTTCCTCTGGGATTTCCTCCATGGGGACATGCCCTGCGTTGGGGTAAATTTTTAAGGTGCTATTGGGTAAGATACTATCAAATCTGTACGCATGTTCAACTGGAATCCAACTGTCGTACTCGCCCCACATAATCAATGAGGGAATTTTAATTTTTGCTAATTTCTCAAATTCAGAGGGTGCCCTTTGGCTAAATCTTTTTAATGTAGCGGTTCGATTACCTTCATGGAGCATTAAATCATAATACATTTGAATTTTATCTTCTGTAATTTTAGATTTATCATAATAAACTTGCTCTAAGCTCATTTTAAAGAGGAATTTTGGTGTAATACTGGTCATGAGTTTCGAGAATACTGGATGATTGATTAAAGAAAAGACCGAGAAATTGTTTTGGTCTTTAAATTTCGCTGTATCATTGGCTATTCTTGCTCCGGATGAATTCAAAAGGATCAGTTTTTTGACTTTTTCAGGCTCCAAAAGAGCCATTTTATAGGCTACCTGTCCACCCATGGAATTACCTGCTATGGCAATACTGTCATAGTTGAGTTTTTTCATTAATTTCCAAAGTAAGTGGGCATAATAATCGGTATTGTATTGTGCCTCAGGATTTGGGCCAGTGAGCCCATGACCCGGTAAGTCAACAGAGATGGTCCTAAAATCTTGAGCTAAATTTTTTTGCCAACTTTGCCAAGTATGCAATGAAGAAAAACTACCATGGATTAACAAAAGTGGAAAACCTTCGCCCATTTGTCTTATATGCAGTTTATTGCTATTGATTTCAATATATTGGGATTCTTCTGTGAAGTATTTTTCCTGATTTTCTTCAATCGGAATATCAGATTTATAAAAAATGATCAATAGAATCAGTATGATGCCTATTGTACCTAATATGCTGATTCCTAAAAATTTAAGCAATTTTTTCATACATGAAGTTAAGGATTTTAAATGCTTTCAATTGTTTTAACCCTATTAATTTTTCCGTTTTCAGTTTCTATAAATTGTTGATTTAAAAATATTTTTTTGGGTACATAAAAAGCTTTTAAATTCAGTTTTAAAAGTTCCTTAATTTTTTTGATATCTCCTTCTCCTTCCAACATTAAATTCAAAGATTCCCCAAATTTTTCATGAGGCAGACCAAAAACAAAAAATCGATTTTTAATATTGAATTCAGCAAATAGGGTACTGATTTCTTTTTCGATAATTTCTGGATGAATTTTGATGCCCCCCGAATTAATCACAAAGTCATATCTGCCTAGCCAATTAAATTGAGTAGAGGAGATTAATTCCACCACATCATTTGTTATCAGTGATGTTTGCCCACTTATTTTTGGAGCATTAATACTAAGGCAATTTCTTTTATCCACTGAAAAGCTTACTCCACTAAGGGCATTAAAATATTCTTTCTTTTTTGAATTGATTAATTTCAAAGCTACATGAGAGACCGTTTCCGTCATGCCGTAAGTACTATAGACTTTGGTCTGATTGAAATGTGATTTAATTTTTTGAGCCAAAACCTCTGAGACTGGCGCGCCCCCTAAAATTATGACTTTTGATTGTTCAAGAAAATTGATTTTTTCAGGGCTTTCATCTATAATTTTTTCCATCTGATACGGCACAAAAGAGAAAAAATCAATTGCTGTTTCGGTTTTGAAGTATTTAATCGGATTGGCTATTATCGGGGCAATATGCAAATCCAATCCACCTAATATCGCCCTTGCAATCATCATTTTTCCTCCAATAAAGACAGGATTAATGGATAATAAGGCATGATCACCTTTTTCAATATTGAGCGTTTTTAAAGTCGCTAAGGCACTTGCTTTGATTTGATTTTTTTGAATTTTGATTTTCTTGGGTTTACCGGTAGAACCAGAGGTTTTTTGTATTATATAATCAGAATTTGAGTTCCAATTTTCTATAAATTCAATTATTGCCTGGATGTGTTCGTTTTTATTTTGTTGAAAATGAAAAATGAAGTCATTCGTCTTGTATTTTTCACCTTCGTAATGAATCCAAATGTCTTGAGGAATTGATGAGGGCATTAAAAATTAATTAAATTGAAGATGTAAATTTAATACTTATTTGAGTCGATATTGTAAAAAAAGAAGTTCAATATTAAAATTTCAATATTATTGTTATATTTTTATCTAATTAGCAAAAATAAATTTGGTGAAATTGCAATTTTATGCGGATTTACTCAATAATATATACTAATTTTGCTTTCTAATTGAAAACTCCAAATAATAATAATGTTACCATTCAAACTGGATAAAATTGACAAAAAAATATTGGATATTCTGCAAGTAGATGGCAGGATTACCAATGCACAATTATCGAAAGATATCGGATTATCTCCTGCTCCAACTTTAGAGCGGGTTAAAAAACTCGAGAATGCAGGAATTATCAAAAGTTATCATGCAAAGCTTGACACCGAAAAGATAAATTTAGGGGTTAGTACTTATGTAATGGTATCCCTGAAAGGACATAATAAATCAAATATTGATAAATTCATTGCGGCCATCGATGATGTGGATGAAATCATTGAATGTAACCATGTTACGGGTTCAAGTGATTTTATTTTAAAAGTAATTGCAAAGGATATTCCTTCCTATCAAAAGCTAATGTTGGAGAAGGTTAGCGAGATTGAGGTAGTGGATAGCATGCAATCAATGGTGATTTTATCTACATTTAAGGATAGCAAAAAAATGCCAATACCTGAAAATAAATAAAATTATGCTTAATAAGAGCAACCAAATTTTAGACAGAGAAGCTATCCTGAGTAAAATCAAAAGGATAGCTTTTCAAATTTTAGAGAATAACTATCAAGAGGAAAATCTATACATCATAGGAATTCAAGGAGGTGGAGCTATTTTAGCCAAAAAAATAAGTGAAGAATTAAAAAGCATTAGTGATTTAAAACCCATTTACTTAACTGTAGATATTGATAAATCTTCACCTGCCAATTCTAAAGTATTATTGAATGTAGATGTTAAAATTGCTGAAAATTCGGTAATTCTTATTGTAGATGATGTTTTGAACTCAGGTAAAACAATTTTCTATACCCTGAGGTCATTATTGGACCTTAACCTTAAAAAAATAGAAACGGCTTTTTTGGTAAACCGTGCTCATCGTTCATTTCCTATTGCGGCTAACTATACTGGGATAGAAATCGCTACTACTATACAAGAACACATTAATTTTAATTGGTCGGAAGAAGGTTTTGGTGTTTACCTAGAATGATTTACTTTTGTAGTTATTTCAATATTGCGAAAACTTTAAAGGATTGAATAATGAGGGTTTTTATAATTGTGTTTTTATTGATCATTGGATTTGCTCAAAATTCAGATGCACAACGTATCAGATATAAAAATCTTTTTCCCATTCTTCAAAGTAAAGATTATAAGACTGCCGAACCCCAACTTCTGAAATTCCTGGAAGAAAATGACGATGAAGCTAATGCCTATTTTTATTTGGGTGAGATAATCGTTTCCAAACTAGATTCTATTGAAATATTTCCTTCTACCGTAAAATTTGACTCTATGGCCAATAAAGCCATTGAAGCCTATAAAAAATCAATTGAACTGGTTGATGATAGAGAAGTAAGGAAAAATGATGATTACTATGCGGCCTACAATAGGAGAGATCTGAGAACAGGGAAGTTTACCATTAAAAAATCAGATATTCATTTGGACTATGAGAATAAAATTAAAGAAGTCGTAAAAAAGAAAGAATTAATAACGGAATTACATGAATTAAAAGACCAATCAATTCAGGAATATGAAAGTTTTGCTCAATTAGTCGAAGACTTTCAATCACGCTTTTCTGATGAGTCAGCTTATCTTTTAAGGTCGAATTCTGATGACCTTGAAGCTTCCAAAAATATAATAGTCAATTACAAAAAGTTTATTGAAATCTATAAAGACTTTACTGATAAACTTAAATCTTTAAATCATCCTTCCTATAAGCCTGAATTAAAAACCATTCATATTGTAAATTGGAATGGTTTAAAGTTACTTAAATCAGACTTTTCGGATTTCTCAATTACCATACAGGATTATGAGGATTATCTCAATAAACTTAATGAAAAAATTGAAAAGGAAGTAAAACCTCTGAAGGGCCTACTTTATAAAACTGATTCTGAATTCAATCAGGCTATTTCCAATAATTTAAAGGTTAATGATTCTTCGGAAATTCAAAAAATGAACATTCCAGAAGAATTGAATGAGGGGCTTAAAAAATATAATCAGGATGAGGTTATTCTAAATTTATTAAAATATAAAAAACAAAAGAGTCAAACTGCATTGCTGACAAATGTGAACCTACATCCCGTATTAGCAGATTCTTCCAATATTTATCAAAGAGCAAATTTAGTGGAAGAATATGAAGCCAATTTATCGGATCAGTTGGATTTAATTGAGACCATAGCTTCAAGTATTTCCGAAAGGACAAAAGAAGATTTTCAATATTTTTTGGATGGATTTAAGCCTTCAATAGAGGCCTACATCAAAACTGAAAGAACTATAGTTAAGCAAAAATTAGATTCAGTAAGCCAAAAATCTACAATGATGGCAAGGCAAATTGAGTATTTTAGTCATGAAAAGGATTCTATCTTCCTCACACCGCTTATTGCCGCCACTCATGAAAGTAAAAACTTTGTATTGAAGACCATAGAGCTTGATTCCATGCTATTAGTAAGTGGTCAGATGGGAACTCAACCTTTTCTTGCATCGGCTGGATTCAATATGCAAGTAAAATCATTTACTACAATATTGGATAGCGCTTATACCATCAACAATATGATTTTACTTAATAAAAATCTTTTGGTCAATTTAGAACCAGTTGACAATGCTGAACAAAATCGATATTTAAAATATTTTACGCCAAACTTGGAAGAACTTTGGTCTTTGGAATATGAAAATGAAGCCACTTTAGGTGATGCAAAAGTTGAGGCAGGCATATTTTTCATCTATGATCAAGATGGCAATGTACTTAAGACTCTAAATTCTCAAGGTGAAATAATAGGTAATTAATATTTTACCTGCTTTCCTATTACACTTATTAAAGCAAAAATTGCATATTTGTGGTCTGAAAGCATTTTCAGTAATAAATACGGCATTTTAAGTAAGAATTACATAACAATATGAGTAATAAAATCAATATCACTTTACCTGATGGTACTGTAAAAGAATTTGAAAAGGGCGTAACTGGTCATGATATAGCCATGAGCATAAGTGAAGGATTGGCTAGAAACGTATTATCCACTAAAGTGAATGGTCAAGTCTGGGATTCTACTAGGCCAATCAATGATGATGCTCATGTTCAATTACTTACTTGGAATGATCCGGAAGGTCAAAATACATTTTGGCATTCTTCTGCCCACTTGTTAGCGGAGGCTTTGGAAGCGCTTTATCCGGGCGTTAAGTTCGGTATTGGACCACCCATTGAAAACGGATTCTACTATGATGTTGATTTTGGGGAAAGGGAATTGCAAGGAGAGGAATTGGAGAAAATCGAACAGAAAATGCTCGATTTGGCTCGAAACAAAAATGAGTTCAAGCGTTCTGAAATTTCTAAAAAGGATGCCCTAGATTATTATCAGAAAAAAGGGGATGAATACAAGCTGGAATTAATTGACGGATTAAATGATGGGGAAATTACTTTTTATCAGCAAGGTAATTTCACTGATTTATGTAGAGGCCCTCATATTCCACATACTGGTTATATCAAAGCTGTAAAACTTTTGAATATTGCCGGTGCTTACTGGAGAGGAGATGAAAAACGTAAACAGCTAACTAGGATTTATGGCATTACTTTTCCTAAGCAGAAAGAGTTAAAGGAATATTTAGAGCTTTTAGAAGAAGCCAAAAAACGTGATCATAGGAAGCTGGGTAAGGAAATGGAATTATTTGCTTTCTCTGAAAAAGTGGGACTAGGATTGCCATTGTGGTTGCCAAAGGGCACTATGTTGAGAGATCGCTTGGAAACTTTCTTGAAAAAAGCTCAGGTCAAAGCTGGGTATCAAGCGGTTATTACTCCTCATATTGGAAATAAGGAATTGTATATTACTTCTGGTCATTATGAGAAATACGGAAAGGATTCTTTTCAACCCATAGCTGCACCATCTGATGATGATTCGAAAAGTGATGAAGAGTATTTATTAAAACCAATGAACTGCCCTCATCACTGTGAAATATATAAAACCAAGCCTAGAAGCTATAAAGATCTTCCACTCAGGTTGGCAGAATTTGGTACCGTTTATAGATATGAGCAAAGTGGTGAGTTGCATGGCCTAACTAGGGTAAGAAGTTTCACACAAGATGATGCTCACATTTTCTGTCGCCCCGACCAAGTAAAAGAGGAATTTATCAAGGTAATTGACCTTGTTCTATTTGTTTTTAACTCATTGGGTTTTGAAGATTTCGTAACACAAGTATCTCTAAGAGATCCTGAGAATAAGGAGAAATACATTGGTGGAGATGAAGTTTGGGACAAGGCCGAAAAAGCGATTATAGAAGCGGCAGAGGAGAAAGGTTTAAAAACCGTAATTGAACTGGGAGAAGCGGCTTTCTATGGTCCAAAACTGGATTTCATGGTAAAGGATGCCCTTGGAAGAAGCTGGCAATTAGGGACTATTCAAGTAGATTACAATTTACCTGAACGCTTTAAACTGGAATACGTTGGAGCTGACAACAGTAAGCACAGGCCAGTAATGATTCACAGAGCACCATTTGGTAGCATGGAGCGATTTGTGGCCGTGCTAATTGAGCATTGTGCCGGTAATTTCCCATTATGGTTATCGCCAGAACAAGTTGCAGTTCTGCCTATATCTGAAAAATATGCAGAATTTGCCAATAAGGTTTATAGTGAATTAGAAGCTGAGGATATTACAGGCTTTATAGACCACAGAGATGAGAAAATAGGCCGAAAGATTAGAGATGCGGAAATAAAGAAAATCCCTTATATGCTAATTGTTGGAGAACAAGAGCAAGCGGAAGGCAAAGTATCCATAAGAAAACATGGAGAAGGGGATGTAGGAAGCATGAGCTTGGAAGATTTTAAATCATTTTTCAATCAAAAAGTAACAGATAGTATAGAAAATAAATAATATTGAATATTAGATTTTGGATTGTAGTTTTGTAATCCAATATTTATCACGATATTTGCACATTGTTAAACAAAAAAAGGAGGTTAATATTAGTAAAATGCGAAAAAAAGGCAGCTACCGACCTAGGGGTAGGGAAGAAGAACCTTACAAGGTAAATAGTAAAATTAGAGCTAGAGAGGTCCGTGTAGTTGGTGAAAATGTAAAAGTTGACGTTTATACCATTGGTGAAGCACTCAGGATGGCTGAAGAGCAAAATCTTGATTTGGTTGAAATTTCTCCTAAAGCAGATCCTCCTGTTTGTAAAATTATTGATTACTCTAAGTTTAAATACGAACAGAAGAAGAAGCAAAAAGAGATTAAAGCCAAAGCTCAAAAAACCGTTATCAAAGAAATACGGTTTGGGCCCAATACTGATGATCATGACTTTGAATTCAAATTAAACCACGGTAAGAAATTCTTAAAAGATGGTGCAAAAGTGAAAGCTTATGTACATTTTGTGGGAAGAACTATTGTATTCAAAGATAGAGGAGAACTTTTATTATTGCGTTTTGCTTCTGAATTGGAAGAATATGGGAAAGTAGAACAAATGCCTAAATTGGAAGGCAAGAGAATGACGCTTTTCATAACTCCTAAACAAGCTAAATAAGTAACCAATTTAAATAAATAGATAAATGCCTAAAGTAAAAACAAAATCAGGCGCGAAAAAAAGGTTTAAATTGACTGGAAGCGGTAAGATTAAAAGAAAGCACGCTTATAAAAGTCATATTTTGACCAAAAAAGAAACCAAGCAAAAAAGACGCTTAACCGATATGGGACTTGTTCACAAGACCGATATGGGAAGAGTGAAAGACATGCTTAATCTTTAATAATTCGCAAATTTAAAACGAACGAAGGTTCAATGTTTAACCGGGATATATGGTTTGTCAAGTATCAGTCTTAAGATTGGTCACCAATTTCCAAAAAATTAAAATTTATGCCAAGATCAGTAAATCATGTAGCTTCAAGAGCTAGAAGAAAAAAAATCCTTAAGTATGCGAAAGGCTACTGGGGTAGAAAGAAAAACGTTTGGACGGTAGCTAAAAATGCCGTTGAAAAAGGTTGGTTGTACGCCTACAGAGATAGGAAACAAAAGAAAAGAGAATTCAGAAAATTGTGGATTCAAAGAATTAATGCAGGTGCCAGAGAGCATGGGATGTCTTATTCTCAATTTATGGGTGCTGTAAACAAAAAAGGAATAGAATTGAACAGAAAAGTATTAGCTGATTTAGCTATGAATCATCCAGAAGCTTTCAAAAGCGTGGTAGATTCAGTGAAATAAAATACTTTTTACCATTGATATACAAGCCTCATAGCTAATTGCTGTGAGGCTTTTTTAATGCTTAATTTTTCACATTCAATTTTCTTATTAAAATAAAAAGGAAGCCTAAGACTGTATATGCTATAAAAAATGGTACTATAAACTTTATGAATCCCATTGAAAGCATAATGGCCATGATCATTAATTGAAAACCTAATCCATAAGTAGAAATTAAGGTCATAAACCAATTAGGGATTTGACGGATTTTAAATGCCTCTTGATCCAGTTTATATATAATCCAGTCGAATGGTAAATACAAAACTCTAAATGTGTGGTACAATACATTTACAGTGGCTTGTCTTTCAATTGGAAATGCAGTAGGAGCCTTATTTTCAGATATCTTGCTGGTAGTGTCTCCACCGTTTGTTCTATGTCTTAGAATTACGTAATAGTAATTATACAAAGTTCCTTGCAATTGAATGCACAGATAGGAAATAAAGCCCAACCAATACGGATTATTGCCTTTATAACTTATGGTCATGATTAAAATCAAATTCAAAAGACTGTCAAAGATGGAATCTAAATATCTGCCAGAGTAGGAGGGGCTATCTTTAATCCTGGCCAATTCACCGTCCATTGCATCAATTATGGATTTTAGTATCAAACCCAATCCAGCAATCCAGTAGTATTCTGATATGATTGCATAGGCAGATAATAATCCAACTATTCCAAAGCCATAGGTAACTTGTATAGGAGAAATGCTAGTGTTTTTTAATAAGTTAGAGAGGTAAATTGCCGGGCCTCTTCCGTAATCTGAGAAGTCGAAAAACTTTTGTTCTTTATCTATTTTAGGCATTGATTTTAATCTAGTCCTACCTTTGTTAATTAAAAGTATTAAATAAGTTAAGAATTTATTTTAAATTAATATAGCTGCAATAACTTATGTATAGTCTAAATTGTTCAAGTAGAAATTCGTAAAATATTGGGAAAATTATATTTTAAAATTAATAGGTACTTTTTAGCTAAATTTTTTTCAAAAAATTACAAATTTTAATTGTGCTATTTACTTTCACTTTATACTTTGGGTTGTGCATTTTTTAAATATCAGATATCATTGGCAGAAAAGTGATTTTTTTGGACGGGCGTCCCTATTATTCCGGTATGCCGCTTATATATTCAATTCTATTTACTTATTGATATTTTTGGATATTTACCAAATCCAATTGGATGTTTGGCATTATTTTTCATTTCTTCTCGCCTTTACTTTACCCTATGCCATTTTTATATATTACGTTCAACATGATAATGATAAAGGAGTAGGAATTCGACAAAATATGATCGACTTCATGGTGGTTGGCTGGTTTGTGGGACTCATTCAATTGCTCTATATCCCAACTTTCATTTTTATTTTAGGTTTGGTCAGCAACTATGTGGCCTCTAGGGGGTTTCATAAATTTTATAGAATACTACTAGTTCCAATAGGCTATCTTATGACTTTGCCTATTTATGGTATTCAAATAAAATCAAGCTTACCAGATTTAATGCTTCACTTATCTTTAGCCTATGGATTAGTTCATTTTATTACGATTGCGTATATAAGTTATCGATTCTCAAAAAGTGTTCAATTGGTCAATAGGAAAGTAATTTTGCAACAAAAGGAAATCATTACACAGTCTGAGGAATTACAATCCTTAAATGAATCTTTGAAGACCTTGAACAATCACTTGGAAGATAAAGTGATGGAGCGTACCCAAGAACTTCAACTTAAAAATGAAAAATTGGCCGAATACACTTTTATCAATGGTCATCAGTTAAGAGCCCCAGTTGCCAGCATGTTGGGATTATGTAACCTATTGGATTATACTAATGAATTGGAGGAGAAAGAAATTATCATTCATAAATTAAAAAGCGAAGTAAAAATTCTGGATATCACTATCAAGGAAATCAGGCTTAAACTAGAAACAGATCAAACCATTTTGGAGCAGGTAAAAGAAATTGAAACTGAACACTCAAAATTCGAGAAATTAAAAGGGAAAATTCTTTAATCTCTAGGGTTTTGAATTTACTGGAATTAAATAGCGGAAAGAAAGCTGTCAGGTGTGTATTTGATATCAAAGGTGAAGTTCGCTTCTATTTTTGTTCTATAATTTCTAGAAACCTGACAGGTTTGGGCTCATTTCTTAAAATGACAAAGTGTAACTCACTAAATTTGATAAAGGCTCTAATTGTAGGTGACCATAGAATCAATCATTAAATTCGCTCATCGTTCTATTAACTCCAATAGTAGAAAATCCTAATACCATATCGCAGGCTTTGTCCATTATAAAAGGCAATTCATCAAACTCTTGCTGAGTGAATGGACTTAAAACATAATCCACTTGCTGACCTTTGTGAAAATTATCTCCTATACCAAATTTTAGACGAGCATAATTTTGTCCACCGGTCAGATCTTCAATATTCTTCAATCCGTTATGACCGGCTGATGATCCTTTAGCTCTCAACCTTAATTTTCCAAAAGGAAGTGCGATATCATCCGTGATGACCAGTACATTTTCTTTAGGGATTTTGAGTTCCTGCATCCAATAGTTCACGGCCTTTCCTGAAAGGTTCATATAGGTTGTAGGCTTAATCAAATGGATTTGCCTGCCTTTATATTTGAACTCGCTTTTCATGGCCAATTTTAAGGTTTCAAATTCCACTTTTTGCTGGTCAGCCAATCTATCCAAAGTTAAAAAACCTATATTATGGCGCGTGATTTCATATTCAGGGCCAATATTGCCCAAACCTACTATAAGGTACTTCATCGATGCAATTTTTATTTTCAAAGCCCAAAAATAAATCATTTTTATGGGAGTGCCGAGTAATTATAGGTTCAAATAACCAGATATAATTTCATTAATAGGAGCAGGCTGCGTTAAAGTCATCATGTGTGAACCATTTTTGATTATATGATTGGCTTCTACATTTCTAATTGGAATCGTATGATCTTTCGTTCCATGGATGTGGATTAAGTTATCTTGTGGATTCTCCCTTTCCCAATTGATAATCATGGACACTGTGCGCTTCATATAGATTGGATCTTTTGCCGACAACATATTTTTGAAGGTGTCCTTATTGGTATTTCTATCGGGTTCTACTATGGGCTGCAAGAATTTAGCCCCGCCCAACATTAATTTAGGGGGTATTATTTTATATATAGGAATTATGCTTTGAAAGCGGTATCTAAAGGGGAGCTCATGACGTGACTTCGCACTGGAAATAATGATGGATTGTTGGGGATTTAGAAACTCAGTCAATTCAGAAATAATCATGCCCCCTAAAGAAACGCCTATGAAAGAATAATTTTCAGTAGTATCAATCTGATTAGATATTATTTTGGCATATTCAGACATTGTAATGCCTTTCTCAGGAATTGGATATTTAATATGGACAATTTTGAATGTTGCTTCGAATGTTAAACTATCGAATAATCGCTCATCAGAGCCTTGACCGGGAAATAGGTATAGGGTGGCTTGTTTCTGGGAGAAATTTAGGTGAAGTATGCTCAGACTGAGTATTAATGAAATTATGATACCCTTAATCATCATAAGTTTTGGAAGAGTTACTAACCAACCGATTAATTTCATTTAGTTCTTTCTCGCTTAAATGTCTCCATTTTCCTTTTTCGACATCCAATTGAACGTTCATGATCCTTATGCGCTTTAAACTGGCTACCTTATAGTCAAAATGTTCACACATACGTCTAATTTGTCTGTTCAAGCCTTGGGTCAGTATAATTTTGAAAGTATCTTTCCCCAGTTGCTCTACATGACATTTTTTGGTAACCGTATCTAAAATTGGAACGCCACTGCCCATTTTTTGAATGAAATCACCTTTAATGGGCTTATTCAGGCGAACGATATATTCTTTCTCGTGATTGTTTCTGGCTCTTAGTATTTTATTAACAATATCCCCATCATTGGTCAAAAAAATCAAGCCTTCGCTATATTTATCAAGTCTCCCAATAGGAAAAATTCTTTCCGGGTAATTGATGAAATCAATGATATTGTCTTTCTCTCTCCTCGTATCAGTGGTGCATACAATGCCCCTGGGTTTATGGAAAGCTAAATAAACAAAGTTGGATTTTGGTTCCGAAATGAGTTTTCCTTTTACCCTGACCTCATCACTAGCTGCTACTTTAGTCCCCATTTCAGGTATTTTCCCATTGATGGTCACTGCACCTTCTTCGATCAGCTTATCAGCCTCGCGCCTAGAGCAATAACCTGCTTCGCTTAAATATTTATTGATTCGTTTTAGTGGCGTATCCAAACTATTAATCTATAATGTTCAAAATCAGATACAAAAATAACCACCACAAGTTTGAAAATGGCATATCTTTTGAATTTAATCCTTTAAATTTCAAATTTTCAATCTTTGCACAATGTCAGACATTAAAAATGTCGGACATTACACTTCAATCCAGCATCAACCCCGATTTCAGGTGTTTTCACCTGAAATAATGCATAAGAGGAATAACCTAATCAGCAGTTGTTTTGGTGAAAACACCAAAACTGGGGAGTTAAGCTTTTTCAATGAATATTCAAGGTTTGACGGTTAGAACCGTCTAACCGATATGACTAGAAATATTGATATCGAAGCTTTTCAAAGGACATAACACTTCAATCCAATATCAATCCCGCTTTCAGGTGTTTTCACCTGAAAGGATCCGTGGGATAAAAGAGGCTAAGTAGCAATTGTTGAGGTGAAAACACCACAACAAGGGCGTATAGCTTTTCATGGGCAATCAATGTCTGACATAAAAATGTCCGACATGTGGGGCTTTAAAATCTGTGCTTCATGTCAGACATTTGCAATGTCGGACATAACACTTCAATCCAATATCAATCCCGCTTTCAGGTGTTTTCACCTGAAAGGATCCGTGGGATAAAAGAGGCTAAGTAGCAATTGTTGAGGTGAAAACATCACAACAAGGGCGTATAGCTTTTCATGGGCAATCAATGTCTGACATAAAAATGTCCGACATGTGGGGCTTTAAAATCTGTGCTTCATGTCAGACATTAAAAATGTCGGACATTACACTTCAATCCAGCATCAAGCCCAATTTCAGGTGTTTTCACCTGAAATAATGCATAAGAGGAATAATCTAATCAGCAGTTGTTTTGGTGAAAACACCAAAACTGGGGAGTTAAGCTTTTTCATTGACCATATACGGTTTGACGGCTGGAACCATCTAACCGATATGACTAGAAATATTGATATCGAAGCTTTTCAAAGGACATTACACTTCAATCCAATATCAATCCCGCTTTCAGGTGTTTTCACCTGAAAGGATCCGTGAGATAAAAGAGGCTAAGTAGCAATTGTTGAGGTGAAAACACCACAACAAGGGCGGATAGCTTTTCATGGGCAATCAATGTCTGACATAAAAATGTCCGACATGTGGTACTTTAAAATCTGTGCTATTTGTCAGACATTTGCAATGTCGGACATTACAATTAAATCTAATTACAAGCCCGCTTTCAGGTGTTTTCACCTGAAATAATGCATAAGAGGAATAATCTAATCAGCAGTTGTTTTGGTGAAAACACCAAAACTGGGGAGTTAAGCTTTTTCATTGACCATATACGGTTTGACGGCTGGAACCGTCTAACCGATATGACTAGCAATATTGATATCGAAGCTTTTCAAAGGACATTACACTTCAATTCAATATCAATCCCGCTTTCAGGTGTTTTCACCTGAAAGGATCCGTGGGATAAAAGAGGCTAAGTAGCAATTTTTGAGGTGAAAACATCACAACAAGGGCGGATAGCTTTTCATGGATAATCAATGTCTGACATAAAAATGTCCGACATGTGGTACTTTAAAATCTGTGCTTCATGTCATACATTTGCAATGTCGGACATTACACTTCAATCCAGCATCAACCCCGATTTCAGGTGTTTTCACCTGAAATAATACATAAGAGGAATAATCTAATCAGCAGTTGTTTTGGTGAAAACACCAAAACTGGGGAGTTAAGCTTTTTCATTGACCATATACGGTTTGACGGCTGGAACCGTCTAACCGATATGACTAGCAATATTG
>NZ_JBNPEF010000028.1:0-31903 GCF_051117495.1 Marivirga sp. | reverse complement strand
TTTGCAATGTCGGACATTACACTTCAATCCAGCATCAACCCCGATTTCAGGTGTTTTCACCTGAAATAATACATAAGAGGAATAATCTAATCAGCAGTTGTTTTGGTGAAAACACCAAAACTGGGGAATTAAGCTTTTTCATTGAACATGCAAGGTTTGACAGTTGGAACCGTCTAACCGATATGACTAGAAATATTGATATCGAAACTTTTCAAAGGACATTACACTTCAATTCAATATCAATCCCGCTTTCAGGTGTTTTCACCTGAAAGGATCCGTGGGATAAAAGAGGCTAAGTAGCAATTGTTGAGGTGAAAAACCAAAACAAGGGCGGATAGCTTTTCATGGACAATCAATGTCTGACATAAAAATGTCCGACATGTGGGGCTTTAAAATCTGTGCTTCATGTCAGACATTAAAAATGTCGGACATTACACTTCAATCCAGCATCAAGCCCAATTTCAGGTGTTTTCACCTGAAATAATCCATAAGAGGAATAATCTAATTACCAGTTGTTGAGGTGAAAACACCAAAACTGGGGAGTTAAGCTTTTTCAATGAATATTCAAGGTTTGACGGTTGGAACCGTCTAACCGATAAATATTCAAGGTTTGACAGTTGGAACCGTCTAACCGATATGACTAGAAATATTGATATCGAAACTTTTCAAAGGACATTACACTTCAATTCAAGATCAATCCCGCTTTCAGGTGTTTTCACCTGAAAGGATCCGTGGGATAAAAGAGGCTAAGTAGCAATTTTTGAGGTGAAAACATCACAACAAGGGCGGATAGCTTTTCATGGGCAATCAATGCCTGATATTTAATGTCCGACATGTGGTACTTTAAAATCTGTGCTTCATGTCAGACATTTGCAATGTCGGAGATTACAATTAAATCTAATTACAAGCCCAATTTCAGGTGTTTTCACCTGAAATAATGCATAAGAGGAAAAATCTAATCAGCAGTTGTTTTGGTGAAAACACCAAAACTGGGGAGTTAAGCTTTTTCATTGACCATATACGGTTTGACGGCTGGAACCGTCTAAAAGACATGACTAGAAATATTAATATCGAAGCTTTTCAAAGGACATTACACTTCAATTCAATATCAATCCCGCTTTCAGGTGTTTTCACCTGAAAGGATCCGTGGGATAAAAGAGGCTAAGTAGCAATTGTTGAGGTGAAAACACCACAACAAGGGCGGATAGCTTTTCATGGGCAATCAATGTCTGACATTTAATGTCCGACATCTGGATCTATTCAATCTGTACAAAATGTCAGACATTACTCCCCAATCCTTTTCCAATGCGTTTTTTATAAGCACTTTAAATCCATATTTTTGCATACCTTGGATTTTATGCTTTAAATTTTATAGGGAGTATTAAACAAAAATTCCATCAGCTTTATAGTGAATTATTAATTCTTAGATTATTAATTACTAATTAAAAATCCTTAGTTTTGTCGTTAGCAAAAATGAAAACATTGATTAGAAATTTACTATATATAATTGTAATAGGAATATTTTTCAGTTCTTGTGTTCCTAATAGAGATATTGTCTATTTACAGCACCCAAATGACCCTGAAAAGGGCGAGGTAATGGAGTCAGACAGCATAATTCGTACCTACCAAACTTATAATAAACCTTACAAACTACAGCCAGAAGATATTATTTCACTTAGAATTGCTAGTTTGACACCCGCAGAATTTGATTTTGTAAAGCAATATGAGGAGCAATTAGGTATTATCAGAAAACTCAATCAATATAACCAAGGTAATCAAGGTGCTGGTAACCAAAATATGCGTATGCAAGGTGCTGGCGGTGGAGGTGAAGATGGCTCAGGCCTTATGCCTATCATGCTTGACAGACAACAAACGGGATTTACCATTGATAGAAAAGGTATGCTTGAATTACCCGAAATTGGAGAAGTGAAATTGGCCGGGCTGAGCATAAGAGAAGCGGAGGAGTTAATTAAAGATAAATTAAAAAACTATTTTGAGACACCTGTAATCAGAATACAGCTTTTAAGCTTTCATTTTACCATTTTAGGGGAAGTCAATATGGAAGGAAGATATACTTCTTTTGACCCGGAGACTAATGTCATTGATGCCATAAGTTTAGCAGAAAACCTGACTGATTTTGCCGATAGAACCCGATTAAAAGTGGTGAGATTTGAAGGAGATGAAGCAAAGGTTTACTATGTAAATACTTTAAGAGAGGATTTAGTCGCTCAAAGAGGATTTTATCTCCAGCCCAATGATTTGATCGTGGTGCCTCCATTGAGGGCTAGGCAATCAAGAAACTATCTATTGCCTACCACGAGTAATATTATTGGAGTATCCGCCTCTGTATTATCATTAGTTTTTCTTATCCTGTCGCAAACAAATACGAATTAATGAACGGATTTGACTTTCAAGACGAATTAGTAAAAGAGGAAAAACCAATCAATTTTCTTAAGTATTTGTTGAAAATATTAAGAAGATGGCCTTTTATTATATTGTTTTTCGCTTTTTCCACCACCTTAGGAATTCTTTATAATCGCTACGCAAACCCTGTTTATTCTATCAAAGGACAGTTTATCACCAAAAAATTTACCGAAAATAAGTCGGTAATTCCTGGTCTGGTGGATGCCGGATACTTTTTAGGGGGAACACAAGAAGTCTATGAGGAAATTCCTTTGTTGAAATCAAATGATAAAATAGCGGAAACCATTGATAGACTTAATTTTAGGGTAAGCTATTTTGCTCAAGGCTATGTAAAAACGGTAGAGCAAAAAAATGGGAATGGCTATCAGGTGGTGATCGATACACTAACAGGAAGCACAGTTCCTTATGGATTAAATATCTTCGTCAATAAGAAATCAGATACTCAATTTCAATTTAATGTAGAGGGTTCCGAACAATGGGAGAAATTGTTAGAGGATAAAAACTTCAATTACAATCAAGATTATGTGGTAGGGGATTGGCATTTTATGATCAAAGGTGGTAATGGGTCTGCCTCAATGGAACAGAATAAGTTCTTTTTTGTCATCAATAAAAAAGAAAGCCTGGTAAGTGAATATAAAAGGCGTTTGAATATTTCCTGGCAACAGCAAGGGTCTGCTATTTTGAATATGAATATGGAATCGGTAATCCCTGAAAAGGATATTGAATTCATGAATACCTATTATGAAGTGGTGGAGGAACTTGGGCTTAAAGAAAAGAATCAAAACCTGGAAAACACCATCAATTTCATAGATGAACAGATGGCCATGATTTCAGATTCAATTATTCAGTTTCAAGAAACCATTGATAATTTACAGTTGGAAAACCGCGAATTAACACTGGGAAGTCAAACCATTTTCAGTAAGCTGAATGAATTAGATGAGCAAAAAGCAGAAGTACTCTTACAGGAGCGTTATTACGAGTACTTGAAATCCTATATCAATCAAAAAAGGTCTTCCGAAGTATTTGCCCCAAGTTTAATTGGCTTGGATGCCCCATTACTAAATGATTTAGTCAACCAGTATATTCAGCAAAAGCAGGAGGATAAAGTCTATCGTAATTCAGAAAATTATAAAAACCCACTGGTCAATAGAGAAGATAGCATGCGAAAAAGGCTCGAGAAGAATATTTTTGAGGCCTTAAGAAGTTACAGAGAAGTAAACAGAGAAAAACTTCAGGAAATCAATCAAAAAAGTGATTTTTTAATGGGTTCCATGAGTGAATTGCAAGGAGAGATGAGGGAACTGAATAGAGCAAAAAGGCTTTTTGAATTGAATCAGAACCTGTTTGATTTATTCTTACAAAGAAAAACGGAAGCGGCCATCTCTAAGGCTTCTGCTACTTCTGATTACCAATTGATTGAGGCTCCATCTTATTCTAATAATCCCGTTAGGCCTAATTCTGAAAGAAATTTATTAGTAGCTATGGCATTAGGTTTATTGTTGCCGGTGGTATTTTTCTTTATTAAAGACTTCACCAATCCGCGTATAATGGATAAAGACGATTTGGACCGTAATTCTGATATGCCATTATTAGGAAATATCGCGCATAAAATTGATGATACCAATACCATCGTAAAAGACAGACCTAAATCCTTGGTAGCGGAATCATTTAGGGCCTTAAGAGCGAATTTGAAATATCTGCAAGGGAAAGATAAAAAGCAAGCAAAATCCTTTATGGTGACATCTTCTGTAAGTGGGGAGGGAAAAACATTCTGTTCATTGAATTTAGCTTATACGCTTGCGGCATCAGGAAGAAAAACCATTTTGATTGGTGCGGATATGCGTAAACCCAATTTGACTGATTTTATCGAAGCCTATCCTGATAAAGGTTTAAGTGAATACTTGGCCGGCTATGCAGATAAAGAGGAAGTTGTGATTAATGGACAGACCAAAAATCTTTGGTTTGTAGGAGCGGGAGCCGTTCCGCCTAATCCATCAGAGCTTTTAGCGGGTGAAAAAATGAATGATTTTATGGTTGAATTAAGAAAGGAATTTGATGCAATCATAATTGATACTTCTCCTATTGGCTTGGTAGCCGATGCTATGGAGTTATTGCCGCATGTTGATCATACGTTGCTAATTGTGAGACAAGAAGTTAGTATGAAGCAAGCCTTAAGTATGGTAAACGGGCTTTATAATGATGGGAAAATCAAACCGATGTCGGTGATCTTTAATGATATCCAATTACGAAGAAGAGGCTATGGTTACTATGGTGGCTATATCTACGGTATGGGCTACGGTGGTTATGGTTATGGCTACTATGATGAAGATAGGTTGAAGAAAAAGAGAGGGCTTTTCAAGAAAAAATAATTTACAGCCTAAGGCTGTGATTAACCGCGAAGACGCGAAGGCGCAAAGAAAAATAAATTACAGCCAAAGGCTGTTTACTAACCACAAAGACACTAAGTCACAAAGAAAAAATGTCAGCCCATGGTCTGACGCATATAGCGTCTGACCGTTAACTTCATTAGCCAGCTATGCTTAGTGATAAAGGAAATAATGACAGAGAAGTTAGCTATTACGTCATTGCGAAGGAAACGAAGCAATCTAATGACTGTTATTAGCCATCTTAAGATTGCCTCACTGCTAGTAGCTACCCTAAGATTGCTTCACCCTAAAACCCCTCATCCGCTAGCTAGCGGAAGCTTCCGCCAACTGGCTGAGAGCAGCAGAGCGTGCTAAAAAGTTTTTTTATGCGTGAAAATAATTCAAAGGGTTTTTAATCATAAAAGGCAGCCCATGGTCTGATGCATGTGGCGTCTGACCGTTATCCTGCAAATGCCAGCCAAGTTGAAACATAGAGCAAACTTGTTGTTCCATAAAAATCAAGAAAAACAGATATTAACTTACATTTGAAGATATTTTTACTTCAGTAATTGCAAATCAAAACTTAATCTCATAAATTTATAATTGAGTAGTTATTCTACTCGTTTTACATCAGATTTTGCTAATTTAGAGAATAGCAATAATTTGATTGTTTGCTACAAAAATTAATCTTTGAGCCTATCCCCTTGAGGGGATTATAGGGGTGTTCCTTAAGGGAAACACAGGGTGTCGGCTTGCATTGATTTTGCAAGAAACACAATGAAATAGCGCTTTGCTAGGTTCCTGAATGGGACTGAAAGGGCGGAGCTGTAATTAATTAATAATTAGGCCAGCACCGTATTGGCACTCCAATAGATCAAACCGACCATTTGGCTTATTGCTTATTTCATAACATTATCCGGTCTGACTATCGTCTGACCTAAGTAGTTGTTTGGTCAGTTCCGTTTTGGCGCTCCACGAGGTCAGTACCGCAGGTCAGACCGGACTTAGAGTGGACAATAGACAAAAGACAATAGACAATAGACAATAGACAAAATTTAAAATATTTCTATCTATTTCATTAGTATTTTATTTCTTTTAAATGCAACATAGAAGCCCGGTCTGACTATCGTCTGACCTTTACTAGATACTTGATACTACATACTCGATACTAAATTGCTCGACACCCTCATCACCTCAAAAACCCGAATTAAACTCCTACTGAAATTCTTCTTGAATTCGCAGACCAAAAGCTATTTGCGTTCTTTGGAAGGGGAATTTGGGGAAAGCACTAATGCTATCCGACTGGAGCTCAATAAATTTGAAGAAGCCGGTATGCTCAAGGCTGATGTAAAAGGCAATAAAAAAGTATATCAAGCGAATACCAAACATCCTTTATTTGAAGATATTCATAGTATTATCAAAAAGTATATAGGGATTGACCGAGTGATTGAACAGATCATTGGAAAAGTAGGGCAATTAGAAAAGGTATATTTGATTGGCGATTATGCTAAGGGAGTGGATGGGGGAATCATTGATTTCTTATTAGTGGGTAATCATTTTAATTACGATTATATAGCCAATATGACGGGCATAGCGGAGAAGAAAATCGATCGTAAAATAAGATTTTTGTATATGAACCCGGATGAGTTTGTAGGCCAAGTGCCAACTGCAGAGGCGGGTTTATTGCTCTGGGAAAGTTAAATAATTACGAATTACGAATTTTTGAATTACGAATGAGGTTTAATTAGTAATTAATAATTATAGAATTAGTAATTAGTCTGCTTCAACCGTCATTACGACCGAAGGGAAGTAATCTACAGTTCGAATTGCAAGCATTAGATTGCTTCCAGACAGGCTCGCAATAATGCACAAGCTAAGAGTGTTTATTAATAATGATAGTAAAGCTTACCTACTTACTTAAAACTTAAAACCTATTACTTACTACTTAAAACCTAAAATCTAAAACTTACAACTTAAAGCCCTGTACTTTGTACTCAATACTTTGTACTTTTATTTCATGCATAAAGTAAATCCAGACCCGGAATTCGAGCAGCTCAGCAAGCATTTGTTTTGGGAATATGACCGTTCCAAACTGAGCTTTGAGAAAAATGCCCCTTTGGTCATTCACAGGGTATTGGAATACGGTATGCTGGAAGACTGGAAACTCATCCAAAAGAAATATGGCATTCCTAAAATTGCTGAGATAGCAAAGGGATTTAGAAGCTTAGAACCAATGGCGGCTACATTTATTGCCAGCGTATCAAATGAACCTATAGAAAGCTTTAGATGCTACAATACCAAACAATCGAAGATTCAACACTGGTTATCTTAAAAGATTTAATGGAAATCCCTGATTTGGAAGATTTTCGACTTGTGGGAGGTACTTCTTTAGCTCTGCAATATGGTCATAGAAACTCAATTGATATTGATTTATTTGGTGACAAAAGTTTTGAAGAAATAGATTTAGCCAGAGTTCTATCTCAATTTGATAAAGTACAAAACTTATTAAGTACTAAGTACATTAAAACGTATTTGATAAATGGTATTAAAGTGGATATGGTTAACTATTCCTATCCATGGATAGGTAAATTGCTTAATGAAGATGATATTAGAATGGCTAGTGTAGAAGATATTGCCGCTATGAAAATAAATGCTATTACCAATAGGGGTAGCAAAAAAGATTTCTATGATTTGGATTTAATATTGAATCATTATTCTCTGAAAGATATTCTACAATTTTATCAAAAGAAGTATTATGATGGTACTGTTTTTATGGCACTTAAAAGTTTAACTTATTTTGTAGATGCAGAAGCAGAAGATGATCCTGAGTTATTGGCTGGTCAAGATTGGGAATCAGTTAAAGCGAAGGTAAAAAATGCATATATTGATTATTTGAATAATTAGCCCCTTAGTTTCTAAAATGTCAGCCTCGGTCTGACGCATTACGCGTCTGACCGTTAAATAGCTCTCTAGCCCGCCAGCTGGCGGGGAATTTCAGTGCTACCAACTAAAACTAGTAGATAGCTTTTAGTAGAATGACCTTTACAAAGGTCAAAATAGCACTATAATTGACCCTACGAAAGGTCACTAATTATGGAGATCTTCGAAGGATTTTATTTTGATTTATGATAACTTGTCAACCTGATATTACGCTAATGCGCTTTAGTGGGAGTATTTTAAAGCCTATGGCTTTACTTTTGTGTTCTTTTGTTTCTGTTGTGGTAAAAATATAGGTTGTTTGGTTTTAAGTTTTTGAGTAAATTATATGATGCCGTCTAGAGAACACCATATCCATAATGTGAAATTTACACAGTCAGAAATGATTATTAATTTAAGTAATAATAGGTTTTTTACTGTTCCATTAAATGAATTCCCTAAAATTCAGGCTTTAAGTAAAATTGAAAGGAATGATTTTGAAATCATTGACGATCATAATTTATCCTTTCTGGCATTAGATGATATTTATTCTGTTAATGAACTAATTGGGATTGGTTAATTAGTAATTAGAGAATTAATAATTGTGCAGCCTACCTGTCCCGCATTCATCGGGAAGGCTGATTTGAACCACGAAGACACCAAGACACAAAGAAAAACGATTAGTAATTAATAATTAGAGAATTAGTAATTAGTCTGCTCCAACCGTCATTCCTGCGCAGGCAGGAATCTTATTAGCAGATAGCTTTAAATTATCTAATAATGGAACATTATATCATCATAAAGTTAAAAGAAAATACAGATTTAGAATATGCTTTGCAATTTCTAAAGCATATTGACTTTGTCAAGAAAGTCGATAGTTCTAAGATAAATGAATATGAAATAGTCACAAACCCGGCATACCAACTGAAATGAATAGTACAGACCGTTAAAGGTTGGCTAAATAAGATTGTGAACCTTGACTATTCTATGTGACAACTTAAAAACAATTATAAACACATAAAATCGAAAAAACTATCCTTTTATAGCATCTGAAAAATCGCTAGCTGAGGATTGGTTGAGTGATGAAGATGATAGATGGGATGAGGTTTTGGCTAATTAGTAATTAATAATTAGAGAGTTAATAATTTCCTTTACATTGAACATTTATTGTTATTAATCGTTCATTATAACGAACAAAATGCAAGCACTTTTTAATCAATATTCGCTAAAACTATCTGGAATCGGGTTGGAATATATCCGGCCCATGATTTCATTTATAGATGAGAGCGAACGCTTAATTGGAATTAAGGGAACTCGGGGTGTTGGTAAAACCACTATATTACTTCAATATTTAAAGAAAAATGATCCTACTATAAGTGGGGAATATCTATATGCAAGTTTAGATCATGTTTGGTTTTTGGAAAACAGCTTATATGATTTGGCAAGTGATTTTCAAAAGCAAGGTGGAAAGTTTTTAGCTTTGGATGAGGTGCATAGATACCCAAACTGGTCGCAAGAACTAAAAAATATATATGATGATTTTAATGATCTGAAAGTAGTTTTTACGGGTTCTTCTCTTCTGCAAATCCTTAATGCTAGAGCTGACCTCAGCAGAAGGGTATTAGTTTTTCACATGCAAGGACTCTCTTTTAGAGAATTTCTTACAATAGAAAGTAAACAACAATTTGATGTCCTTTCATTGACTGATATTGTAACTCATCATGCGAAAATTGCTTCCGATATCTTAAATAGAATAAAACCTTTTGCCTATTTTAATGAATATCTAACAAGTGGTTATTATCCTTTTTATCTTCAGTCCAAAAAATATTACCATGATAAAATTAACGAGGTAGTTAATTTGATACTTGAAATTGAGTTGCCAATGTTAAGAAAGACTGATATAAGCTATGCAAGAAAATTGAAACAGCTTTTATTGGTTTTGTCAGAATCAGTTCCCTTTGTTCCAAATTTTACAAAATTGGCAGAGAGAATCGGACTAAATCGAAAGACATTACTGCTCTACATTGATTATCTTGAAGAAGCGCAATTAATTAGAATTTTAAATAAAGAGGCAAAAGGAATTACTCGTTTTCAAAAGCCTGATAAATTATTACCTGATAATACAAATATCCCATACGCTTTGAGTAAAACAGTAGATAAAGGGACTTTGAGAGAAACTTTTTTTGTTAATCAGTTAGCCTATCAACATGAAATTAGTTATCCAGAAAAAGGTGATTATAAGGTTGACAAGGAATATATTTTTGAAATAGGTGGTAAAAACAAAAATCAATCTCAAATTGCAGAATTGAATAATGCCTATTTGGTTTTAGATGATATTGAAATTGGTTACGCCAATAAAATACCCCTTTGGCTTTTTGGATTCTTATATTAAAATTGGCTATACTGATTGAAAGCCTAAGGCTTTTTGAGCCGCATAACCTGTCCCGCAGCGTAGGTCGGGAGACACCAACCTGTCCCGTACTGAAAGTCGGGAGTCGCAAAGGTATTTTTATAGAAAAACCAAGTGCTATTAAAACCTGATAAACTGTCAACCTATAAAACACCTGAAACTTAAAACTTACTACTTAAAACTTATAACCGTACTCAATACTCATTACCCATTACTCATTACTGACTAATGCTCTTTAATTCCTTCGAATTTGCTCTCTTCTTACCCCTCAGCTTTCCCGATAAATACGGGATAAATTGGCTGTACTGGTTTGAAAGCCCAAGGCTTAGGGGAACCACGAAGACACGAAGGCACAAAGTGAATATTATTAAAGCCAAAGGCTTTTGAGGTAGTTGTTGCTATGACCAATGGAAAACAGCCTTTGGCTGTCTTTTTTTCTTAGTGTCTTAGTGACTCCCGACCTTCGGTGCGGGACAGGTTATGTGGTTAAATAAACAGCCTTTGGCTGTCAACCAAAATAAATACTCATTACTGAAACATGCTCTTTAATTCCTTCGAATTTGCTCTCTTCTTACCCCTCAGCTTCTTGCTGTACTGGTTTGTATTTAAAAAGCACTTAAAGGCACAGAATTTTTTTTGAATCTTCATTACATTAAAATAAAATCCATATTCCTTTAATTTTGAAATAATGCTTTCAAGTCTAAAAAATCTATTTAATAGCAATAATAAAAAATCAGAAGTTAATTCCAGATTTATTTTCGTTATTGGATCTGGAAGATCGGGTACACATTTTTTGGGTAGAATTTTTCAAAATAATCCATCAGTAGAATTGCTGCTTGAAGACCCAAAATACTTCAGTTTAGTAAAGGATATAAATATCAAGCAAAAAAAGGATCTATTACCTAAACTAACAAAAAGATACAAAAAGTTAAGTTATTCTTCAGATAAGCCCTATTTATTGGAAAAATCTCACCCAAATATTTGGAGCGTTGATTATTTAACTAAAGAATTTCCTGATGCTTTTTTTATTGGGATCAATAGAAATGTGTATCAGGTGGTGTATAGCATGCTAAATCATAAAGGCGTATTGAATTGGTATAATACATTACCAAATAATGTTGAAAATCCGTTTTTAGGTATCACAGATGAAAACAAAAAAGAGTTTTCGAATCTTCCAATTGAATCAAAGTGTACTTTGAGATGGTATGCCCACATAAAGGAAAGTTACGAGCTTAAAAAAAAGTATCCTGAGAAAGTAATTATTATCAATTATAATGATTTGTGTAATAATTATTTTGAGGAAGTTGAAAAATTAGAATCTATTTTCAATGTCAAATTGAGAGAATTTTCAGAAAAGCCAAACAATGTAAGTGGTGATAAATTCAAAAAGCTTGATTCTGAAAAGATAGCTAATATACAAAATGTATTAAAAACATTAGATTTAGTGGGATTTGAGAAGAGTTTAACTGAGTTTAACAAATGATTATTTAAAATTACTCAAATAAGTTAAGTCTTTATAAACATTATGATCAGAATTATTAAAGATTTTGTAAAAAGAAATTTTCAATCTTTTAGTTACTTCTATAGCCACTTAAGATATAGAATTTTTATTTCATTAGTGGTCAGCCTATTTGTGGGTACTTTGGATGGATTCGGATTAGCTATGTTTATCCCACTTTTACAAATGGTTGATGATTCAAGTCAATCAACTGTGGAATCAGGTGAATTAGGCAATCTTTCTTTCTTAGTAAATTCTATTGAATATTTTGGAATACCATTTAGCCTTTTCTCAGTATTAATGATTATCCTCGTGTTTTTTTCACTAAAAGGTTTTTTTAAATTCTTGCAAGGATATTTAAAGGTAGTTTATCAGCAATATTTTATTAGAAATGTCAGAATAGGGAATGCAAATCTATTCGCGAAATTTAAATATAGTGAATTTGTAAATTCGAATGCTGGAAGGATTCAAAACACATTTACTGGTGAAGTGAACCGAGTGAATTTATCTTTTAGTTCATACTTTATGACTGTTCAGGCAGCTGTTCTAGTTGGTGTTTATATAACTCTGGCATTTCTATCAAATGCGCAATTCGCATTATTAATTACTATTGGTGGTGCTTCAACTAATTTTATTTTTAAAAAATTATATTTTAAGACTAAGAAAAAGTCAAGAATTTTAACTGAGGAAATGCATGGTTTTCAGGATTTATTAATTCAGAAAATTTTAAATTTCAAATACTTGAAAGCAACTGCTTTAATCTTTAAATATGTAGAAAAGTTAAAAACTAAAATTAATAGTATAGAAATAACACAAAGGAAAATAGGTATATTAAATGCAATTCTTCAAGCAATTCGAGAGCCGCTTACAATGTTGATTGTTGTAATTGTAATTATAATTCAAATTGAGTACTTAGGGGGGCAATTAAATTTAATCATACTTAGTCTTTTATTCTTTTACAGAGCCTTAACATTTTTAATGAGCATGCAGAGTCAATGGAATACATTTTTGAGTGTTTCTGGCTCTTTAGAAAATATGACTGAATTTACAAATGAGTTAAAAGAAGGACAGGAAAAATTTGGAATTAAAAAGTTAGAGAATTTTAGGAATAATATTTCAATTAGAAATTTATCCTTTTCTTATAACGCAAAAAATGTATTATCAAATGTTAATTTAGAAATTGAAAAAAACAATACAATAGCAATAGTAGGTGAAAGTGGTTCAGGGAAAACTACTTTGATAAATATTTTAGTTGGACTGATCAAACCTAATCATGGAAGTGTATTTATTGATGATATTGATTACGATGAACTTGATGTTAGGAGTCTTCAGAGTAAAATTGGATATATTACTCAGGAACCTGTAATTTTCAATGATACAGTTTTTAATAATGTTACATTTTGGGACGAACCAACTATTGATAATTTTCAGAAATTCAATAAAGCAATGGAGGATGCCTCATTAGGATCATTTTTATTGAGTTTACCTAATGGTAAAGATACTTTCCTAGGAAACAATGGCGTGAATCTTAGCGGTGGTCAAAAACAAAGAGTTTCGATTGCAAGAGAATTATATAAGAATATGGATATTTTAGTTATGGATGAAGCCACATCATCGCTTGATTCGGAAACTGAATATATTATACAAGAAAATATAGAAAAGTTAATTGGTAGATATACATTTATAATAGTTGCTCATAGATTATCAACCATAAGAAATGCTGATAAAATAGTTTTACTTAACAAAGGGGAAATTGATGATATCGGGAATTTTGAGGAATTGATGGAGAAATCTCAAGTTTTTCAAAGAATGGTGAAATTTCAAGATTTCAACTAATACTATATTATGCAAATAAAAAAGTTTTTATATCATTTAAAACCATCAAATCTTGTTGACACAATTAAAAGTAATATTTCTAATGATACGCTTGTAGTTTATTGGTCACACAGCAAAGGAGGTACTAAAAACTTTGGAGATGTTTTAAATAAATATTTAATAGAAAAAATTTCGGGAAAAGAAGTTTTGAATTTTAAAGATTTTATTTTTCTTAGGAAATCAAAAGAAAGACATTCTGCAATAGGAAGTGTATTAAATCAGTTTGAAGTAGATAACTTAGTAATTTGGGGATCTGGGTTTATTCAAAAACCAAAATCTTTAAAATTCACAGTAAAAGAAATACGTGCTGTGAGAGGACCTTTAACCAAAAAGATTTTTGAAGATAATAATATTGATTGTCCAAGTGTATTTGGTGACCCGGCTATTTTACTTCCAAATTTTTTTCATCCAAAAGTTTCTAAGAAACATGAGTATGGAATAATCCCTCATTATACAGATTTAGATTCTGATAATTTAAATTCTTTTGTGAAAAATAACAATGTCAAAGTAATTGATGTGACTTCTCCGATTGAATCTTTGGTAACACAATTATTAGAATGTAATCATATACTCTCATCATCATTACATGGAATAATATTAGCCGATGCATATAAAATTCCCAATTTATGGATTACGATTAATAATCGACTAGTTGGAGGAGAATTCAAATTTCATGATTATTTTCTTTCTAATAATAAAGATATTTATGAACCAATTCAAATTAATGCAGATATTGAATTATCGAATTTGAAGGATAAATTCCGGGAAGGTAAAATGTCAATTGACATTGACAAATTATTAGAGGTTTGTCCTTTTAATAAATAGCCAATGAGTAAAATTTGTTTTTTCGTAGGGTCAATGAAGTTAGGAGGCACGGAAAAAGTAGCTTTAATACTTTTTAAAAAACTTTTTGACCAAGGAGTTAACATCAGGTTATTATTGCTTAATGATAAAATTGATTTTCATATAGAAGATAAATATTATCAGAATATTGATATAATTGGTGCTAATAAAATTTCCAAGAAAAGGATTAAACCTCTAATAGTGTGGTTTAATTTATTTAAATATCTAAGGAAAAATAAGCCAGAAAAAGTTATTTCATTCTCATTAGGGTTAAATTTATTATTGGTTTCACAGTTTTATAATCAATCATATTTAACCATTGATGCCAATATATTTATTTATACAAGGAAACTTTACAGAAGATACCTTCAGAAATATATTGCACTTTCACCATTTGTAAAAAAAATAATTGTACCCTCAGAAGGACTTTTAAATGCATGCCATGAATATTTCATTTCAAAAGACAAATTGGTGCAAATTGATAACCCTATTGATGTTGATGAAATTCTTTTATTAAGAGATGAATCTATTGATGATTATCCGATTCTTGATGAAAATAAGTTTATAGTTTCTGCAGGGCGCTTATCAAGTAGCAAAGGTTTTTACCAATTGATAGAGAAATTTGATGATTGTATTAGTGATAAAAGTATAAAATTAGTGATACTGGGAGAGGGGGAGCAAAGAAAATCCTTAGAAAAATTAATTAAAGAAAGAGATTTAGAGGATAAAGTAATATTAGCCGGGTTTCAAAAAAACCCTTATAAATTTATATCGAAATCTAAATACTTTATTTTAAATTCTACACATGAAAGCTTCGGTAATGTAATTATTGAAGCATTTGCCTGTGGTGTACCAGTGGTGAGCAATGATTGTGATTTTGGTCCTAGGCATATAATTAAGTCTGAGTATAATGGACTTCTTTATAATAATAAAAATGATGTTGAGATTTGTCATGCAATGAACTTATTGATTGACAAAAAGGAATTTTCTGAAAAATTAAATAAAAATGTAAAAGAAAGTTTATACAAATATGAATCTGATTTTATTTTAAAAAATTGGAAAACAGCAGTCATCGGGAATTAATAATAATATTAAGAAATTTAAATTTTATAAAAAATAATGTCCCAATTACGCCAATATCTAAAATTCACTTGGAAACATAAGTTACGTGCATTTCGGCAAAAAGGTCGTCTGGGCAAACTTGGTAATAAAGTTTATATTGACAAATCGGTTGAATTTATGCGGTTTCCCAAAAATATTTTTGTTGGTGATGAAGTGGTTGTAAAAGAGGGCGCAAGAATTTGCAGCTGCAATAAAACATCAGAGATTAAAATTGGTGAACGAACCACTATTGGCTATCATAATTTCATCTTTTCATCTTCCAAAATTGAAATAGGGGACGATTGTTTGATTGCCCCATTTGTTTATATAGTAGATAGTAATCATCAAATTGAAAGAACTCAGCTAATCAATCAACAACCTAATGAAACAGCACCTATATTTATAGGAAATGGAGTTTGGATAGCAAGTAATGTGACTGTTTTGAAGGGTGTTACAATCAATGAAGGAGCTGTTGTTGCGGCCAATTCTGTGGTGAATTCTAATATACCTGCTTTTGAAATATGGGGTGGAAGCCCTGCTAAAAAAATAGGAGAAAGAAAATAAGAATATGACAGTAGGAGTAGCTATACTTTCTAGATACAATTCAAGTCGATTACCAGGAAAAGCTTTAAAAGAGATTAATGGAAAAACGTTATTGAAATACATATATGAAAGAGTAAATAAAGTACTTCCATCAGATCAAATCATTATAGCTACTTCAGAAGAAAAATCAGATGATGTAATATCAAACTACTGCGAGAAGCAGAACTGGAAATGTTATAGAGGATCATTGGATAATGTTGCGGAACGATTTTATCAATCAGGCATCGATTTAGGGGTGGATTATTTAATTAGAATTAATGGGGACAATCTATTTCTTGATATTCCTTTATTGGAAAGTATGATAAAACTGACACAATCCTATCAATACGATTTTATTAGCAACGTAAAGGGGCGTACTTTTCCCAAAGGGATGAGTATTGAAGTTGTAAGGCTTGATCATTATAAAAATTTATTAAACGAAATCACTAACGAAGAACAATATAAAGAACACGTAACACTTTATTTGTATGAAAATGAGTTAAATTCCTATCATTTTGTTTATAATGATGAATTAAAAGAAATGGAAGGTATCCAACTTGCAATAGATACCCAAGAGGATTTTGAAAAAGCAATCGCCATCATAAATTCATTTGAAAAAGACCACACAAAATATAATATTAAAGATATAGCTGAAATTATTTCAACAAAAGAATTATGATAAAGGACGCATTTAAGGGAAAACACGGACCATTGCTAATAGCAGAAATTGGAGGAAACCATGAAGGGGACTTTGAATATGCAAAACGATTGACTCAATTAGCCATTGAATCCGATGTTGACTATGTAAAATTTCAAATTTATACAGGGAATAGCCTAGTTTCAAGTGTAGAGAGCCCTGACCGTAATAAACATTTCAAAAAGTTTGAATTAAGCCAAGAACAACACAGAGAACTGGCTAAAATGGTAATAGATGCAGGTTTAAACTATACTTCTTCAGTTTGGGATCTTGATGCCATGAGTTGGATAGATGAATTTATCAGTTTATATAAAATAGGTAGTGGTGATTTAACCGCCTATCCAGTTATCAAAAAAACAGCACTAAAAGGAAAACCGATGGTGATCTCCACAGGTCTTTCAACTGAAGAAGAAGTCTTGGAAACCATTAATTTTATCCAATCAGTTAATCCTATATATAAATCAAAGGAAATGCTGTCAGTGCTTCAATGTACCAGCATGTATCCCATTAATTCAAGTGATGCTCATTTGAACGTGATGAATCGTTTTAAAAAGCTTACAGGGCTAACTATAGGGTATTCTGATCATACTGAAGGAAGTAAAGCCTTGGCATATGCAGTGGCTATGGGTGCAGAAGTCTTAGAGTTTCATTTCACCGATGACAGAACCAATAAGCAATTTAGGGATCATATAGTCTCCTTGACAAGAGATGAAGTTCACCTATTGATTGATGAAATTAAATTGATCATATCACTTCAAGGAAATGAAACTAAACAGCCAGTACCTATTGAAATTGAAAATGGTCATGATTTGTCCTTCAGAAGGGCAGTTTATCCTTTGAAAGATATGAAGAAGGGAGAGGAATTTACCGAGGAGAATACGATCGTATTAAGGCCAAATCATGGGATAGATGCTCGATTTTATTACGATGTATTGGGGAAAAAAGCCAAAGAAGATATTTTAAAGCATCAAAAACTAAGCTGGGATATAATTGAATGATAAACCGGTTCACACAATATTATATCAGGAAATTCAGGCCATCATTTAACGCAATGATGACTAAATTTTTTTATGCTTCTACCAATATTATAATCGGAAAAAATTTTAGAACTGATAGTATTCCTAAAATTTGGATAGATAAGGGCTGTAAATTGGAGATTGGTAATAATGTAGAGTTTAGAAGAAGTATTGAAATTCGAGTTCATGGGAAAAGTCAAATTAAGATTGGGGATAATTGTAGGATAGACAGAGGCGTAAGAATACTTTCAACCAATAATGCTCAAATTTCTTTGGGAAGTGGGACAAGAGTAGGCTTATATTCTATTTTCAATGGAGGAGATTCAATCTCTATTGGAAAAAAATGCTTGATTTCAGGATTCGTATATTTACAAACAAGTATGCACGGATTTGCGGAGAAATCGAAACCTGTCCAAGATCAGGGCTATCAACATGCCCCAATAGTTTTGGAAGATGATAGCTGGCTGGCCACTCATGTGGTTATCATGCCAGGGATTACTCTTAAAAAAGGGGCAGTAGTGGGCAGTAATGCAGTAGTTAATAAAGATGTAGAAGAATTTCAAGTGGTAGCAGGAATCCCGGCAAAACCTATAAAAGAAAGAAATTAGAAATGCTAAATCCTTTGGTAACAGTATATATCACTAATTATAATTACGAGCAGTTTTTAAGGCAATCAATTGAAAGTGTTTTAAATCAGAGTTTGCAGGATTTTGAGCTTATTATTATTGATGACGGCTCAAAAGACGGAAGTAAAGCCATTATTGAGGAATATAGACCACACGAAAAAATTTCCATAATTTATCAACAAAACAAAGGCTTAAACATTACAAATAATGTGGCCATGCGCACGGCAAATGGCAAATATTTAATGCGACTGGATGCTGATGACTTTTTGGAACCGAATGCATTGGAAGTTATGAGCGCTGTTTTGGATAAAGATGATGCATTAGGACTAGTTTTCCCTGATTATTTTTATGTAAATGCTGAAGGATTGAGGACAGGGGAAGAGAAACGGCATAATTTCGAAAAAGAAGTATCGCTTTATGATCAGCCGGCACATGGAGCTTGTACTATGGTTCGATTAGAGTTTCTAAAGGATTTAGGTGGCTATAATGAAAGTTTCACCTGTCAGGATGGTTATGATTTATGGATTAAGTTTATCATGCATCATAAGGTCACAAACGTATCTCAACCCTTATTCTCCTACAGGCGACATGGCAATAATTTAACGACCAATGAAGAAAGAATCTTAGAGACTAGGAAAAAAATAAAGGAACTTTTTGTTAATCAACATTTGAAAACAAAGCGTACACTTTGCATAATTCCAGTTAGAAGTGCTTTCGTAGGTGATGTGAACTGGCCACTCCATAAAGTTGATGGAAAAACTATTTTGGAAAGAAAAGTTGAAACTTGTATTGAGGCAAAAAAAATTGACCGTATCATAATTTCAAGTGCAGATGAAGATACATTAAAACATGCGAAAGCTTCTTTTGATAAGCATGAGAAGGTTGATGTCATAGAAAGACCAAAAGCTTTTTCTCAACCAAATGAAACTTTAAAGGATACTATTGATCAAGCCTTAAAATTTGCAGAAGAAAAATATGGAGAGTTCGAAGCCATCATGACGGTTTCATTAGAATATCCCTATACAAAACCCGACATTATGGATGATGCAATTAATACTATAACCTTATTTCAATCCGATGCAGTATTAAGCGTTAGGCCTGATAACAGAATGTATTATCAGCATACAGGGCATACATTAGAGCCAATTTTAGAACAAGAAAAATTCACGAAATTAGAAAGGGAAGCATTATATAAAGGGGTAGGTGGTGTAGTACTTGCAACTAAAGAAAATTTTATTAAAAGCGGAACATTAGTATCTGGTAGTATTAGTCACATAGTTGTTGACCAGAAAACAGCTTTTGGGGTGTTTTCTGGATTTGATTTTCATATTTGTAACATGTTAATGAATACTCAAAAATAATCTAATGAAGTATATTTTTTACTCTCAATCATGGATCAATCAAATAATTGTAGAGTCGATAATCAGAGATGAAAATATAGCTATAGATGATATAATTATTTTAACTAATAGGAATTTTAAATATGCTATAAATAAAGAGTATGAAGGTAAAATGATTGTTGCCAAAAAAATCTATAATTCAAAGCTAAAACATTTGGCGATTAGTCATTTTCAAATTAAAAAAATTGAGAATTGGATTGAAGAAATAACAAATGGTGAAAAATTCAACTGTTATTTTCCACATTGTCACCCTTTACTTCTTAAACTTTTCACAAAACATCCAAATAATTACTCATTAAATTTTATTGAGGAAGGGCTTATATCTTATTATGGGAGAAATCAAGCAAACAATATATTAAAGACAAGGAAAAGTTTAATTTGGCTCAAATATTTTAATAATAAATTTCTTAAGTTACTCTCTGTTCCTGCTTTTCCTAAAGATTACACTAACGTATATAAAATTGGTGATTTTGCTTTTCCTGAGTATAGACATCATGTACAATATGATTTCAGCATAGTTAATAATTTAAATATTAAAGTTGATGAGGTTGAGAACCTTTTGGTTTTGGCAGCATTTGTTGACGGTTCCTACAAATTACCTCTTGATATTTATTTGAAAAAATTAGATAATGTTATAAATTATTTGATTTCCATAGGCCTAAAGAAAATACATTATAAATTTCATCCTTCTGATACAAATATTGTTAGAGTGAGCACAAGAGTAAAATTAGAAACTATAAAAAATCAAATTGAATTTACTGAGATTTCTGACGATCAACCTTTGGAGTTAATCATAATAAAGAGGAAACCAACTGTTTATATGTTCAATTGTAGTTTAGCTTTATATTGCTTTCAGTTAAAAACTGAATTTAAGATTTTAACAAAATTAATAGATCCGAATTGTGAAATTTTGAATTTTGAAGAGTTAAATCTGTCCAATTATTATATTAATCCCTGATATTTAGATGGAATTAGTTTCAATTATTATAGTTAATTACAACTCTTTTGATTATACCTATAAATGCATAAAATCAATTATAGACAAAACGAAAGACATATCTTATGAAGTAATTGTTGTTGATAATGCGAGTACTGATTTCAATAAAAGAAAGCTAGAAGATTTATCTCCTTCTGTAAAAGTTATTGAAAATATAGAAAATTTAGGCTTCGCTAAGGCAAACAATATAGGTATCCAATACAGTAATAGTGATGTTATTTTGCTTTTGAATAACGATACATTGTTATTAAATGATGCTATTTCAAAATGCTATAATAAGTTAAAAGAAGACAAATCTATTGGTACTATAGGATGTAAATTATTCAATGAGGATTTAACGTGGCAGAAATCATTTTATGAATTCCCTACATTAAAGTCTCAATTTAGAAAGTTATTTAGAATCAAAGGTCGTCCTGTTTATGACGATAGTTCAAATTATGTTCATTGGTTAACTGGGGCCTTTTTGATGTTTAGAAAATCATCCCTTCAACTTTTTGAGGAAAAGAAACTGAAGGAAGATTTTTTTATGTATTGCGAAGATATTCAATGGGGTATGCAATTTAAGAAAGTGGGGTTGAACAATTTTTACTACCCTAAAGGTCAAATTGTTCATTATCAGGGTAAATCCTCTACGTTCCAAGATGATTTTAGTAAAAAGCAAAAGTACTATTATCCAAACCTATTTATTTTAATTTGGAAAGAATTTAACTTAGTTTACGCATACACCTATTTTTTATTAGAAATTATAGTGAGAATAAGTACTTTTAAACTTAAGTACTGGTATACAATACTGCCTTTGTCTAAAGTAATGCTGAAACATCATAAGAAATGAAAAAGAAGATATTCTTCCATTTTGGAATGCACAAAACAGGGAGTTCTTATATACAAACTCTGTTAGCTAATGCCAAATCAGAGCTTAAGCAAGAGAGGGTTTTTCTTCCTGAAGATCATCGTGCTAAATTGATTCTAAATGGAGTTCCAACAGCTGGCAACGGTTTAAAATTATCTCGTTTGATAAAGCTCGGTAAGTTGGAAGAAGCCTTTGCATTAGTTAGCCATGATCAAGAATTGGCAGAGGTGGAAAATTGCGATTCACTACTATATTCATCGGAAAGTTTTTTTCATCTATTTCAATATCATGCTGCAAATTGGCTAAGCTTTGAGCAGTTATTAATAGGAAAAGATATTGAGCTTAAAGGATTACTTTTTTTTAGGGATCCAGTAGAACATATTATTTCTACTTTCAGACATCGCTTTAAAGATAATTATATAGATTTTGAAAGGTGGTTAGCAAATGATTATGAAACACATAAAATAATTAAGAATTTTTTAGAAGTAAAACCAACTTTAGAAACAGATTTTGGTTATAGAAATTATTCTGCAAATAAAAGGCACTTAAGTAAATGTGTATTTGAAGAATGGCTTGGCTATAACTGGTCACCCTTCATAAAAAATGAGACTGTAAACAAGTCTTTAAATATTTCTGATATTTATTTAGGGCACCTACTTAGACCTATACTTTTTCCTAATGAGTATAAGAGTTTTCTTGTGAAATTATTGGCATTAGACGATAATCTTAAGCCCAATGAGGAATCCTATATTGAAAACTTAATAAATAAGACTTCAGATTACCTGTTAAAATACCGAAATTTATTTGAGGAGATTAATAAGCTACTTCCTGTTAATGAAGCATTACAATGGCAGTACATAAATAAACAAGATGTCGAAATTCAGCAAACTATTTCATTTTCTAATGCGCAATTAGAAATTTATAGCAAATACTTACAAAATGTACAAAAGAGCTCACTTAAAAGGAGTTTAAAAATTATACGTAAGGAATTATTTAAGATCCTTAAAATGGATAGAAATTAGAGACGATGAAAACTAAATTACTTGACTGCACACTTCGTGACGGAGGCTATTACACTAACTGGGATTTTGATAAAGAATTAGTGAAAACTTATTTTAAATCCTTCAATCAGTTGCCAGCTGAATATTTAGAAATTGGTTATAGAAGTGTTCCTATGAAGCATTACTTGGGGGAATATTTTTATTGCCCTGTTTTCGTGATGGAACAGGCAAAAGAGTGGTCAGATAAAAAACTGGTCATTATTTTGAATGAAAAAGATATTCAAAATGAGCATGTAAAGGATTTATTGTCACCATGTGTTGGCTTAGTCACTATGGTGAGATTGGCCATTGACCCTCAGAACTTTAGTCGTGCCTTAGGTTTGGCAGAAGCTGTAAAAGCGATGGGCTTTGAAGTGGGCTTTAATGTGATGTATATGTCCACCTGGCATGAACAGAAAGATTTTTTGAACCAAATCCAGGAAGTCTCGGGCTTAGCCGATTATTTTTATATGGTGGATTCCTTTGGGGGTGTATATCCACAGGATGTGAAGAACACTTTTGATTTAGTAAAGTCAAAAACTGATGCGAATGTAGGTTTTCACGGACATAATAATTTGGAACTGGCTTTAGTCAATACTTTAACAGCCTTGGAATGTGGTGCAGATATAGTAGATGCAACTGTAACGGGCATGGGCAGAGGAGCAGGGAATTTAAAAACGGAATTATTATTGACTGCACTGAATTCTAAATTTGGGGTAGATGTTGACTTTAATAGCCTAAGTAATGTGGTTTCAGCTTTTGAAAATTTACAAAGGCAGCATGAATGGGGTACCAACCTTCCTTACATGGTGTCAGGAGCCAATTCTCTTCCTCAAAAAGAAGTAATGGATTGGGTGACTCAACGTTTTTACTCCTTTAATAGCATTATCAGAGCACTTCAAAATCAAAAGGATAATCAAAAGGACAATCAAAAATTAGCACTTTTTGAACCTCGAAAATCTTTTGACAAGGTGGTAGTGATAGGAGGCGGGCCAAATGCTGCCCTTCATTCAGATGCTGCACAAGAATTTATCAATAGAAATGAAAGAATTTGTATTATACATGCCAGTAGTAAAAATGCGGGTTACTATAAGAACTTATCCGTAGCACAGTATTTTTGTTTGGTAGGTAGCGAAGGCCATCGTTTAGAAAAAGTTTTTGATGATTTAGGTGGGTTTTCAGGGGAATGTGTCTTACCTCCATTTCCAAGGAAAATGGGAACCTATATTCCTCAGGCATTAGAGGGAAAAAGTTTTGAACTAAAAGAAATCACCGTTACCGACTTGGTGAAAGATGCACATACGGTCTTGGCCTTGCAAACAGCACTTAATTTAAAAGCTAAAAATATTTATTTAGTAGGCTATGATGGCTATCAAGAGGGTTATATCACTAAAACTGAATTAGCTTTATCTAAAGAAAATGAAACTATCTTCCAGGATTTCCAAGAGAATACAGATTTAAAAATAACCTCTTTAACGCCTACACATTATAGAAACCTTGAAGTCGAGTCCATTTATTCTTTATTGCAGTGAATGAGTCAAAAACACCCCCCTTCCCCCCCTCAAAGGGGGGAGACGCACCGATTTTATTTATCTTTTTAATTTGATTCTTTATCATTGTATTGATATTTGTTGGTGAAATAGTTGATGTAAATAGTGATTAAGTTTGAAATATTGTACAAACTTCAATCTGTGAGACTGTCCCCTTGAGGGGACTGTAGGGGTGTTATATGAATTTTAATTTAGCAGAATTAGAAATTAATAATTTACATGCAAAAAATCAGTAAATGAGTAAACAAGTCACTTTTTTCTTACCTATCCGCAAAGGAAGCCAGCGCGTAAAGAATAAAAACACACGTACTTTTGCCGGTATTGAAGGAGGATTGGTCAAATTAAAATTAGAGCAATTGCTCCAATCTAAAAAGATCGATCAAACTGTGCTTTCGACTAATGACGAAATCAGTATAGGAATAGCAAAAGATTTAGATCCTTCTGAAAGCAAGATCAAAGTAATTCAGAGACCTGAGGAATTATGTTTGGACAGTACTCCGCTGAGCGAATTAATTAAATATGTCCCCACCATAATAAAGGATGGGCATATTTTATGGGGACATGCTACCACACCTTTTGCAACGGCTCAAGTTTATGATCAAGTAGTGAATCAATATTTTAAAAAATTAGAAGAAGGATATGATTCATTGATTACTGTGACGGAATTGCAGAATTTCATTTTGAATAGTGAAGCCAAAATTATCAATTATGAACATAAAGATGGTAAATGGCCAAGAACACAGGATTTACCTATTTTGTATGAAGTAAATCATGCTGTATTTATGGCATGCAGAGATATTTACCTAAGTAATTCTGATAGGATAGGATCTAAGCCCTATTTATACACTCAAAATCAAATAGAATCCTTCGATATTGACTGGGAGGAAGATTTTTTAATTGCAGAAGCTATATATGATAAACTTTACAGGAATTAAAACCATTTTTTGGGATTTTGATGGGGTGATTATGGATTCAATGCCAGTGCGTGATCAAGGTTTTGAAGAAGTGTTGAAAGATTTTCCAAAAGATCAAGTCAATCAATTATTAGCCTATCATAAAGCTAATGGTGGCTTGTCGCGTTATGTCAAGTTTAGTTACTTTTTTGAAGAGATTAGAAAGGAAGAAGTAAGTGATAAAAAAGTACAGGAATTAGCAGGCAGCTTTTCAGCCATAATGCTTCAAAAACTCAAAAGCCCTGATTATCTAATAAATCAGACAGTTAATTTTATAGAGCAAAATTTTCGGAACTATAGGATGTTTATAGTTTCTGGCTCTGATCAGTCAGAGTTAAGAGAAATTTGCAATTCTGTACGAATAGATCAATATTTTAAAGGTGTATATGGTTCTCCAACTCCCAAAAATGACCTTGTGAGAAACCTAATAAAGAAAGAA
Source organism: Marivirga sp. (assembly GCF_051117495.1). Classification (NCBI taxonomy): domain Bacteria; kingdom Pseudomonadati; phylum Bacteroidota; class Cytophagia; order Cytophagales; family Marivirgaceae; genus Marivirga; species Marivirga sp. The sequence continues at coordinate 6,320 of NZ_JBNPEF010000028.1, read as the reverse complement.
AACATAAACCCAACAGAATCAATATTAATTGGAGATTCCATTAATGATTATGAAGCGGCAAAAGTGAATGATATTGCTTTTTATGGCTTTAATAATTCTGAATTAAAATCATTATCCTCAAACTATATTGAAAATTTTAAAGGTGTTTCATGAAGTTTATTAAAGCATTTTTAGGCCTTCTTATATTACCTTTTAATCTTAGATTTTTTAATCCCCTTTCAGTTTTTAAAAATAAGCGAGTCGCAATAATTGGTGCAGCAGATTCTGCGTTTGAAAAGAAAAATGGTAAGTACATCAATGAATTTGATATTGTTATTAGAATAAATAAAGCAGTTGTAAATTGGAATGAAAAAAATGAAGAATATTTAGGGACTAAAACAGATGTTTTATTTCATAATTTCTATGAAAATGAGCATAGCGGAGGAGGGAAATTAGATTTTTCTCTGTTTGATTCCAGGGGTATTAATTATGTAGTCAATCCTAATAGTGATTTTTCAGGAATCAGATTAAATTATAATTTCTATAAGAAATACCTGAAGTGGAATAGAACATTTATCTTACAACCTTCACTGTATAAAAAAATGATTCAGCCTTTTGGCGATCTTAAGCCGACTATGGGCTATGCTTCGCTTTGGTGTGCCTTAAATGCTCCATGTAAAGAAGTTTTTATTACGGGGTTCACTTTTTTTAAAACGCCTTATTCTATAGGTTATCGAGATCACTTGGTTGATATGAAAGCTAATAAAAAACATCTTAAGGATCAGGGAATCCATGATCCCAATCTTGAGTATCAAGAATTTTTAAAGTTAATAAATTCAATTCCAAGCTCTAAAATTCATTTTGATAAACAGTTACAGATGATAGTTGAAGGGAGTAGAAATGAAGAATAGGGGAGCACTTTTTGTGGTGACACGCTCAAGTCAGGAATGGAAAGGAGCCGCAGGAATATGGATCATGATCGGAGGATGGGCAAAAGCTGCTGAGAATTTATGGGGCAATTCTATAGTATGTACGCGAGACAGGAATTTAACAGCAGATCAAACACTAGAATTGGCAAACTATGCAAGCAAATCTTTTAAATCATCGAGTCAAAAATCAATACTCCGAAAATTTATACCAGAGATCTTAATTACATTTATAAAGGATATAAAGCTTTACCTAAGTAGGCCAAACGAATGGCCAGTTGAAAAAGAATCAAACTTAAATTTGTCAAACATTAAATATATCATTGAAAGGCATGATCTATTTTCTGGCGTTGGCTTTAAACTAGCTAAGAGATTAAGTATCCCATTCATTTTATTAGTAGATGCTCCAGTAGTATGGGAAGCAAAAAAATGGGGTGTGAATCGTGGTATTTGGGGTTGGTTTCTAGAAAAAAATAGCGAAGTCAAATCACTAAAACAAGCCGATTTGGTTTTGTGTATTTCAGAAAAAGTAAAAGAAAAAGTAGTCAGTTTTGGAGTATCAGAGAATAAAATTAGAGTAGTTCACAATAAAATAAATTCAGTCCTCTTTCATCCTAGTATAAGTGATGTAAATGTTAGATCTATACATAATTTAGAAAATAAATTTGTAATAGGATGGACTGGAAGCTTTAGAAAATTTCATGGTTTAGATGCATTGGTGAATGCATTTGCGAAGCTTTGTGCTCAACGGACCGATCTATGTCTAATTTTAGTAGGAAATGGTCAGGAGTATATTCCAATTCAAAAGCTCGTACATAATTTAGGTATTTCTGATCAAGTGATTTTTGCAGATACCCAGCCTTATAGCAAAATACCAGAATGGATTTCTTGCTTTGATATCGGGATTGTAAGCGCAAGGTCCAGTGAAGATTTTCATTACTCACCCTTAAAATTACAAGAATATTTTGCGTTAGGAAAACCTACAATAATTCCTAGAGCTGGGGATTTGAATAAGAGGTATAGCAATAGAAAAGATACGTTATTCTATGAAGCAGGTAATTCAGATGATTTATCAAAAAAAATTACAGAATTGCTGGATAATAAAGAACTGAGAACTAAGTTGAGTAAATCAGGATTAGAGATGCATAAGAAGTATGGATCATGGGAGGCAGATTTGAAGGAGATCGAAAAATATTTTGAAAGAAAATGAAAATACTTCAAATCATACAAAAACCTCAATTAAGAGGAGCTGAAATTTTTGCTTGTCAGTTATCAGAAGAATTACAAACCTTAGGACATTCAATAGATATTTTATATCTGTTTGGAAATGAAAATCAAAGGTTGGAATATGATTTGAATTTTCAAGCACTCTCGGCTACTCAAAGTAAAAGATTTTGGGATTTTAAAGCTTATAAAAAGCTTGCAGATATAATTGACAGGGAAGATTACGATATAGTTCAAGCCAATGCAGGGGATACCCTAAAATATGCTGCTATCTCCAAAAGACTTTATAATTGGAAGGCTAAATTAGTATTCAGAAATGCTAATAAGATGTCTTCTTTTATCCAATCAAAGCCTCATTTGTGGTTGAATCAATTCTTTCTAAGCCAAATGGATTTTGCCATTTCAGTCAGTGAGAATTGTAGGAAGGATCTTATTCAACTATTTCCTAAAGCTAAAGATATTTCAGCAACTGGAACTATTGGTACTTTTGATTTTAGTCATCTAATCCCTTATAAAAAGCCGGTTTATAACAAAGTATGGATTAATGTTGGCTCATTTGTAAAAGAAAAAAATCATAACTTTCTTTTAGATATTTTCACTGAATATTTAAAAGAAGATCAAGAAAATGAATTATGGTTGATAGGGGATGGACCACTTAGAAATCAATTAGAAGAGCAAGCCAAAAACTTAGGAATAGACCAAAATATAAAGTTCTGGGGCTATCAAAACAAAGCAGTAGCTTACATAAAAGCCGCAGATATTATGGTGATGCCGTCTAAAATTGAAGGTTTGCCCGGTGTTATATTAGAAGCGCTATCATGTGGGAAACCAGTGATAGTCTCAGCAGTGGGCGGTATACCAGAGGTAGTACATAATGACCAAAATGGTTATGTAGTCAAAGACTTCGATAAAGCTGCGTATGTCGCCAAGGTCAAAAAAGTCTTAAATAACCAAAATCTAAGAAAAAAAATGAGTCAAAATGCCCAAAAACTCATCCAAGAAGAATTCTTGATGCCCAAAATAGCAAAACACTTCGAATCCATATACAAAGAGATAATAGCCTAAGGCTATATTTGAACCACATAACCTGTCCCGTACTGCAAGTCGGGAGTCACAAAGACACAAAGAGTAATAATTAGTAATTAATGATTGAATAATTAATAATTTAGGTGGAAAAATAGGGATTACCAATTCCTTCGTTATATTTTCTTTATATTTATCTTTGCGTCACTGCGGCTCCCGATGTAAAATGCGGGACGGGTTCTCCGAGATTATTTTTTCAGCTTTAGCTGAATTTCTTAGTGCCTTCGTGCCTTTGTGGTTAAAAATACGGCCCTTGGCCGTCAGTTCTAGTGTCTTTCCCGATGGGTCGGGACAAGTCATGGTTAGTTACCAGCTTTAGCTGGTTTCCCAGCCTTTCTTTTAGCCGCCCTCACTCTTGCCCTGAACGCCTGCTTCTTCTTATCATCATACATCTGAATGATCACAAAGAGAAAAAGTATCATCACCTGGCTTTTCTGCCTAATGGCAATCCCCAAATTTCCTGAAATCTGAGCTAATGCAATTGAAACTGTAATAAAACTAAAAAAAGCAGTTTTGACGGCAAAATCTCCTCTAATAATATACCAGATCCCTCCCTTAAATATAAAGACCAGCGTTACCAGCAATAAAAATACATTTTCAAAAGAAACGATGATGCCCAACATCCCAGGAGCATCAAAAAATAGTGGGCGAAATAGAAAAGTGAAAACTTGCTCGGGTAGGCTCATAGTGGTTATATCTAATCCTGAAGTGGCTTTTGATAATTCTCCAGCTCTTCTATCCATATTTAGACCTTCTTCTATTAAAGTTTCAGCTTCTAAACCTACCATACTTAATACATCCTGATAGATAAATCCTAGTGTTATTGTGGCAACGGTAATCATCAAAAGCTTTAAGCCCCATCCAAGCCCTTTGAAACTAAATGTAAATCCAATCAAAGAAGAAGCTAAAATCACCAATAAAACGTGTGGCCTAATTTGATAAGTAATTAAGGCACCGATTAATAAAATCCAATATCTCTTAGGTATATTATTTAGGCCGTAAAATAATAACCCAATACCAAGAAATATAAAAGAGCCTTTTCCAAAAGAACCTGACCAAAAATGCAGGTTTGGCAGCAAGAAGATTAAATACAAAAGGTCAAATCCGAAAAGGGAGGTTTTAAATGCAATTCGTTCCCTGAAAAATTTATAAAAAAATACAAATCCTAAGAAACCAAAAAAGGAAAATAAAGCCATCATGGCTTCATAGGTAAAGCCTAGGCCATGAATAAAAGGATAACCAAACCATTCAATAAATTTGGTGGATGTCCCATAAAAATCTCCCCATTCAGGACCTCTGTAAAAGGTAGTGATTTTATAAAAATAGTAGCTTGAATCTGATCTATTAAATGTGGCGTATATAAAATACACAAATGACAAAAACAGGTGATACCAAAAAAGCTTTTTTAAGAATTTATTGTCCTTGGCGCTGTGGTTGGGGAGGCCCCGATTAAGACGGGGTAAACCTCTTCGCACCGGCATCAAGCGGTCTATTACCTGCATAGAGATAAAGTAGGAGAGGATAATGATGAAGATGCCGTATAACATTGGACAAAAATATGGTTAAGATGTAAAGATAACAAATAATGGACAGCCAAAGGCTGTGATTAACCACAAAGACACGAAGGCACGAAGATTAATAATTAGTAATTAATAATTAAGGAATTAGTAATTGAGGTAGGAAAAGCTGATTAACTAATGGAGAGTCAAAAATTATGATTAGTGAACTGGAACTGAAAAGTGTAAAAAGATAATAATGATTGAATCTAATTTTTTGTAAATTTGTTTTATTGATTAAAGCTATAGCTTATGAACTTAGAAGCAAGGAAAATATCATTTATAGAAGAATTTCTGAAGTTGCAGAATGAAGATATCATCAGTAGTTTAGAACAGCTTTTGAAAAAACGAAGAGCGGAATCAATTGAAGAAAAAATTGAGCCTATGAGTATAGAAGCGCTTAATGAACGAATTGATAAATCCATGGAAGATTCTAGAAAGGGTAGGGTGATCAAAGCAGAGGATCTTAAAGCTGTAATTAATAAATGGGATTAGTTTTAATTCATAATTAAGGAATTATGAATTGAAACAAATAATCAATCCTCCTAGATTAGTAGTATTTGAACTTTTTTAATTAATTTAGACTTTTGCAAGTAAATGATAATTGAATGAAGGCCTTAACCATTTCCAATTTCCGTAAAAATTTCACTAAATATCTTGATGATGTTTCTAAGTCATTTGAAACTATAATTTTACCAGGTAAAAATGAAGATGAAGGTGTTGTGATGATTTCAATTGCCGAATACAATTCTTTAAAAGAAACTGAACACTTGCTTTCTACAAAGGCTAACAGAAACCGTTTACGTGAATCCATTGAGGAAATGGAAAATTCCGAGTTGATCGAGTTCAATGAAGATGATATTAAAATACCTCATTAATGATTGTAGTTTTTACCAAGAAAGCTTGGGAAGAATTAAGTTATTGGATTGAGAATGATTTTTCTAATGTCCAGAAAATTAAAGATCTTCTAAATGCAATAAGACAAAACCCATTTACAGGTACAGGAAAACCAGAGCCTTTAAAACATAGTCTAAAAGGTTTTTGGTCTAGAAGGATAAGCGGAGAGCATAGGCTTGTTTACAAAGTAAGTGGCAAAAAAGGAATCGATCAAAAATGCGTAATTATTCAATGTAGATTCCACTACGATGATAAATAATAACCGCAAAGTCGTCTCGTATTTTAATCGGGAACGCTCGGATTAGATTAAGCAGGAGGACTAATTGTTTTGCAAGGAAAAAAGGTTTTTCCTCTCAGTTGTCCTCCTTTTCGACATCGGCATTCTATACGGAATAAGAAGGTAAGTTTGTGGTTGAATTTTCTTTGTGTCTTTGTGCCTTTGTGGTTCCCATACAGCCTTAGACTGTCCAAGTCTTAAATATTTCTTAGCGCCTTCGCGGTTCCAAATCAGCTTTAGCTGATAAACTTTTGTTTTCTTTTGCCTCTCGTATGTTTGATTCAGTTTACCAGCAACGAAATAATAGATAAATTTGGCAAAAAACAAGGAAAGGGTAGGAATAGCATTTTGTGTGAGATAACAGTTTTGTATATCGGA
>NZ_JBNPEF010000032.1:0-72141 GCF_051117495.1 Marivirga sp. | reverse complement strand
AGATAAGCATAAGTTTACAGTCATCTCTTTAAACTCCTTGTCAAACTTTCTTCTTTCTCTTTTCATAGTAAGTAAATTTAGCATTTAAAGCTTAACTTACCGTCCGGTCAAAGGTAGCAGGTTCAGTACTGGATTACTTAGACCTCACTAGTAAAATATATCCTCAATCTCCTACTGATGCTTTGTACTATGTAACTGCCTTAGAGCAAAAATTAGAATCTGAGGAAAATAAAAGCGGAAAGGCTTATCTCCTGAGCAAAAAAGCGGGTTTCTATTGGTTGCAAGGAATATATGATGCATCCTTAAAAGCTTATTTTGAAGCTTTGAAAATTTTCGAAGAGAAAAATGAAAATTTAGAAGTCGTCAAAACGCTAAATAATATTGGAGAGACTTACAAAAAGCAAAAGGACTATAGTCAGTCAGCCAAGTTTATAAAATTAGCCTTAACGAAATTAGATGAGCTTGAAGCCTTTTCACCTGAATTAATATTGGTTAATTTAGGCCAACTTTTTATGCTTCAAGAAAATTATGATAGTGCCAATTATTACCTTAATCAAATTTTGAATAAAGATAGCGTAAGCACACAATCCAAAGGTTTTGCGAATCTTTATAAAGGAATCATAAATAGGAAAACTGGTCAAAATGATTCAGCACAGTCTTTTCTCGAACAAAGCTTGAAATACTGGAATGAAATAAACTATGATAGAGGAATAGTTGAGAGCAAGATTGAAACTGCTCAAATTTTTATAAATCAAAATAAATTCCCATTTGCTAATCAGTATTTGAGAGAAGCCGAAACACTGGCTTTGAAGATTAATTCATTAGACCTTCTACTCAATATATACCAGTCTAAAATTGATTTATTTAAAATCAGAGGCAGTAAAGATTCCTTGGTTTATTATTTTGATAAATACTTAAAAATAAAAGATTCTATTTTCAATTCAGAATCTAGGGCAGAAATCAATAAACTTAGTATTCAATATGACTTGGCACAAAAAGAAAAAGAAAGCTTTAAAATAGCCCTAGAAAAATCAAAGCTAGCAAATGAGGTGGAAAAAAGAACTCAATTTCTTATATTAATTAGTACTATCCTCATTTTTTCCATAGTCTTAATTATTTATTTACGACATAAAGGTAATCAGTTAAAAAGTGCCCACATCAAATTAAAACAGCAAAAAGAAGAGATAGAAGAAAAGCAAAAGAAAATTTCTTCTAAATCCTTAGAGCTAGCAAGGTTGAATAAGGAATTACATAATCTTAATAATAACCTAGAACAAAGGGTAATGGAGAGAACTCAAAAATTAAATGAGCGTAACCGGCAGATAGCGGAATTTACTTATTATAATTCACATAAATTGCGCGCTCCCGTAGCAAATGTTTTGGGGCTTATAAATGTAATGGAAATAACAAAGGATGGAAAAATCGATCCGGTAGTATTGAATCACCTGAAAACAAGCGCAATGGAGTTGGATAAAGTAATTTTCAATTTGAAAAACTTACTTGATATTGATGAGGAAATTGAGAGACTTTAATATCATTTAACAATTGGAAGCACTACTGTAAATGTAGTACCTTGTCTTACCTTTGAAGAAAAGTCAATTTTACCCTTGAGTACACTTAGGGTATCCATTACGATATATAATCCAAGTCCTGATCCTTCAATTCCTTGATGCGCCCTGAAAAACATATCAAATATTTTATCCTGATATTCCTCAGGAATACCAGAGCCATTGTCCTCAACTTCTAACACATAAGAATTATTTTCCGTCTTTGCCGATACTTTTATATATGGGGGTTCATCCTTTTTGAAATCATGGTATTTCAAAGCATTAGTCACCAAATTACTTAAAACAATATTTAACCTTTTAGGATCAGTTTTTATTTTAAAATCCGAATCGTAGGCTCTTATTAACTCCACTTTATCGGCATTTTCATAAAACTTCAGATCCTCTACTATGCTGTCTAATATTGAATCCATACCAATTTCTCTTATTTCTAGAGGCTTTTTGGTATTGGTTGAAAAATCCATTATGCTTTTAATAAACTCTTCAAGTTTATTAATACTTATATTCATCAATTTGAAATATTCTTTAATCTCATCCGGATTATCTGACATTCCAGCAACAGAGATTAAGCCTCTCAGAGATTTTAATGGGGCTACCAAATCATGTGAGGAACGATAAACAAAATTATCCAGCTCATTATTAATAGTTTTAAGCTCTTCATTGGCTTCTTTTAATCTTTCTTTTTGAGACCTTAATTCGGAGGTTCTTTCTTTTACAATTAATTCTAGTTTTTTATTAGTTATGCTCAATCTATGAGTACGGTATCTAATAAATCCAAAAATCAATAATCCAACCAATAAACCAAAAAGAACATAGGTAATATAGCTTTCATACCATTTTGTCGGGACATTAATATTGAACTCAAAGGGAACTATTTCTAAATCTCCATTATAAATATTTCGAGCTTTTAAGTGAAATGTGTATTGCCCTCCTGCGAGGTTTGTATATTCTTTTCTAGTATCTGTAGTCCAATCAGACCAGTTTTCATCAAAGCCTTCCAAATAATAAGAAAATTCTAAGTCTTGTTTGATAAAGCTAGGAACCGAAAAGTATAAACTAAGAGATTTAGATTTTTCACCCGACAATTCAATTTTATCCTTGGATCCTTTGACATAAATAGTGCTATCCCCCATACGAATATATCGCACCATGGCTTTAGGTTTGAAATTTATCTTTTCCTCTTTTTCATACCACTTCAAATAATTTATTCCTGGAGTATTAGTTATCCACAAGTTCCCCCTTCTATCGCTTTTTAAAACATTATAATAATTGGTGTTAAGACCATTATCTTCATTTAGTATATGTTTGATTTTTCCCTCATCATTAAATATAACAATTCCATTTTCCCAACTACTTGCTACAGATAATGAATCTCTAAACCTTTCAACACTCCATAAATACATGCTGTCTTGAAGGAAATACTGATTAGCTTCTGTATCCCATATTTCTGTATCATAAGTTTTGGGATCTAAAGTATAAAAGCCTTCTTCGGAAGTGAAGATCAACCATTGGTCTTGATTTTTTTGAATGATTTCATATGCGGCATCCTCTTCAAATTTGAACTCCTTATTAACAAATTCAATTGTATCTCCAACTACCTTTGCCAAGCCACCTTCTTCTCCAAAAATTGATATTATTACTTCATCATTTATATCAACCATTGAATAAATATCCTTAATGGTTATTTTCTTTATAAGTTCCCCATCATATATATAAATACCTTCATAAACACTGCTGAAATATATGCTACCTTTATTTTCCAAGATAAACCATGCATATGGCATTTCCTCTTCGTCCAGTTTATCATTGAGGGAGTGGTATTTCATTCGGCCTAAGGAATCTCTTTGAAAATAACCAATATCACCAGCTCCTAATGTGTAAATTTTATCACCAATAATCTTTAGATTTTGAATACGGGCAAAGTTTGGTTTTTGGTGTAAATCCCAATTAGTACCATCGAACTCCAGCATTCCATTTTCATTACCGAAATAAAGAACACCATCCTCGTCTTCAACTACACGGTAATTATAAGAACTCGCTCTATATAAGGAACCGTCAAATTCATGAAAAACAATGGAATCAGATTTTGAAGCAATGCTGGAATCAGCAATTTGAAAAGATATGGCCTCAAAGGAAAAAAGTCCTAAAAATAATATATGAAGGATAAAAATTCTCATTTTTTCACTCCTCCAGCCAAATGTAGCTTTAGTTATTGACATATTTAAAAAATCCAACAATCCTTAAATTTAGATAATTTTAATGTAGCTAAAAAATCTCTTAGACAAACCGTCAAATGGCTTCGATGTAATAATAAATAAAAATAGCCCATACTTAAATATAAATATGGGCTATTGGTATAATACAACTTATAGTGTCTAATCCATTTCTATCAGCTCCTGATTGGCATTCATAAAATGATATTCCGTTAAGGCTAATGAACTATCTTGAACAAGTTTAATCCATTTACCATATTTAAAAAACCATTTTACACGTAAGGATATAATCCCTTTTGTGTAATAAGAGTACAAAAAAGGATGAATTGCTAAACTCAAGGATTTTTCGTTTTGCTTAGTAAGCAGATAATCTAAATCCTGCTCTATTTTATCGCTTACCAAAATAGAAGCAGTAATCTTACCAGTTCCATTACAAGTTGGGCAAGTTTCCTTGGTTACAATATTCAATTCGGGCCTAACTCTTTGACGAGTGATTTGCATCAACCCAAATTTTGAAAGAGGAAGTACGGTATGTTTAGAACGATCGGTTTCCATAAAGTCCTTCATCTTTTTGAAAAGGAGCTTTTTGTTATCAGGATTTTTCATGTCGATAAAATCGACTACAATAATCCCACCCATATCTCTCAAGCGCAACTGGCGCGCTACTTCTTTGGCTGCTTCCAAATTAGTATTCAAAGCCGTATCCTCTTGGCTTTCCTCATTATTGGATTTATTTCCACTGTTTACATCTACTACATGTAAAGCTTCAGTATGCTCAATAATGAGATATCCTCCGCCTTTTATATTAACAGATTGTCCAAATAATGATTTTAACTGCCTTTCAATACCAAAATGCTCGAAAATCTTATTTTTACCGGAATAAAGTTTTAGAATTTTTTCTTTACTCGGGTCTATTTTTTGTATATAAGTCTGAATTTCCTTGAAAGTTTCTTCATCATCCACATGGATGTTGTCGAAAGATTCATTCATCATATCCCTTAGAATAGAAGAAGCCCTACCAACCTCACCTATGATTTTATCTTTAGGTTTAGCATCTTTAAGCTTTTTAACTCCATTCTCCCAAGTATCCAATAAGTTTCTTAGGTCTGTATCCAGTTCGGCTACTTCTTTACCTTCGGCAACGGTACGGATGATTACGCCAAAATTCTCTGGTTTAATGGATGATATTAGCCTTGTGAGTCTTTTACGTTCCTCACTAGTCGATATCTTTTTGGATATGCTTATTCCATTGGCAAATGGTACTAATACCAAATACCTTCCTGCTAGTGACAACTCGCATGATAGTCTTGGCCCTTTCGTAGAAATAGGTTCTTTTATAACCTGAACCAACACCTGCTTGTTCTTAGAGAGTACCTGTGAGATTTTTCCTAATTTATCTATCTCAGGCTCTAATTTGAACTTACTTAATTTATATGAGGTGTTATTACGAGTGGTGGCAAATTTAGTATATTTTAAAAGTGAATTCACTTTCGGACCAAGGTCATGATAATGCAAAAATGCATCTTTTTCATAACCTACATCCACGAATGCAGCATTTAATCCCTGCATTACTTTACGGACGTTTCCTAAATAAATATCACCTACACTAAACTGCTCTTCTTTATTGTCATAATGAATCTCTATAAGATTCCTATCATTAAGAAGGGCAATACGACTGCCATTTTGAGTTGAATTAATAATTAATTCATTGCTCAAAGCTCAATAAGTTTAAGTGAAAACTAAAAAATGTCTTGTAAAAAAGACAACTAAGAAGCAATTAATTACTTCTTAGTCTTGTGTCTGTTTTTTCTTAGTCTTTTCTTTCTCTTATGAGTTGAAATCTTATGTCTTTTTCTTTTTTTACCGCAAGGCATAACTTTTAAATTTTTTGTTAAACAATTTTATTATAATTCATTTAAGTAACTCTCAACAGCTGCTAACAACTGCTCATCATTACTTTTATTTTTAATTTCTGTAAATAGCTTTTTGGCCTTTACTTTTTGACCGTTATTCATTAAACTCAATGCTAAATAAAACTCTGCCTGAATGTTGTCAGGGTGGTTTTTTAACAACTTTTCGAATCGTTCAATTGCTTTGTTATACTGACCTGATTGAATAGAAAGAATACCTAAATTAAACAATGCTTCTTCATTATCCGGATCCTCTTCAACAACTTCCAATAACATGGAAATTCCCTTCATAGGATTTTCAGATGAAACATACGTCATGGCTAATTTAATTTTAGCACTGTTATTAGTAGGGTTCTTATCGAGTACTTTCTGTAAATATTCCCTTGTCTTAACGGCTAATCCTTTCGCTTTTTCAACATCAGCTGCAAAACTAAAAGCTTCATAATAGGCGTTTCCTATTATTTCATTATCCTCTTGGGACAATTCAACATATTTAGCCGCGCTATCAAGCCTATTGAGCTCTTTAAATACGCTAGCTAAAGAATCCGCAAATATAACACTATTTTCCTGACTTTCAGCAATCGATAAGCTATTTCTTAGTCGTTCGATATCTTTTTTGATGTCCTCAGGGATATTTCCTCCATGAGATTCTGACATCTTTTCATTTGCTGAAACCGATGATTGGCCGCTTGCAGATGAATTATTTTCAATAGGCTCCGCCTCCCTTTCAATACTTTCATTTTCGTTATCAACCACCACTTTCGGTAAGCTGAAAAATACAGCTACCAAAGCAATGGCTATAACAAATAATATAATTCGGGATTTGAGCATGTCTGAATTTAAACTTCTTCCGTTATTTTGTTTGAAGTTTTGATTTTTTCAACAAAAACTTTAGATGGTTTAAAACTAGGCACATAATGCTCATCAATCACAATAGCTGTATTTTTTGAAATATTACGAGCAATTTTCTTAGCTCTTTTCTTATTTACAAAACTTCCAAAGCCTCTGACATATATGTTTTCACCATCAGCCATTGAATCCTTCACTACAGAGAAAAATGCTTCTACTGTTGCAGTTACATCTGCCTTGTCTATACCTGTTTTTTCAGAAATTTCTGATATAACGTCTGCTTTAGTCACGCTTCTTTATATTTTAAAATTATTAAAAAATTTTTCCCTCTCATTTTGGGTCTGCAAAGGTAACCCTACATTTTTGAATTTAAAAGTAAAATCTTTTAAAGATATGTAAGATTCGTATCAAGAATAGATGTTTAACTTTTTAATTTTCAACAATTTATGCAACATACAAAATATAAAGGTTATATAATTAAATCACCTAAAATAATTACTATTTATTACTGAATATCAGATACTTAATACACACAATTGGTATAATGACTAATAGATTTGACTTAACATCACCTAATATTCTTGGTTTATTTTATTTAAGATTATTCATATTTGCATTTGTATGACTCAAAGCTTCTCAAATCTTATAATAGATTGGTATTTAAGAAATCAAAGAGATCTTCCTTGGAGGGAGACCACTGATCCTTATAAAATATGGCTTTCTGAAATCATCCTGCAACAAACAAGGGTGAATCAAGGTCTGCCATATTATAATAAATTCATCCTTCATTATCCAACAGTTTATGATTTAGCTAAAGCTCCTGAAGATGAGGTAATGAGATTATGGCAGGGACTCGGCTATTATTCCAGAGCACGAAATCTTCACGAATGTGCCAAATCAATAGTGAGTGATTATAATGGCGAATTTCCAAATTCATATAATGAATTACTGAAACTAAAAGGTATAGGAAAATATACTGGGGCGGCAATTGCCTCTTTTGCTTTTGAACAGGCAGTACCTGTAGTGGATGGAAATGTATTTAGAGTGCTTGCTCGTTATTTTAACGTTTCAGATGATATCACTCAACCAAAGACATTCACTAAGTTCTTCGATATTGCAAAAGAGTTAATCCCTAAAGAAAAGCCATCCTCTTTTAACCAAGCACTCATGGAACTGGGTGCAATGGTTTGTAAACCTAATAACCCAAATTGTGAGATTTGTCCGTTAGCACAAGCTTGTTCAGCTAGGATACACACAAAACAATCTGTTTTGCCCGTCAAAAAGAAGAAGGTTAAGGTCAAAAACAGATTTTTATATTATCTAATCTGGCAAAATGGAGAAAAGCTGGCCATGAGGAAAAGAGGCCCAAATGATATATGGCAAGGTTTATTTGATTTTGAGTTGATTGAAACCAAAAATGCACTTTCAACTGAAGAAATATTAGAAATGGTAAATGAGAAGCACGATCAAGCCGAGATAATTGATATTTCAGAGCCCACCAAACATATTCTCACACATCAGCGATTGGAGGCGGTATTCATTCAGTTAAATACTCCAAACACTACTATATTGAAGGAGAACGGCTTACAGTATTACACTAAAAAACAAGTGGAAAGTTTACCAAAACCGAGATTGATCGAGAATTATTTGACAAGCAAAAATATTTAGGTAAATTTATCTTTGAAGTTTACAAGTGTTGGAAATAATTTTCAACATAAAAGCAGTAAACCTCAACTATTAACTGTAATTTTGAACTAAAACTTTTTAAATTATGTCAGGAGTAAACAAAGTAATTCTTGTAGGAAGATTAGGAAAAGACCCAGATGTTAGACATTTAGAAAGCGGTGCGGCCGTTGCGAATTTCCCAATTGCAACCTCGGAAACTTACAAAGACAAAAACGGAAACAAAGTAGAACAAACTGAGTGGCACAACATTGTGCTTTGGAGAGGCTTAGCTGAAGTAGCTGAAAAGTATTTACAAAAAGGAAAATTGGTTTATATTGAAGGAAAACTTCGAACCAGATCTTGGGAAAAAGAAGGTGTTACTCGATATACAACTGAAGTAGTGGGTGATCAGATGACTATGTTGGACTCTAAAGGCAGTGATAACCAAAGTTCTGGTGGATCAAATGATTATCAATCAAATGACCAGCAGGCTCCAGCGCAAAGCCAAACCCCGGATACCAACAGCGAAATGGACGATTTACCATTTTAATTTAAATACATATAAAAATTGGAAGACCCTTCCCCTAGTATATTTTTATTAGCAAGCATAGCCGAAACAGGCAATCACTGGTTTTACATCATCAATGTTATATTGATGATGTTTTTACTTTTTATGTCAGCACTTGTTTCTGGCTCAGAAGTTGCATTCTTCTCATTATCTCACGATGATTTAGCAAAATGCAAAACCAGTAACCTACCAAGTGAGCAAACTATTTTAGATTTGTTAAAGAATCCAAAAAGATTACTGGCCACTATCTTAATTCTCAATAATTTCATAAATGTAGGGATAGTAACGCTTTCCACTTATGTTACTTGGGAAATTGTGGGGACAAAGGAAACTGAAGGTCTATTGGTAGTTACATTAACGGCAATCATTACCTTCTTGATTGTTTTCTATGGTGAAATTGTACCTAAAGTATATGCCAATCAGAATAACTTAAGTTTTGCCACTAGAATGGCTCTTCCACTTAATTTCTCGGCAAAAATTTTTAGCCCTATTTCAATCCCTTTAATGAGCCTGAGCGGAATAATTGAAAAAAGAGTAGAACAAAAAGGCTTTAGCATTTCTATAGATGAATTACACCATGCGCTAGAAATTACTGCCGACAAAGATACAACCGAGGAAGAAAAAGGCATTCTAAAAGGAATAGTGAATTTTGGAACGCTTTCGGTTCGTCAAGTAATGAAATCTCGATTAGACATAACGGCTTTTGATATTGAGGATGATTATCATATGCTAATGGACCAAATCAATAAAAACGGTTTCAGTAGAATACCCGTTTACAGAGATACAATTGATAAAATTGAGGGAGTCCTTTATGTAAAGGATTTATTGCCATATATAGAAAAGGAAGATAATTTTGAATGGCAGACACTTTTACGGCCAGGGTTTTTCGTTCCTGAGTCCAAAAAAATTGATAGCCTTTTAAAAGATTTCCAAGAAAAAAGAGTTCATATGGCCATAGTGGTAGATGAGTATGGAGGTACTTCAGGACTCATTACCTTAGAGGATGTAATTGAAGAAATAGTAGGTGAAATTAATGATGAGTTTGATGGAGATATGGATGTTGCCTATAATAAATTAGATGAATATACTTATATATTTGAAGGCAGAACTTCTTTAAATGATTTCTGTAAAATCATAAATGAAGAACCTAGTACTTTCGAAGAGGTTAAAGGTGAAAGTGAATCTTTGGGAGGATTAATTTTAGAAATCAATAGTAAATTACCTCGTACAGGAGAGAAAATAAAATTCAAGAACTTCACTTTTACGGTTGTGGCCGTTGACCAAAAAAGAATCAAAAGAGTAAGGGTTTTTACTAAGAATTAGTCTTGAACCCAGCTTCAAGAATAAACTAGATTAGCATGCTTATATTCGTATTAAGCACATTTGTCGCAGTATTTGTATCGTTTTTATGCTCCATGGCTGAAGCAGTTCTGCTTAGTGTAGATAAAGTTAAAATCGAAACAGACAAAGAAAAGGGGATGACTTATGCTAAAATAATGCATAATCTCAAATCCAATATTGACAGGCCTATCTCCGCCATTCTTATATTAAATACCATTGCCCATACAGGGGGTGCCACCATAGCAGGAAGTGCATTTGATGCAATTTATGGAGAAAAATATATCTGGATTTTTTCGGTGATTTTTACCATTGTGATTCTTTTTGGTACTGAGATTATTCCAAAAGTAATTGGCGTGAATAAATCAAATGCTATTTCTCGAAAAATGGCATGGCCTCTACAACTTATTATTAAAATCCTTCATCCTTTTATTGTCATTACACAAGCTTTTACCAAATTATTGGTGGGTAAAAGAAAGAAGAGCAACCCTTATAGTCTAGATGACATCCGAACAATTGCCAGAATGGCTAAAATGGAAAAAATAATTGATACCGACCAAGAAAGTATCATTATCAATACTTCCACCCTAAAAAAAAGAGTGGTTAGGGAAATTATGCTGCCGGTGAAGCAAATCATATTCTTTAAGGAAAATATCAGCTTTGATCAATATTTTAAAGTGGCCTTAAAACATAAGCATACTCGCTATCCTATTAGTAAAACTGATTCTATTGAGGACGTTTATGGTTATATTAATTTTAAAGAAATAGCCTTAAATGAAAAGGAAAGCTCCGAAAACCGCTTGACTGAGTTTATTAGACCAGTAATATTTATTAATGAAAAGACCCCTATCATCAACTTATTGAAAAGTATGAATGAAAATCGATTTCATATCTCGATGGTGAAATCAGAGGCTGGGAAAATTATTGGTATGATTACTTTAGAAAATATAGTGGAAACCATAGTGGGGGATATTGAGGATGAGTTTGATTAAAAAAAGGGCTGCAAGTTTGCCCCCTTTATATCGCTTTTAAAACATTCTTGAGCATTTCATTTACTTCTTTAGCGTGTTGAATTATCTCATCATTTTCCACCACTTTCATAGCTGCGGAAGGATCCATAGCTGACACTTCTATATCTCCATTCTCCATTTCCCTTATGGTAACATTGCATGGCAACAAAGTACTAATATGCGGTTCAATTGAAACTACTTTATCCGCATAAGTAGGATTACAAGCTCCTAAAATCACATGAGGTAAATAATTCTTATCTAATTTCTTTTTCATAGTAGCTTTAAAGTCTATTTCTGTTAGAACCCCAAAACCTTCATCTTTAAGCGCTGCTTCAACTTCAGTTCTTACTGAATCAAAGTCTTTACTTTTTAATATCTTTGAATGATAGTAATTCATATTTATGTCTTTTGTTATTTTGTACAACGATGTTAGTTTTATATTGATTGGTTTTATCCTATTAAATATCAGAACCAAAAGGCAATTTGTGACAATTGTTACATTTATGACCTCCCGATTAATAATTGAATTTATATTTTACTCGGAGGCTCAAAATCTAATTATATTTGTTGCTAAACTTTTTCCAACTTAATCGTTTGTTGTAAGTATGGATTTTAAAATCATAAGTGACTATCAGCCAACGGGCGATCAGCCCAAAGCGATAAATGAGCTTCAAAAGGGAGTTGAAGAGGGCGAGCAAGATCAGGTACTGCTGGGAGTAACGGGTTCAGGGAAAACTTTTACCATAGCAAATCTTGTAGAGAGAGTTCAAAAGCCCACATTGGTTTTAAGCCATAATAAAACTTTAGCCGCACAACTCTATGGGGAATTCAAACAGTTTTTCCCGGAAAATGCAGTGGAATATTTCATTTCCTATTACGATTATTATCAGCCTGAAGCATTTATTCCTTCCAGCAATGTTTACATTGAAAAAGATCTTTCCATAAATGAAGAAATAGAAAAACTAAGGTTAAGTGCTACTTCTGCATTACTTTCTGGCAGGAGAGATGTGATTGTGGTTGCTTCCGTCTCTTGCATTTATGGTATTGGAAACCCTGATGAATTCGGCAAAAACATTATTCGCTTACAGCAAGGCGATAAAGTACCAAGAAATCAATTACTTTTTGCTTTTGTAGATATTCTTTACAATAGAACCACAGCAGAATTCAAGAGAGGGACATTTAGAGTTAAGGGTGATACAGTTGATATCTATGTCGCTTATGCCGATTTTGCCTACAGAATCATGTTTTGGGGAGATGAGATAGAATCCATTCAAAGAATTGATCCCGAAACAGGAAAGAAAATTTCTGACGAAAGAATTATCAGTATTTTTCCAGCCAATTTATTCGTGACAGGTAAAGATGTTCTACAACAAGCCATCAAAGAAATTCAGGATGATATGGTAGAACAGGTAAAATTCTTTGAAAGAGATGGACGTTTTTTAGAGGCGAAAAGACTACAAGAAAGAACAGAGTTTGATATAGAAATGATGAGGGAACTGGGCTATTGCTCTGGAGTTGAGAATTATTCTCGATATTTTGACAGACGAAAACCAGGTACAAGACCTTTCTGTTTATTGGACTATTTTCCAGACGACTTTTTAATGGTCATTGACGAAAGCCATGTTACAGTTCCTCAAGTTAGAGCAATGTATGGTGGGGACAGGGCTCGTAAAATTAATTTAGTAGATTACGGTTATAGATTACCCTCTGCAATGGATAATCGACCTTTGAAATTTGATGAGTTTGAAAATTTAATCGGACAAACCATTTATGTAAGTGCCACCCCCGCTGAATATGAATTAAGAAAAACAGAAGGGACTGTAGTAGAACAAGTTATTAGGCCAACAGGCTTACTTGACCCTGAAATTGATGTAAGACCAAGCGGAAATCAGATAGATGACCTTTTGGAAGAAATAGATGAGCGGGTAAAATTAAATGAAAGGGTTTTATGTACTACTTTAACAAAAAGAATGGCAGAGGAACTACACAAATTCCTGGGAAGAGCTGGTATTAAATCAAGATATATCCATTCGGAAGTTGACACGCTGGACAGAGTAGAGATCTTAAGGGATTTGCGTTTAGGTGAATTTGATGTTTTAGTTGGTGTAAATTTATTGCGAGAAGGCTTAGACTTACCGGAAGTTTCTTTGGTAGCTATTTTAGATGCCGATAAAGAAGGTTTCTTAAGAAATCAGCGTTCATTGGTTCAAACCATTGGTCGTGCGGCAAGAAATGAAAAAGGAAAAGTCATCATGTATGCAGATAAAATAACGGAATCCATGCAACAGGCAATGGATGAAACCAACAGAAGACGTGCCATCCAAAAAGCCTATAATGATGATCATGGTATTACTCCTAAAACAGTTTTCAAATCGAGAGAAAGTATTTTAGGTCAAACTGTAGCCGTTGACTCGAAAAAAACATCACAACAAAAATACTATGCCGGCATAGAAGAAACCTCTGTGGCTGCTGATCCTGTGGTTCAATACATGGATAAACCCGCTTTAGATAAAATGATTGCTGCCACCAAAAAGAAAATGGAAAAAGCCGCTAAGGATTTGGACTTTATAGAAGCTGCTCGATTACGTGATGAATGGCAGGAACTTCAAAAATTACGTGATAAAAAATAACCTCCTGATAATACTAAAAGACTATCTTTACTAAAATTTATATATTATGAAAATAAGGATAATAAGTACTTTTATTTTAAGCATTTTTACAATTACTCAAGTTTTGGCTTGGGGGCAAACTGGCCATAGAGCAGTTGGAGAAGTAGCTTCTTTTTATCTAAAAAGAAAAGTGGAGAAAAGAATCAGTGAAATTTTAAATAGAGAATCAATAGCTGTGGCTAGTGTATGGATGGACAATATAAAATCCGATGATAGTTGGGATTATGCTAAACCTTGGCATTACGTTACTATTCCGGATGGGATGACTTATGAGGAAAGCGAGAAAAACCCTGATGGAGACATCATCATGATGATCGAAAAAATTACTAAAGAGCTGAAAGCTGGGACGCTTGATGCAAAAAGCGAGCAAGAAAAATTGAAAATGCTAATACATTTGGTAGGCGATATTCATCAACCTTGTCATGTTGGAAATGGTGAAGATATTGGCGGAAATGCTATTAAAGTAAAGTGGTTTGGGAAAAATTCTAATCTTCACAGGGTCTGGGACAGCGAAATGATAGATTCGAAAGCATTTAGCTATACAGAATTAGCGGATGTTGTAAACATCACATCCAAAGAAGAAATAAAAATGCTTCAGAACAGCACAATAGATGATTGGTACAAGGAAGCAATGGCTTTAAGAGGTCAAGTATATAATTTACCTGAGGATATGTATTTAGGATATGAATACAGCTATAAGAATTGGGCCACGGTTCAAAATCAAATTAAAAAAGCAGGTATTCGATTAGCGGGCTTGCTAAATGAAATTTATGGATAAGAAAAGAAAGCAGTGATTCAAAATATTGTTTCACTGCTCTTTTATCAAAATTGAATCTCCTTCTACCTCAATATTTATAAAACCTTCCTTTTCTAAAAAAAAGCCTTTTTCTCCTTTGGCTAAATTTTTGGTTTTTATGATATCATCATTTAGTATATCGATTTTATAATTCTTGGGAAACCATTTCCTAAATTTAGAATTCGGTATTAAGGAATATTTCCCATTTTCTGTGAAAAATATTATTGGAATGGAAAATTTCACTTCCTTTATATCCTGAAATAAGCTCTTCATTAAACCATCATCACAAAATATATAAATGCCAGTATAATTTTTACTGACTATCCAATCCTTAAGGTTCAATGCAAAATTTAAGGGATTATAAACTAAATTATTATTACCCTTTATATGATTACCCTTCTCATTTGCTAGATACCCATCAACTTTGGTTTGCTTTAATTCAAATACTTCCTTTAAATCTGGATCAATTAGTAAAACTGGAGACCAACCCAACAATTCGGAAAGCTCATTCCAATTATTAAACAGTTTAAATACTAAAACCGGAGGCTCTTGTTCATCCCTTATGATGTGGTGAGAAGACATATTTAGATTATATTAATAATAATTCATTTAAAATCAATGATAAGATAAATTCATTTTGTAAAATTACAGTGGAAATACATTAAATTGCACAAACAATTTTTAAAAGTGAAGTTTAAAACTGTTATCATATTAGTCTTTTTAATCATTATTTTACCTCTTTCTATGAAAGGGCAAAATCAGACAATGATAGACAGCCTAAAAAGCGCACTTCCAAATGCTGGCCCCTCCAAAACAATAGATATTTACAACCAATTAGCTTGGGAATTCAGAAAATCATATCCTGACAGCACTATAATTTTTAGTCAAAATGCTATTGAAATTGCTTCAAACAGTGCTGAATTAAATGAAAAAGTTGTGAAATCATTGAATTTCAAAGGTGTTGGCCATTTTTATGAAGGAGAAAATATAAAAGCATTCGAACTTTACCAGCAAGCTAAAGATTCCGCATTAATTTATGGGGATTCACTACAGTATGGATATTCCCTTAATAATATAGGCCGCCTCTATTTTAATCAAGGAAATTATGTAGCGGCATACGATAATTTTTTTCGAGCTCTAGAAATTTTTGAAGCTGTTAAAGACAGCATTTCTATGAGTTATGGATATAAAAGCCTTGCGGAGCTGTACCAATCGCAAAACAACTTAGAAAAGGCTTTAGAAATGTCCTTAAAAACAGCTGAAATCCGGCAAACTTTTGATGATCCATCCGGGATAATTTCTATTTACCTTGAAATAGCTGAGATTTACGGACAGATGGAAAATTATAATAATAGCCTAAAATACTTTACACAAGCTTATGAGGTTGCCTCCAAAATAAATGATGAGGCAAACTTGGCCATTATTAAATTGTCTATTGCCAAAATGAATACAAAAAGAGGACAATTAGCAATTGCCCTAAACAATGCCAATGAGGCACTTGATTTTGCCTCAAATGCCAAAAATGTAAACCTTGTCATTCAAGTGTATTCACTGTTAGGTAAAATTTATTTCTACAGAAATGATTATAATGAAGCTTTAAATTACTTTAATAAAGTAAATCAGCTTGCTACAAATAATGACATCACCTTCGAACAGGAGGCTTATTATTACATTTCCGTGATTTTAGAAAAACAGGGCAAAATAGAACAAGCCTTTGATTATTTTAAAAATTACACAGATTTGAAAGAAAAAACCGAAAATGTTAACACTGCCCGTGAAATTGAAAGATTAGAAGGCAGACTAGCATTGGAAGCCAAAGAAACCGAAAATGAACTTTTGAAAAAAAATGAAGAAACATATAAACAGGTTATTCAAAAACAAAAAGCTTTCAATATTGCCCTTACTGCTACTATAGTACTTGCCATCATTATTTTAGTGATAATATGGATTACTGCCAACAGAAGAAGAAAACTCAATAAAATTCTTCAAATAAAAAACTTGAAAATAGAAGATCAACAAAAAAAGATAACTCTACAGAACAAAGAAATAAAGGCGCAAAATGACGAACTCATTATTAGAAATAAGGAATTGGATGATTTAAACAATGAAAAAGACTCTCTTTTGAGCTTGGTTGCACACGATATGAAGGCTCCATTTCATAGAATAAAAGGCTTAACTGAACTACTAAGGTTGTCCGGCCTTAATGAAGAGCAAAGTCAATATGTTGGAATGATAAGGAATAATGCAAAACACGGAGCCTATTTAATTAATGATTTGTTGGATGTTAACGCCATCTCAACTGACAAAGAAGAGCTTAATTCCGAAAGTTTTGAATTAAAAAAATTATTGGATGATACAATCTCAAATTTTGTAATTGAGCTCACCAACAAACAAATAGAGCATAAAATAGAATGTGAGCCAGGATTAAAAGTTAGGACTGACAAAAACTATATCAACAGAATACTCGAAAACTTAATCTCTAATGCCATTAAATTTTCGGATTTAAAGTCTGAAATTATTATTAGGGCTGGGATTAGCAAAAATAACTTTTGGATCAGTGTAAAAGATTTTGGACCAGGATTCACAGAAGAGGATAAAAACAATCTCTTCAAGAAATTTAAAAAACTATCTGCCAAACCAACCGGAGGAGAAAGTTCAAATGGATTAGGCTTGGCAATAGTAAAAACTTTAGTGGATCGCTTAAATGGTAAAATTAATCTGGAAACCGAATTAGGAAAATACAGTGAATTCACTATTTATCTCCCTATCTCCAAAGATGATTAATCTAAAACCCCATTTTTCCTGATTTCCACCCATTGGTTTCTACCTCGCTAGCTGATTTCAACACCTTATCTCGCATCTCGTTTTTATACTCTTCTAATTTTTTGAAAGCGTCATCGTCAAAATTCGATATTATCTGAGCAGCCAAAATTCCGGCATTTTTAGCGCCATCCAATGCAACAGTTGCCACAGGTACCCCACCCGGCATTTGTAAAATGGACAATACTGAATCCCATCCATCAATTGAATTACTTGATTTTACAGGAACACCAATTACAGGCAAGGTAGTATAGGCCGCCACCATTCCCGGCAAATGAGCCGCACCCCCTGCACCAGCTATAATTGCATGAAAACCATTTTCCCTAGCCGATTTTGCAAAATCCATCATTCTTTCGGGTGTCCTATGTGCCGACACAATGGTTAATTCGTAGCTAACATTCAATTCATCCAAAACTTTAGCCGCCTCGCTCATTACCCTAAGATCTGACTGGCTACCCATTATAATGGCTATTTTTCCCCTTTTACTCATGCCTTTACTTTTAATGTAGATTTAACTTTTTCAATCTTGGTTTTTAAGGAAGTCAAACTTGGGTCAGTAATGGTAACATGACCCATTTTCCTAAATGGTTTTGTTAGTTTCTTACCATACAAATGAACTGATGCACCTGCTATTTTCATGACCTCTTCCATCCCTTCATATTTTGCATCTCCAGTGAATCCATCCTCACCCAAAACGTTGACCATAGCTGAGCTAATTTTAGTTGTTGTATCCCCTAAAGGAAGATTTAAAATCGCCCTTAAATGCTGGTCATATTGGGATACGAAATTTCCTTCAATACTCTGATGTCCACTGTTATGTGGCCTTGGTGCTATTTCATTGACTAAAATCTCATTGTCTTTAGTTAAGAACATTTCAACTGCCAAAATCCCTACCATTCCCAATTTCTGAATGATATCTATCGCTACTTTCTTAGCCTTTTCTGCTTCAGATTTATCAATTACAGCAGGGGAAAGAAGATACTCCACAAGATTATGTTCGGGATGAAAGACCATCTCAACTACTGGGAATGAATTCACTTCCCCCTCTTCATTTCTACTAACGATTACAGCTAGCTCTTTTTTAAATGGAACGAAATCTTCTAGTAATGATGGGGCATCAAAACCTTTTTCAATATCATCTTGAGATTTGATCACCTGCACACCTCTTCCATCATATCCGCCTTTTCCAATTTTATGGACTGCAGGAAATTTATTGATATATTTTTTTAATTCTTCCTTACTTTCAGTTAACACAAATGATGAGGTAGGGATGTTATTGTCAAGATAAAATTGTTTTTGAACTCTTTTATCTTGAATCATTTCAATGATTTCAGGTTGTGGAAAAACCTTAACCCCCTCAGATTGAAGTTTTTTCATGGCTTCAATATTGACCTTTTCAATTTCAATTGTCAATATATCACAGTCTTTTCCAAATTCATAAACTGCATTATAATCTTCCAAATCACCAACTTGAAAATCAGCAATCAAATTTGAGCAGGGCGCATGCGGATCGGGATCCATCATCCTTAAATCAATATTGATATTGATGGCGCTTTGTAAAAGCATTCTGCCCAATTGGCCTCCACCTAATACGCCAACTTTTAAATCTGTGTTAAAACTCATATTGTAATTTTGAATAAATTATGAGGCAAATATAATATTTATAAATATCTATCAATCAATACCAGCCATCAACAATGGTTAAAAAATTGATTTATTCAAATAATTTGAAAAAATGGGCATAAAAAAAGCCTTCCGGCTTAAGGAAAGGCTAAAATTATATGAGACCTAATAAAAAATTTCACAAATATTTAATATTTAGTATTGATTATCAGGTAAACACAAGCTTATCTTGAGTAATTGCCTGATAGGCTCTATTTAAAATTCTATAAGATGGCTTACTTGCCTTTGACATCTTTAATTTTATCTCCGTTAATCTCTACTTTTAAGATGAATAAATCAAAGTCTTCATCTATAGGTAAAAATTTATAAACTAACTTTTCCCCTGTTTTACGAGCAATATCAATCAAACCTAGTCCAGCGCCCCCTTTATTGGAAAGCTTGCCGTGCTTGATTTGTTGCATGTACATTTTCTTCAACTCATCTGCACTGGCTGCATTTACTTCATCTATTGCATTTCTTAAGTCTTCTACCTTATCTCTTGCTACCTTATTACTGGTGATTACATAATAAATATCTTCTTTATTACCAATAACGAACAAACCGTTTCCAATTTGGGCATCTGTAATTTCGTCAGAGTGCTTATTCATGTTTTGAAGGGTCTCTACCATTACGTGGTAAACCCTCTTCTTAACGTATCTATCTTCCTTTTTACGCTCCATGTCTGATTCTGCCATAGAGGTAAACATCTTCGTTATTTCATGATTGAATTCTCCCAAATAGACTAATGAAATTCCATTTCCCTGCATTTCAGAAAATAGACTTAGTACTGATTTGATGAAATTTACATTTAAATCCATCTTGTTTTCATTTATGTTATCTATCATCAATAATTAGATTTTATTCGTATTTTTAAAATATATTTCTAACTTTTTCCAAATTAGTAGATTTTTTTTGAAAAATCAGTCAATTCCTAAATCAATTGTGTCAATTGTATTCTTACTGTTCTTTTTTGCCCTCGATTTACCTTTATTTACGTTTCCAAAAGTATGATTTATCCCAAATCTAAAATCAGCTGCACGGCCTTTCATTGGTTTTGCAATAGACAATAAATCGTTGGTTGCCAATACAAGCTGGAATGGTACTAAATTCAATGTTATCCCAGTTCCAAAGTTGTTCACTCTACCATTCATCATGGTAGCTGAAAAAGCAAAATTAAAGAAAGTTCCTGCTTGAAAATTATACATCCCGGTAAAAGCAGGAATCAATGCCCCTCTATATAATTCAGAATATAATATTGCTGAAGCAGTTTGTCTCCTGCTCAATTGATAGGATGCCCCGGCATAAATCCTGGCTGTCAAAGAAGTGGTAAATGACTCATCAGTTGTTTCAGCTATTTCCAAATTATTAATAGTGCTATCAAAATCATTAATAACCGATATATCCTCTCCATTAATCAATTCAACTACATCTACTCCGCTAAAACTGTATTGAAATGATGGAACTGATAACTGGTTGGCATATTGGCTATTCCATTTGATAAATCCCAAGTCGTTCATACTTGCAAAAAACCTTATCTTCTTGCTAAATTCATAGGTTGCTCCCAGATCTAAACCAAATCCTCCATTTGAAAGTAAGGAGCTTCTAATATCTTCACTATTAAAGTCATCATCAAATACTGATCCTGCGATACCAGCAGTTCTTATATCAAATTGGTTTACGTTCATTTCAATTGAATCTCCCCTAAATTCCTCATTACCATAAGTCCTTAATCTTGCATCAAAATTTTTGATATCAGCATACCCATGGCCTATCAAGTATTTAACTCTTATTCCTGCGGTCATCTGTCCACCTAAAATTTCTCGTCCATGAGACACTCCTATTTCTGTATAACCCATTAATTTGGTCGAAAACCTATTTAAATCTAGAAGTCCATCCTCTAATTCATTACTGGCATTACCCAAAATAGCAAATTGGAAAAATTCCCTCGGCAAACTAACTCTTGCAGTGGTCCGGGTATTAATACTTACGGCCGTATAACTTGTTAAGCCACGTATCCCTAAGTGGAATAGATTGATAGTATTATTAGAACTTATCCTGTTGTTTCTCTTAATACTGTTCAAAAGATTACTGGAATTTATATTTCCATCCGCATCTTTAGCTTCCAACATTTCAAGATTTGTGAAATTTTGCGCTGTATTAATATGAAAACCGGACAATCCAGGAAGTCCTAAAGAAAACTTATAATCAGGTAATATTGCCGGGTTCAAATTATTGGTTTGTGGTAAGGTCTTACCCAATCCATAAGAAATCATATCAGATTGAGCCAAAACTTTACTGCTATTCCAAATAAATAGTATCAATAATGCGCTATATATAATCTTTTTCATCATTCCCTTCATTATAAGTTGACATTATATTTAGCTTGAACTGCCAAATTGAATTGAACTGAGGCATCAGAGGTTATTCTGACAACACTGTTTCCATTGTTTGTAGTTGAAACAGTGGCTCTTATCCCAACCCGTCTCACTTCTTTTAGGTCCTCTAATTCATTAGAATTGGTATCAGGATTATCCTCTAATCTTATAATATCATTTATGGTTGCAGGCTGGTCTTCAGTTCCACCAGCCAAAAACTTCCCATCAAATAAATTCATTACAAAAGCACTATCTTCATCCAATAAATCTGCTGTAAAGTTCAGGTCAATTGGTAAAGAATTTTCAGAAGTAAATTTGAATAAAGCATATTGCAATTCTTGAGTATCTATACCTTCCAAAGTTACTGTCTCATTAATTTCGAGGCCACTTAGACTAAATTCAAGCGGTAAGTTAATTTCATACCCCACTAAAATATTAGAGTTTCTGGTCACAAAATTATCCGGAGTATCATCTGGGTCAATTGCACCATCGACCTGTAATGTAACTGAGTCCGGCATATTATTGATAAGGTTTTTAAAGACATTATCGAAGTTGGCTTCTGTTGTTGAAGATGACCCTTCTTCTGCAGATTCTAGTTCTATTGCATTATTTATCGACTCTTCATTAGCCTCACCATTATTATAGGAAGTAAAATTATTAACATCAAAACGAACAGGAAGTCCCATTGAATTGGTGAAAATCATCCTAAACTGAGGGTTTTCGAAATAATATTCAATGTCATTTAGAAATTCATTATCATTTAAAAAATTGGTTTGAACTGTATTTGTTTCAGTACTAATGTTTTGTGGACTTAAATCCCCATAAAGTCCCCCAAATTCCATATCCTGAAAGCCTATATCCAAATCTAAACTGTTAGCCCCAAAAACTAAATCCTGGTTTACTCTAGTAAGAGATAATTGAAAAGAAAACTTTATTTGACCTAGGCTAGGATCTTCGTTAAATATAAATCTAATATTGCTAAACTGATCAGTTGATTGATCTGATGATATTGGATTCACACCATCAAAACTGAAAATTTGATCATAATTTAAAATAGAATTACTTTCAGGATCTTCCATTGAAAACGATAAATCTACATCGGCAGGAAAATCCTCCTGAACCTGTGTTACTACAAATCCTTCATCAATAAAAATTTCTTCTAAACCAGCTGGATTGGGGTAATTAATATTTATTTCCCTTAAAACCGTTACTTGTCCATTGGAATTAAATAAATCAATTTCTTCTTGAGTTAAAATGATGGGAGGTACATTTAAAGAAGTATTGCTTAAGGAATAATAATCTGAAGCAGATTGACTGAACAAACTATCATCCGAAATGGAAATCACTATGGTATTATTGGCATCAGTAGTGAAGTCAATATTATCGGAATTTGCTTCTAATATTTCCGTAAGTGTGAACTTAGAATCGATTAAAGGTATCCCCAGTTCAGGGCTCCATTTAATATTCTCAAAATCTAAATCCTTTAATTCAGAGTAACACCCACCAATAAAAATTGATAGAATTACTGCTAAATAGAAAATTGGTTTTCTTAATATCCAATCCATATTCTTTAATTTTAATTCAAATCTACCTAAAATTGAATGATTACTATAAATTATAGAAATAAAAATATATGGAAAAATCAATGTTTTTTATAGGAATTTGCCCTCCTCATCCATTAGAAAAGCAAGTTCATGGAATAAAAGAGGAGTTTTATCAAAAACATGGAATTAAGGGAGCTTTTCGCTCAAAAGCACATATTACACTACAAATGCCTTTCAATTTGACCATTAATAAAGAGGAGAAATTCATATCAGAATTGATAAACCTTATAAAAGATCAAAAATCCTTTACAGTACACCTTAAGGATTTTGGATGTTTTGAACCAAGGGTCATTTTCATAAATGTAATTGAAAATACACCTCTTAATGACCTTCAAAAAACCATAGAAAAATATATGAAGCAATTTCAAGTATTTAATGGTACTCATAAACAAAATGGCTTTAATCCTCATATAACCATTGCATTTCGTGATTTGAAAAAACCTGTTTTTTACAAAATTTGGGATGATGTAAAAGACCGAACATTAGAAGAAAGCTTTTTAACCAAATCAATTACAGTTTTTAAACATAATGGAAAATCTTGGGATGTTTTCAAAGAAATTGAATTTGGTAATATCTAATAATTGGAGTTTTCATTTTGCTTCTTTACTTTAGTATTGAACTAAAGCCTTATTTTAAAATGAAGCAAAGAATCAGGATTTGGCTTCGGAATTTTTTTGGTTTTTCCAGAACTGAGACTAACGGATTTATTATTCTCATTTTTTTGATGATTATTGTTCTTGCAATGCCATTTGCTTCTCGTCTATTATACACTCAATACAACAAAAATTTACAATCTGATGAGGATAAAATTCAGCTAGAAGCATTATTAGCAGAACTCGAAAATTCAGTTGAGATAAATACTGCTCGTCATAAAGAAGAAACATATCATGTTTTTGACCTTAATAAATCTAATGTCCATCATTTGATAAATGCTGGATTCCCAGAATATCTTGCCGAAAGAATAGTGAAATACAGAGAAAAGGTAAAACCCTTTGAATCAAAATCAGAGCTTTTGAAAATCTACGGAATGGACAGCTCTTTCTATGAAAAAATTTATCCTTTTATACAGCTTACCATAATAAAGGCTAAACCCGAACAAAAATTCACAACTGATGCCAAGAAAAAAATTGTTAAAGAAGAGAATGAACAGACAAAAAATGCGTTTGAAAAAGTAAAGATCACAAGGTTAGACATTAATAAAGCAGATAGCACCCAATTACAAAAGATTTATGGCATAGGTCCTGCATTCTCAAAAAGGATTACCAAGTATAGAGATTATCTTGGGGGATTTCATTCCCTTGATCAACTTGAAGAGGTATATGGATTGAAGGAAGAAAATTTAGACTCATTGAAAAAACATGTCTTTATTAAAGACAAAATAAATCTTAAGCAACTAAAAGTTAACCGAATTGATGCAGATAGTTTAGTCCAACATCCGTATATTTCCTACAAAGAAGCAAATTTGATTATCAATTATAGGAATCAGCATGGTGAGTTCAAATCAAATAAAGATTTGCTTTCCATTAAAGTTTTGGATAGCGCTTGGGTAAAAAAAGTAAGCCCATACCTTGCTTTTGACTAGCTAAACCAACATCACATTTACAAAAAAGGTAATAATTTCCTAAATTGATTCCTTGCTAATTAATATTATATGCACGATATACTAAGGTATTATTTAAAACGGCTCACGAATCTCTCAGGCACTAATAGGTCTTTATTATTGCTGCGCTTGATTTCGGACCAAACCTTAGATCTACATGATTTCGATTTCTTGCTCAATAAAAGTTCATTTTCACTTATAGAAGATTTAATAGCCAGAAAGAAAAATATCCCACTATCTGCTATTTCCGATCCTAGGCTCGAAAAAAACAACATTATGAGCCGGAAAATGAAGAAATTAAAAAGAATTGAAAAATTCATTTATGATGAGAGAGGAGCGAAAGACCTTTATGTTGGCTGGCCTTTTGTAAGAGGTAAATTTCATGGGGGAACCTCAGTTCGTTGCCCGCTCATTTTTTTTCCGATTGAAGTAAAGGAGGTGAATGGTCAATGGGTAATGGAATTAAGAGAAGATGTAAACATTACTTTTAATAAATCATTCCTCCTTGCCTATGCCCATTATCACGGCATTAAAATTAGCGATGAATTAATTGAAAAAGTTTTTGAAATATATGACCCAGACAGCCGGGTTTTTAGGACTGATTTATATCAGATTTTTAAAGAAAGCCCTATAGAGATAAATTTCAACCAAGATAATTTCATGGATGTATTGCATCCATTTAAAGATTTTAAAAAAGCGGATTTTGAAACATATGAAAAAGAAGGTGAATTAAAGCTATATCCTGAAGCGGTTATAGGAATTTTCCCGCAAAGTGGTTCCTATTTAGTGCCAGATTATACTTACTTATTAGAAAAAGAACAAGAAGTCCAAGATATAGAAGAGTTTTTCTTAAGCAGAAATCCTGATAAACAAACAAAAGAACCATCAGATTATTCGCAACGCTATCGTTTTATTGAAAGCGTTAAAGAAGAGGAAACCTTCACCGTATTCCCAATGGATGCCTATCAAGAAAATGCATTAAAAGCGGTGAAAAAAGGGAACTCGCTTGTAGTGCAAGGGCCTCCAGGAACTGGAAAGTCCCAGTTGATCAGTAACTTAGTGACGGATTTTATTGCCAGAGGAAAACGTGTTTTAGTTGTTTGTCAAAAAAGAGCGGCTTTAGACGTTATTCATGAAAGAATGAAATCCATTGACATGCAACCATTTGTTGCATTGGTGCATGATTTCAAGAATGATCGAAAAGCTATCTTTGAACAAATCCAAAATCAAATTGACAGATTAGAAGAATATGAAGCCAAAAATAATGGCCTTGATTCTGTTCAAATTGAGAGAGAATTCCTAAAAGCCAGTAGGATTATTGACCAGATTGTAGAAGAAAAAGAAGAATATAGGTTAGCATTATTTGATGAAGCAGAATGTGGTATTTCCGCTAAAGAACTCTATTTAAATTGTGATTTTAATGATACTAAAATCAATTTAAAACAGATTCACCGTCATTTTCACAAAAAGCAAATTGAAGAATTCGCCAATAAATTGGTTCATTTCCAAACCTATGTGGATGATTTCAGCCAAGATGATTTTATATGGCAAGACCGGGTTAATTTCAAGGACTTTGATTTGAATGATAAATCAGAAATTGTCAACTTACTGGAAAAAATCCCTTCTTATTTTCAACAAACATCCGAAAAGTCGAAGAAATTGGTTGGCTCGCCCATGAGCTTGAAGGAATTTGAAGATGTAGTAGAGCATCAAGATAAATTAAATCAACTAGAGGAATTGCTAAATCCTAAGGCATATCAATATTTGGTACACATGTTCAACTATTCCGATGACAATACCAATGCGTTATGGTTAAGCAATGTGCAAAGAGTATTGAATGATTGTTATAAAGAGGGTGGAATTGAAAGTAGTTTAGAATCAAAAGATTTAGGAAATCTACAGAAAATCATCCAATTAAGAAGACAATCTCGAAAAAGACCAACAAAATGGATTCATTGGTTACTTTTTGCTAAAGAAAAGTACTTTTTGAAAAAGGTTTTGGTGGCCAATAGTCTTCCTGTCAATGGTTCAGGAGTAAAAGAGCTTGAAAAACGCCTTGATAATCGATTAAATTTTGAGCACAATATGACCAAGCTCAAAAAACAAACATGGTTAAAAGACATTCCTAAATCTAAAAACCAGATGGAATTAAACCATTGGTTCCAAGAGCAAACACAAGCCATAAAATCGAAAGAGATTATAAGCTCATTCACTAATTTCAAAGCATTTTCCTTAATTGAAGGAAAATCTTTATCAGAATTTTTAGAAAAAATTAAGGCAATTATTCAATTATCGGAAGATACAATCGAGGAAAAGAATAAATGGAAAAAATATCTGACCAGAACGCAAATTGACCAGCTGGAACAAGAAAGATTACCTGCTAGTTACATTAAAACATTTCAAAGACACTTTGATGAATTGGTACAATTCGACCAACTCTACGATAATCTAGAACACTATGAAAAAGAGGTAGTAAAATTACTTAATGAAAGTGACGTCACCATTACCCACAAAAATATTAAACCTATTTTCCTTAATAGTATATATTTGGAATGGATCAACCATATAGAAACAAAATATCCAATTCTAAGGGAAGTTTCCACAAGGAAATTTGATAAACAAACCGATGACCTTCAGTATGAAATAGGGAGTAAATTAAAATTAAGTAATGATATTCTCAATCTTAAAGTACGTGAGAGAACCTTTTCTAATGTAGAATATAACCGATTAAATAATCGGATTTCTTATAGAGACTTGAGTCATCAAGTTACCAAAAAGCGTCAAATATGGCCAATTAGGCGGGTTATTCAGGAGTTCCAAGAAGAATTATTTGATTTGATACCTTGCTGGATGGCAAGTCCAGAGTCCGTTTCTGCTATTTTCCCCATGGAAGAAATTTTCGATTTGGTGATATTTGATGAGGCTTCTCAATGTTTCGTAGAAAAAGGAATTCCGGCCATGTACAGAGGAAAGCAAGTAGTGGTAGCAGGTGATAACAAACAGCTAAGCCCAAATGATTTATATAAAGTAAGATGGGAAGAGGAGGAAGTGGATCATCCAGATTTGGAAATTGACTCGCTTCTGGATTTGGCCAATAAATATGTCATGAACTTGCAGTTAGCAGGACACTATAGAAGCAAGTCATTGGATTTAATAGAATTTTCCAACCGTCATTTCTATAAAAACCGTCTCCGTCTATTGCCTGATTTTCATTACATTAATAATGCTGATCCGGGAATTGACTACATTAAAGTTGACGGAGTCTGGGAACAAAATGCGAATGAAGTTGAAGCACTTAATGTAGTAGATCTCATTAAGGAATATCTAAAAAATGAGCCAGAAAAAGAAATTGGAGTAGTAACCTTTAATGCGCCACAACAAAGCCTTATTTGGGATATTTTAGAAGAGCAAATTGCCAAGGGAAATCTGACCCTGCCCGATAAATTCTTTGTTAAAAATATAGAAAATGTTCAAGGCGATGAAAAGGACATCATTATCTTCAGCACGGGATATGCTCCTGACAAATCAGGTAGATTAAGAATGCAATTTGGAAGTATCAATGCACCAAAAGGAGAAAACAGATTGAATGTGGCCATCACCAGGGCACGGGAGAAGATAATCATCATAAGTAGTCTTTACCCTGATCAGCTTAAAGTGGATGACACAAAAAATAATGGACCAAAATTATTGAAGTCTTATTTACAATATGCATTGGATGTATCCAAAAGCAACTTCAAGCCAAAACCAAAACCTGCTGATAATTTCCAAAGTAGTTGGTTCTTAAAATCAAAGGTGAAAGAAGAATTAGAGACTTCTGTTAAAAGCATTACAGTTAAAGAGGAATTGCCTTTCGCTGATTTAAGTTTTAAAGATCAAGAGCAATACAAAGGCTTATTGCTTTCAGATGACAATCTATTTTATGATAATCCTTCCGTAAAAGATATTTTTGCTTATACTCCATTTCTGTTGTCTAAAATGAACTGGCCCTACATTCAAATCAAAAGCCGTAACTTCTGGAACGATAAAGAAGAACTGATGGAAAGAGTAGTGCAGTTTGTGAAGAGGAATGATTAATATTAAATAAAGGCTTAGCACATGATGCATGAAAAAGAAAATTGCAGATTATGCAATACAATAAGTCCGATATTTCATATAGAATTAGATCGATACTATTTTAAATGCCCAACATGTAGTGCAATTTTTATTTCTAAGCAATTTTTACCAAACCAGAACAAAGAAATAGAACGATATGAAACACACAATAATGACATAAAGGATCCTGGATACCGAAAGTTTGTTTCTCCAATCACCCAAGCGATTTTGACTAGCTTTAATGAAAATCATCAAGGATTGGATTTTGGATCAGGGCCAGGCCCAGTCATCACCTCTATGCTTAGAGAAAAAGGATTTAATGTAGAGACCTATGATCCATTTTTTGATTATCGACCCGATGTTTTGAATAATACTTACGATTATATTGCATGCTGTGAAGTAGTAGAGCATTTCCATGACCCGATGATGGAATTCAAAAGATTACGTTCGCTCCTGAAACCAAAAGGAAAACTTCTTATTATGACGGATCTCTACAATGAAAAACAAAATTTTGATAATTGGTACTACAAAAATGATCTAACCCACGTTTTCTTCTATCAAAAATCAACATTCAAGTGGACCCAACATACTTTCAATTTTAAATCTATTCAGATAAAAGACCGACTCACGATTCTAAATTCATAAGCAACCACTTGATTTTTAAAAGTTTATATTTGATTTCATTAAATAAAATTGTATATTTTATGACACTAAACTTTTTCAATCATGGTTAAAAGCTATCAAGGAGCATTCATCAAAAAAGATAAAAAGGAAGATGAGCCAAAACATATATCGGTTGCGGATTATATGGCTACAAAACTCATTACTTTCAATGAGCACCAAACTATCTATGAGGCGATGGACACATTAATGAAAAAGAAAATTTCAGGTGGCCCTGTGGTAGATGAAGATAATAATTTAATTGGTGTGATATCAGAGGGTGATTGTTTAAAAGAAATTGTAAAAGGTAAATATAATAATTCACCCAAATTGCCAGGCTTGGTAAAAGATTATATGGCCACTAATATAATCCATATTGAACCCGAGACTAACATCTTCGAAGCTGCCAATATGTTCCTGAGAATGCGTTTTAGAAGATTCCCAGTTTTAAAGGAAGGGAAACTTGTAGGCCAAATAAGCCAGCGAGACATTATGAGGGCTGTTAGGGACAGCCAAGAAGTGAACTGGAAGCATTAAAAAAGCCGAAAATTTCTTCTCGGCTTTGTAAAATTTAAGTATGTACAAATATCCTATTCAGCTGCTAAAGCTTCCGCTCCAGCTGTAATTTCTAATATCTCTGTTGTAATTGCTGCTTGACGAGTTCTATTGTAAGTCAACCTCAATTCTTTCAATAGATCACCAGCATTCTCAGTTGCTTTATCCATAGCCGTCATTCTAGCTCCATGCTCAGATGCATTAGAATCTAAAAGTGCTTTAAACAATTGCGTTTTCAATGAAGTAGGAATTAATTCTTTCTCTATATAATCCCTTGATGGCTCATAAGAATAAGCATGATCAGTATCCGCTCCCTCTTCATCATTTGCTTTAGCTATGGGCAAGAATTGTTCTTGATTTAAAACCTGAGTCGCTGCATTTTTAAATTCATTATAAATGATTTCAACTTTATCATAAGTGCCCTTCTCGAACTCATCCATCACAAATTGTGCAGCTTCGCTTACATCATCAAAGTTTAATCTATTAAACAAATCAATGTAGTCAGCATTGTTAGGAAGCTTATTTCTCTTTAAGAAATCTGCAGCCTTCTTACCAATTGTCATAAAATGTAAATTATCATTTTCAACAATTGACTTGTATTCGCCCTCCATCAAGCTCTTTACTCTTCGTGTAACTGTACTGTTAAAAGCCCCACAAAGTCCTTTATCAGAAGTTACCAAAATCAATAAAACCTTTTCAATGGGTCTTTCCTTAGCATAAGGATTATTCATATCCTCCCCACTACCACTCACGTTTTGTAAAATAGCAGATAACTTTTGGGAATAAGGACGCATCATGGTGATTCTGTCCTGTGCGCGCTTCAACTTAGCAGCCGCCACCATTTTCATGGCTTTGGTGATTTGTTGAGTCG
Organism: Marivirga sp.; assembly: GCF_051117495.1. Taxonomy (NCBI): domain Bacteria; kingdom Pseudomonadati; phylum Bacteroidota; class Cytophagia; order Cytophagales; family Marivirgaceae; genus Marivirga; species Marivirga sp. The sequence continues at coordinate 41,319 of NZ_JBNPEF010000032.1, read as the reverse complement.
AAACAACTGAATTAATCCTATTTTTTACTTCCTTTAGATTTGCCATACAGCCTTATATCTATTTTGACCTTTAGTTAAAAAGGAAAATGTTAATCTTAAAATGTAGAAAGGAGCTTTTAAAAAGCTCCTCTAAATATTAGTATTTAGATGATAAATCGTCAGCTACTTTCTTTACAACTGCAATTAAATCATCATTGATTTTCCCTGCTTTGAATGCCTCAAGCGTTTCTTTTTCTTGATTCTCCATCATCATGGCAAATTCTTTTTCAAAAGCACGCACTTTATCAACAGGTACTTTATCCAAAAATCCTTTTGTAGATGCAATAATGATCGCTACTTGTTGCTCAACAGCAACAGGAGAATACTGACCTTGCTTCAAGATTTCCTGGTTACGCTTACCTCTTTCAATAACTTTCTTAGTAGCTGGGTCCAAATCAGAACCGAATTTAGAGAATGCCTCCAATTCACGGAACTGCGCTTGATCTAATTTTAAGGTACCTGATACCTTTTTCATTGATTTAATCTGAGCATTACCTCCCACACGAGATACAGAAATACCTACATTAATGGCTGGTCTGATACCAGAGTTAAATAAGTTAGTTTCCAAGAAAATCTGACCATCCGTAATCGAAATTACGTTTGTCGGAATATAAGCTGAAACGTCACCTGCTTGTGTTTCAATAATTGGAAGGGCTGTTAATGAACCACCACCTTTTACTTTTCCTTTTAATGAAGGAGGCAAGTCATTCATATCTTGAGCAATCGTATCGTCATTGATCACTTTTGCCGCTCTCTCCAATAAACGAGAGTGTAAGTAGAATACATCACCTGGGTATGCCTCACGACCTGGAGGTCTTCTTAATAGCAATGATACCTCACGATAAGCAACTGCTTGTTTTGATAAATCATCATAAACAACCAATCCCGGACGACCTGTATCTCTGAAGTACTCACCTATTGCAGCACCTGCGAAAGGAGCAAAGAACTGCAAAGGAGCTGGATCTGCTGCAGAAGCAGAAACAATAGTGGTATAAGCCATTGCACCAGCTTTTTCTAACTCAGCCACAATTTGTGCTACTGTAGATGCTTTTTGCCCGATGGCAACATATATACAATAAACTGGCTCACCAGCATCATAAAATTCTTTTTGATTGATAATGGCATCAATTGCCACAGCAGTTTTACCTGTCTGACGGTCACCAATAATCAATTCACGCTGCCCCCTTCCAACAGGGATCATGGCATCAATAGATTTAATACCTGTTTGCAAAGGCTCACTTACAGGCTCACGGAAAATTACACCAGGTGCTTTACGCTCTAAAGGCATATCAAAAAGCTCTCCTTCGATAGGGCCTTTACCATCAATTGGTTGACCTAATGTATCCACAACTCTACCTGCGATACCATCACCCACTTTAATGGAAGCAATTTTTCCTGTTCTTTTTACAGCGTCACCTTCTTTAATTCCTTGTGAACTACCGAATAATACAGCTCCAACATTATCTTCTTCCAAGTTCAAAACCAATGCCTGTAAGCCGTTTTCAAACTCTAACAACTCACCTGATTGAGCTTGTGTTAAGCCGTAAATGCGTGCCACACCATCACCAACTTGAAGGACGGTACCAACTTCTTCTAATTCAGCTTCTGTTTTGAAGCCTGAAAGTTGTTCTCTTAATATTGCTGAAACCTCGTCTGGTCTAACCTCTGCCATTATTCTGTTATTATAGGTTAATTAATATTTTAAATCTGCTTGATATATTGATTATGGGTTAATTCCCTTTTTAAATCATTTAGTTTGCTTTGAATGGTTTCGTCTATTTGCTTATCACCCACACGGATCAAAAAGCCACCAACCAAAGCTTCATCAACTTTTTCATTTAACTCAACTTCCTTACCGGAAATCTCCTTTACAATTTTTATCACCTCTGAACGTAAACTATCATCTAATTTGAAAGTAGTAGTTACCTCAGCTGTAATGATCCCTTTGTGCTCATTATAAAGCTGCTTGAAAACTTTTGCCATTTCCGGCAAAACAGACTCTCTATGCTTTCTTGACACAATATCAAAAAATAAAGAAGTCATTTCTTGTACTTTGTCCTTAAATACTGCTCGTATTATAGCAGCCTTTTTCACGCTTTCCAAAATAGGATTATTAAGCATAAGGACAAACTCTCTGTTTTCCTTGCAGACTTTAGATAAAAGTTCCATATCCGACTTGATATCTTCTAGTTGATTTTTTTCAACTGCAAGATCAATTAAAGATTTGGAATACCGGGATGCAATTCTATATTCTGACATTTGATCAGATTAATTGAGTTTTAAATCTTTCATAAAATCTTCAGCTAAAGCTTTTTGTGCTTTATCATCAGATAGGTTTTTACGTAGAAGCTTTTCTGCAATCTCTAATGATAGCTCCGCAACTTTAGTCGTCACTTCTTTTAAAGCAGCATTTTTCTCTACTTCAATAGCATTTTTAGCATCAGAAATCATTTTATCTGCTTGTTTAGCAGCATCAGATTTAGCTTCTTCTTTTATTTTACTAGCAATGTCAGTTGCTTCCTTTAAAAGCTTATCTCTCTCCAATCTTGCTTCTTGCAATAACTTTTGGTTATCAGCCTGTAGTTTTGCCATTTCTTCTTTAGCATTTTCAGCTGACTGCAAAGCGTCTGCAATACTGCCTTCTCTTGCTTTCAAAGAGTTTAGAATGGGTTTCCAAGCAAACTTCGATAATAAAAACAAGAGAACAAGGAAAATGAGGAGCTGCATGAAAAACAAGCCCGGAGAAAAGTCATTTATTAATTGTTCCATTTCTTTATTTGATTAATTTAAGTTTTTAAAAACGCTATTTGCAGCCTAGCGCATACAAATAGCGTTGATTCTTTTCGGATTAAATCATCCAGCAAGGATCAAAGCACCAAATGCTAATCCTTCTAATAATGCACCGATGATAATCATAGCGGTTTGAATTTTACCAGAAGCCTCAGGTTGTCTAGCAATACCTTCCATTGCTTTTCCACCAATTTGGCCTAGTCCGATACCAGCACCGATTACGATTAATCCTGCTCCAATTAAATTGTACATGATAGTTGATTTATATTAAATTAAACAAAAATACACTTTTAATGATGCTCCTCTACTGCCATACCTATGAACAATGCCGACAGCATTGTAAAGATATAAGCTTGAAGAAAAGCGACTAATAATTCAATTAGGGTAATAAAAAATGCTAATCCAAAAGAAATACTTGAAGAAGCAACTATACCAAATTGTGAACGCATCGTTATTATTAATGCTATTAAACTCATTACTACAACGTGACCTGCTGTAATGTTTGCAAACAAACGAATTAATAATGCAAATGGCTTGGTGAACATTCCTAACACCTCAATTGGCATTAAAATAATTTTCATTGGGATTGGAACACCAGGCATCCAAAAAATATGCTTCCAATAATCTTTGTTACCACTAAACTGAGTAACAAAGAAAGTAATTAAAGCCAACCCTACAGTTACCGCAATATTACCTGTGACGTTGAAACCTAATGGCGTTAAGCCCAATAAGTTCAAAATCCAGATATAAAAGAATACAGTTAGTAGATAAGGAATAAATTTCTCATACTTAGGGCCAATGTTAGGTCTTGCAATTTCATCTCTCACATAGATCACTAAAGGCTCCAGGATTCGTCCAATTCCTTTAGGGATTGATCTTTTATTGTAACCCTTGGCTAATGAAATAAATCCTAAGAACATTAATAATGAGGTAAGTAACATCCCAACCACATTTTTTGTAATTGAGATATCTAAAGGCTTAGCATTAGTGGCATGACCTTCTTCATCTAAATTGATTTCCCCATCAGCATTAGTTTCGTAAACTTTACCGTGATATAGTGCGAAATATTTACCATTCGATTCAGCTACTTTATGCCCATAATCAAATTTACCTGATGAGAACACATGCAAACCATCGGACCATAAAATAACTGGTAAATGAAACCCTATATGTGATCCAGTTTTACCATTTGTCCAAAAAGTAAAATCGTGAGAATCTTGCAAGTGGTGCTGAATATACTCATTTATCTCCTCTTTGGTGTCTATTTGACCGCCTTCTTCTGAACCTCCTGCAACCGCCAATAACGAATTAACGTTAATAAGCGATATTAAAAGTGCGAACAACAAAGTGTTTCTCATTATAGTTGGATTGATCATTCTACTATTTACGATAGCCTTAATTTGGGGGCAAAGGTAATCAATTTCTTAATAAACATAATTTTTTTATTAAGTTTTTTAGCCCTCGGATTTTGATTCATTGTCAACTGCATTCATTAGTCTTCCGCAATAGATTGCTTCGAATACTAAAAACATGAAAAAAGGGATAACAATTGATATCCTCTCCAAAAAATTCATGGGAGAATCTGCAAAGAGTGTGTCTTTAAAGACTAAAACAAATAATCCTATTTTTACAAAAACACTAGCCAAATAAAAGTAACCAACTTGATCTGGTAATCTTTTGCTTAAAAGCTCGACAGACAAAACAATTACTATGTAAGCAAGAAAATGAAATAGATATATAGCATTGATGGAGTAGGACAATGTTTCTTCTATAGACTCAAGATACCATTTTTGAGTGAAAAATATAGCAGTAGCCAAACCTAACATTAAAATTGTGAAGGCTAAAAGTCTTTTAAGCATTGATTCTATTCTTGTGATTTGATGACTTCTCTTATGACCACAAATATTGAAAGGAAAACTGCCAAAAGCGTGATGATTTTTGTAAAAATATCAGAACCGCTTTCGGCAACTTTATCAACATACTTACCTAGTAAATTACCTAGATAAATTGTAACAGCCATTTGTATAGCTAAACCAGAGAATTTGATGTAATTATTAAACTGCTTTGGCTTTTTCAATTTTAGGGTTTGATTGTCCGTTAGCAGTTTCATCTCCTATTTTAATGGTTTTATTGGTAACGCCCATTTTACATTCTCCATTAAAAGTTGCTCCTGATTCTACGATCAACTTATTAGTAATGATATCTCCATGCACTACTGCAGAAGGCTTCAAAACCAATAATTCCGTGATCTCCACTACTCCTTTAACTTCTCCTTCAATCTCGGCATTTTGTGATAAAACATTGCCTTCAATATGAGAAGTATTACCTAAGACTAATTTTGATTTAGTTTTGATATTACCAATTACCTTCCCATCAATTCTGATATTTCCGAAAGTCTCTAAATCTCCGTTAATCGTAGTTCCTTTACCGATTGTATTACTAGAACTTGTGATATCCTGTGCCATTTGTATTTTATCTTGCTTGTTATTAAACATCTCCGTTTCCTTTTCCTATTATATTAAAAAGTAATAAATTCTTCCGGATCCACCGGATTTCCATTATACCATATTTCTAAATGAACATGTGGCCCTGTAGTTAGTTCCCCAGAATTACCAATAATGGAGATTACTTCACCTGCATTCACAAAATTACCAACTTTTTTCAATAATGCCGAATTATGTCTGATTACTGAAATTAAATTTGCTCTATGTTGAACCGCTATCACATAACCTCCATCTTGCGTCCATGACGATAATATAACGGTTCCATCCGCAATAGATTTTACAGGTTCATTTGTTTTTGCCACTATATCTATTCCATAATGGTCAATGCTCATATCATAAGGTGAGCTCACTATTCCTTGAATTGGTGGAAAAAAGAAAATATCCTTTAATTCCTCTGAATAATTATTGCTTGAATAGCTCGTGAGACTAAAGTCCTGTTCTTCAAACTCTTGTCTGATAATGGAGTCCCCAACATCCATCTTTTGAGGGTTGAAATCTTTGTTGAGATCCTCTGTATTAACTTGATCTGGCTCTCTGTAAGTTTCCCCATCCGGAACATCACCCTGTAAAATTGTTTGCAAATTCCCAATAAAACGGTCTTGAGCCCTCAATCTCGATTTCAAGGAATCCATCTCCATGGTCAACGACAATAGTTTTTGATTATATTCCATGGTAGTGTGCCTTGGGTCAAACCATTGTGCCAATAAAGATTGGGATAAATATAATGCCCCAATAAAAATTATAACAAAAGATAATAAACTAATAACTGCTACCTTTGCATAAGTAAAGTTAAAGGTAGATACTTCAGCCAAGTTTTCTTCGTTTCTTACCACCATTTGATATCTTGTGGTAAGCCAATTGGACATTGTCTTTCTTATTCGCAACTTTGTTTTTTTATTATTTAATGCAAAAATACATATTATCAACGACTCTCAATACTTTTCTTATATGAATCGCTTATTTTAGTCGTTTGAAAACTACAGTGAGTAACAATATCAAAAAATATCGAAACCTAGTTTTAGGCTTATTTTTAACAATAACAGGCTGCACACCTGAAAATTCGGGCTTAGTTGGCTATAGTTACCATAATATTACCGCCAAATACAACGCTTATTTCATTGCAAACGAAAAACTCCAAGAGGTATTACTGGAAATCGAAGAAGCTCATCAAAACAATTTTAACAGAGTATTGAAGGTTAAAGCCCCTATTGATACCAATATTGTTAATGCCAATAAAGAAAAAGTAGAAGATATTATTAAAAAAGCATCAATCGCCATTCAAAGACATAAAGTAAGCAAATGGGTTGACGACAGTTATATTTTGGTGGGAATTGCCAGAATGCTAAATCAAGAATATGAAGAATCCATCGAGACTTTAAAGTATGTAAATGTCAACAGTAAAGACGATCAAACAAAATATTTGGCACTTACTCACCTTGTTAGAACATTTACAGAATATGGGGAATTAAATAATGCCTTAGCAGTAATTGATTATTTAAATAGACAAAAATTATCCAAATCAAATAAGCGAAAACTATATCTCAATGCGGCCCATTACTATCAAATTTCAAATGACCCAAATAATGTAATAAAATATTTAAGTGCCGCCATCAAACTGATGTCAAAAGGGCCGGAAAAAGCCAAAATGCACTTTATTTTGGGGCAACTCTATCAAAAATCGAAATTAGATGCTGTGGCTTATGACAATTATAGCGAGGTCTTAAACAACAGACCTACATATGAATTGTCATTTTACGCCCGGTTAAATATGGCCCAAGTAACCGAACTTTCTAAGGGCGAGGATATTAAAAAGATCAGAAAATATTTCGAGCAGTTGCTTAAAGACGGCAAAAACGTGGAATTTAGAGATAAGATTTATTACGAAATGGGCGAGTTTGAATTAAAACAAGGGAATATATCAGAAGCAATCCCATTTTATAAATCATCAATCGAAAATAGTGTTGATAATCAAAGACAAAAATCCTTTTCCTATCACAAATTGGGCTTATTGTATTTTGACGAACTAAAAAAATACCCTTTAGCAAAAGCATATTATGATAGTGCTTATAAAATTATGCCCGAAGATGAAAGTATTTATCAAGAAGTTGCCACAAGGCAGTCCGTGCTTACTGATTTTATAAAGCAAATTAATACAATTGAAGTGAATGACTCCTTGGTAAGCCTGGCCAAAATGGACAGCAGTTCTCTAAATGATATATTCTTGGCTGAAAGGAATGAAAGAATTGAAAAGGAAAAAGAAGAAGAAAGAAAGCGCCAAAGAGCTGAAAGAAATCAGGCAGCAAACAATAAGACAACTGCATTCGAGCAGGGGCCAAATATCCAAACCAATACTGCCCCGGGTGGTGGCTTCTATTTCTATGACCAATCTACAGTAGCTCAAGGTAGAAATACTTTTAAAAGGACTTGGGGCAATCGATCATTACAAGATAATTGGAGAATAAAAAGAACACAAGTATTTGAAGAGGATAGCTCTAATGAAGAAGAAAGCTCGCCAAAAAATACTCAAGCCGACATGGGGGAAGATCTGTCAGAAGAGGACCTGATCGCACAAGAAAGAGAAAAGTTTTTTAATTCCATTCCATTTGAAGAAGAGCAACAAGAAAAGCTATTAAATGAAATGGAAGTGGCTTATTATAAATTAGGTAATATTTACAATTTTGATTTACAAGAAAAAAAAGATGCTATAGAAACTTATGAAACACTCTTAAGTCGGTTTCCAAATACAGAGTACCGAGCTGAACTTCTTTATTTGTTATATATATATTATGAAGATAAAGAAGAAGAAAAAGCCAAGACTTTTGCAGATGAATTATTGGAAAAATTTCCTGACACCATTTTTGCTAAGCTAATTGAAAACCCTAATTATCAGGAAGAAAGTAATTTGGCTAGCGCTAAAGTGAAAGTAATTTATGAAAAGGCCTACCGTCTATATCAAAATGAAAATTTTAAAGAAGCTACCGCAGAAATCAATGAAGGCTTAAACAATTATCCGGAAAATGATTACGAAGATAATTTAAAACTTTTAGAAGCATTAATTACTGGAATAACAGACGGGAAAAATCCTTATAAATTCAAATTACAGCGTTTCATGGAAAATTATCCTGAAAGTGAATTATACAGCTTTGCCAAAAGCCTTTTAGCAGCTATTGACAATCTCGATAAAAAACAACAACAAAAAGAGCAAATTAAATACATTCCATTTTTTGATCAGGCTCATTATTTTGTCGTTTTATATGAAAAAAACAAAGCCTTGGCTGGTGTACTTCCGCAGGAAATAGAGGATTTCGGAAATAAATTCTTCCCAGAACAAGAATTAAAATCTGGAAACCTTGTTTTTAACGATGACTATTCAATGATACTTTTAAGCGAATTTGAAGGAAAAGACATTGCAGAGGCATTTTTTAAGAAATTTAATAGTGATTTATCACCATTAAAAAATTTCAAAAGCTTAAATTTTAGTAATTTTATAATCTCAAAAGATAATTTTCAAATCTTTTATCAAGCAAAAGTCCCGGAAAGTTATACGGAATTTTTCAATTTAAATTATCAAGTAACTCCTTAGGATTATTTAAGATTTGAATACCAATACATGAGTTCAATTAATATGAAAAAATCAAAGATATTTAAAGCCGTAGTGGCAATGTGGGCTGTTTTTATTTTGGCCATCATTAGTTTTGCGCTATTTATTTACAGCATTAGCATCAATCTTAATGGTTGGTATGGTGAACTACCCGGACTAAAATCCTTAGAAAACCCCAAAAGTGATTTATCCTCCATTTTATACTTTGCCGACAATAAGGAAATGGGGAAATATTATCGTTTCAACAGAAGTCAAATAACTTTTGATGAACTATCGCCAAATGTGGTGAATGCGCTAATTGCCACAGAGGATATTCGTTTTACTGAACATTCAGGAATAGACCTTAGAGGTTTAGGTAGAGTGTTCTTCAAATCTATTTTAATGTTCGATAAAAGTGCTGGAGGGGGAAGTACGATTTCTCAGCAATTGGCTAAAATACTGTTTCGTACACGAAGCGATTTATCAAATGGGAGTCTCAATGATGTGCCTATTTTAGGGTTGGTGATTGCCAAAATGAAAGAGTGGATTGTTGCAGTGGAATTAGAAAGATCGTACACCAAGAAAGAAATCATTGCGATGTATCTTAATACATTTGAATTCGGCAGCAACGCCTTTGGGATCAAAACTGCATCCAAAACGTTCTTTAATACTACCCCTGATCAGCTTACAATTCCTGAGGCAGCAGTTCTAGTAGGCCTATGTAAAAACCCAAACCTTTACAGCCCGGTTTATCAGCCTGAAAATGCATTTCAAAGAAGAAATACTGTATTGAATCAAATGAGAAAATATGGTTATATAGATGATGTGGCCTATGACTCAATATCATCTAATCCGATCGAGTTAGATTACGATGTGGAAAACCACAATGACGGACTTGCTACTTATTTCCGAGGAGTTATTTTATGGGATTTATTGGCTTGGAGTAAAGCAAATGGATATGATCTTTATGAGGATGGTTTAAGAATTTACACCACAATCGACAGCAGAATGCAAAAATATGCCGAAGAAGCTGTAGAGGAACATATGAAGTTTCAACAAGAGTTGTTTGATGAGCACTGGGAAGGTAAGGCGCCTTGGCGTGATGAATCCGGGAGAGAAATAAAAGACTTTGTGAAAAATGAAGCCAAAAAAACCCAAGCATACAAATATTGGAAAGATGAATTCGGAGGTGATGAAAAGAAAATATTCAAAAAACTAAATGAACCCAGACCTATGAAAGTATTCAGCTGGGATGGTGAAATTGATACGGTCTTAAGCACCATGGATTCTATTCGTTATTTCAAACAATTCCTTCATGCAGGATTCATGGCCATGAACCCCAATAACGGTCATATTAAAGCTTGGGTAGGTGGAATTAACTATAAATATTTCAAATATGACCATGTAAAACAGGGAAGAAGACAACCTGGGTCCACCTTTAAACCACTAGTTTATGCAGCTGCTATAGATAATGGGTATTCCCCTTGCTATCAAATAGAAGATGTGCCCGTTACATTTGAGGTTCCTGGCGACCCGCCTACTTGGACTCCTTCAAACTCAAATGGCAAGTTTTCCGGTGACACCATGACCTTAAGACAAGCCATGGCTAGATCACTAAATTCAGGCACTGCCTACGTAATGAAAAAAATAGGGCCTCAAACTGTAGTGAATTATGCTAAAAGATTAGGTATCGAAAGTCCATTGGCCGCTGTTCCATCTTTGTGTTTGGGAACTTCAGATGTTTCTATTTATGAACTAATTGGTGCCTACAGTACTTTTGTGAATGAAGGCTTTTATACTAAACCATTCTACATTGAAAGAATTGAAGATAAAAATGGAAAAGTTTTAAAACAATTTGTTCCTAAAACTGGGGAGGCATTAAGTTCTGAAACTGCTTATGCTATGCTACATATGCTAAAAGGTTCTACCGAAATTGAAGGTGGTACTGCATTAGGACTTGATAAAGAATTGAGAGAAGAAAATGAAATAGGAGCTAAAACAGGTACCACTCAAAATTATTCAGATGGTTGGTTCGTTGGCGTCACTAAAGATTTAGCTGCCGGTGCTTGGGTAGGAGGAGATGATAGAAGCATACACTTCAGAAATATTGGGCTAGGTCAAGGAGCTAGAATGGCTATGCCAATATGGGAAAAATTTATGACGAAAGTCTATGCAGATGAAGAGTTAGCCGTAAGCAAAGGAGAATTTAAGAAACCATCTAATCTTTCCATTGAACTGGACTGTGAGCAGTATATGATGCAACAAAACAATGTCACTGATTCTACAGAACAAATTCAAAAACTGGATGTTGATGGCATACAATAAAAAATTGTGAAATGTACGATGCGGTTTTCCTTAAGCCTCAGGATTTAAATGAATTACCAAAATTACCTGGAGTTTATAAATTTCATAACTCGTCAGGCGATATAATTTATGTTGGAAAAGCAAAAAGTCTAAAAAACAGAGTTACAAGTTATTTTAATAAATCAGCCAATCACAATAGAAAAACTATCAGATTGGTTCGGGAAATTGAAAAAATTGAAATAGCCATTGTCAATTCAGAATTTGATGCTCTTTTACTCGAAAATTCTTTAATAAAAGAATTACAACCTAAATACAACATCCTCTTAAAGGATGATAAATCTTTCCCCTATTTGTGCATTACAAATGAGCCCTTCCCAAGGATTATATCGACTCGTAAGAGGTTAGCTAGGAATGGAACTTATTTTGGCCCATATGCTAGTGTGAGGGCTATGAATAATGTTTTGGAATTAATTCGTAAGTTATATACAATTAGAACATGTAAGCTTAACCTCACGGATCAAAATATTAAAGCTGGCAAATTTAAAGTCTGCCTAGAATATCATATTGGCAATTGCAAAGGGCCATGCGAAGGATTGCAAAATCATAATAACTACCAGAAGGATATTGACCAAGCGGCTGAAATCCTAAAAGGAAATCTAAATATCCCAAAGCAACACTTCAAAGAAAATATGCAAAAGGCGGCTGAAGATTTAGACTTTGAAAAGGCACAGAAATTTAAGGAAAAGTTTGAGCTGCTTGAAAAATTTCACAGTAAATCTCTGGTTGTTAATCCTCGTCTTACAGACATAGATGTATGTACTGTCATTTCAGAAGACAAATATGCCTTTGTCAATTATATGAGAGTGAAAAATGGCAGTATTAATGTTACGAAAACCATTGAATTAAAGAAGAAGCTTGACGAAACCGACCAGGAGTTACTCTTACTCGCTCTGATTGATCTTAGAAAGCTATATGAAAGTGGTACCAATGAAATACTCACCAATATCAATATTGAAAATTTACCGGAAAATTTTCATTTTATAAAGCCTCAAATAGGTGATAAGAAGAAATTAGTGGAATTGAGTTTAAAGAATGCCCTATTCTTCAAAAAAGAAAAGCTCAATCAAAATGAGTCCAGCAAAATAAAAGAGTTAAGGGTTTTAAAGCAATTGCAAAATGACCTAAGACTAAAGGAACTCCCTATTAAAATTGAATGCTTTGATAATTCCAACATGCAGGGTACCAATCCGACTGCTTCAATGGTTCATTTTAAAAATGGGCGTCCAAAAAAGAGTGAATATAGACATTATCATGTTAAAACGGTTATTGGCCCAGATGACTTTGCATCAATGACGGAAATCGTAGGGAGAAGGTACAGAAGACTGATAGATGAACAACAAGAACTGCCAAACTTGATAGTAATTGATGGGGGTAAAGGACAATTGAGTGCTGCGGTTAAAGCATTAAATGACTTGAATTTATATGGAAAAATTCCAATAATAGGTATTGCGAAAAGACTGGAAGAAATATACTTTCCAGAGGACCCTTACCCAGTTCATATAAGTAAGAAAAGTGAGTCTTTAAAATTACTTCAGAGACTGAGAGATGAAGCGCATCGCTTTGCGATTACTTTCCACAGACAAATCAGAAGTAAAAATAGTTTTACTAGTGAACTAGAAGGAATAGAAGGAATTGGGGAAAATACAATTGATCAATTACTAAATCATTTCAAATCTGTCAAAAAGATTAAAGAAGCCTCTTTTGAAAATTTGAGTAAGGTTGTTGGCAATGCTAAGGCTGAACAAATTATTAATGCTTTTACTTAGAGACTATGAACCTTTTACACGAACAAAGATTATACATACTGATATTGAGTACCAAACAGTATATTTTTGTGTGGATAATTATTAGATTCTATTTAAATGAAAAAAGGAAGGTCGAGACCTTCCTTTTCTTATAAGTTTTTAATGTCAAATTAGTATGACCACAATTCGTGTTCTTTCTCCATTAATTCATATTCTAACCATTGAGAGGCCATAATCCCCTGCTTTGGTGATTCTGAATAGGTATCAATGATAAAGTTATCATCAGGATTGGCAACCTTTATAATTCTTGCATTGAATAGTCTCAAAGCAAAAGCATCCGCCAAGTTTTTATGTTCGGCACTATTTTGAGGATTAAACCAAATCATCTGATCTGGATTGCTTCTGAACAAATCGATCAAATCCAAATATTTGAAAACACCTACAGTTCTCTCAACCCCAGAAGTAAATTCACTAGCTGGAATAATAATTTTAATTGCTTGAATATCCCAATGAGTAACTGACCGCTTTCTGTCGAAAATCATGTCCTCAACAATTTCTAGCGTTGTCATCTGTCTTACAGTGAATTGAGTAGATACTTCAGTAGCAGCACTTTCCTCTTCATCAGCTGCGGTATCATCAGCTGTATCGCCCCAGCCATCATCACTACCCCAGCCATCTCCACCGGAATCTCCCCAACCATCATCAGTACCCATATTCATATCCTTTAATCGAGGATCTTCAAGTTTTTCTAAGAATTCTTCCTTAGTCATTCTATTCACCATGGAATCTCCTTTATAAATTGGGAGTATTCCTGCTTTAGCAGCATTTACAATGTGTTTGGTGATTTCATTATTTGAAGCAAAAAAAGGTTTATTTTGCTTTTCTCTTAAGTCCATTCTTCTCCAAACACGCTTTTTGTACATAATATCATCCTCATGAATAGGATAAACCGAATTCGGATTATACCCATCATTGGCTGATTCTTGTGCTCTTGATGGTTGAACAAAAACCATCAAAGCAACTCCAAATGTTAATATCACAAACTTTTTCATAACCTGTTAATTTCTTTTTTCCTATTAGTTTAGGGTAATAGGGAAGACTTGCTCACCTAATGCAACCTCTTCAGTATTACCTCTAAAATTTCTTCTTAATACCTGATCGACCTGAACTACCAATCTATCTCCTGGACGGGCATTAGACATCAACTGGGAGATATTCACCGTTTCACTAGTCGCTTTAATAGGCTGACCAACTGGTCTTGGCCCTCTAGCTAAAGTAATAGTCCATCTCGTTACCTTATATTGTGCATCCTTTGGTAATTGTGCTTTAAAGTTTTCATCAGGAATAGCTTCAACTCTCAATACTCTTAGTGAAGTCGCTTTTTCACCCTGCTTTAAATTAACTGGTTTAGAGCCAGCAAAAACCTGAACATCAGGTCTTGGGATTTTACGCACACTAAATGTTTTATTTCCGATTTTTGTACCACCTGAACTAACACCTAATGTTACTTTCGGTGCATTTGGAATAATGGTAACTCTACCTCTTTCCTGTCCTTGAATAGATGTTCCACCTTGAACAGTAAAAGAAGGATTATAAGATGTACCTAATGCAGGAACCAATACATCCAATTCATTACCACAATTTAAGTACAATTGACTTAAAGCTGCAGATTGAACTTGTATTACAGGTTCAGCCACAAAATACTCAATTTCATCTCTGTAAACACTATCTTTTAATTTGGCAGTAGCCTCAAATGTCTTTCTAGCTGTACCATCTTCATTATATGAACTAGCTGATGAAACAGTAAATTCTATTTTACCAGCTCCATTTTCGACATCAATTTCATTACCGTTGTAAGTCATTTCAGGGTCTTCAGCAGATGATGAAGCCGCCACAATAAGGTCGGCTTTATATTTTGCTCCTGCAGCAACTACTTTGGATTCAGGTAAAGCTACCAAACGGATTAAGTCAAATTTCAAATCACCAGCACCTACTCTTCTTGCTAACAAATCTAGAGCCCTTGCTTCATAGGCCATAACCTTATTCTGATAATCACTGATTGTCGCTAATGCGGCAGGAGTTGGAGCTCCCATAAATTCTAAAGTAGCCCAATCTTTCCCTTTTTGGTTAGGGTCATTTTGAAATCTAGGATTTTCGTTGGCATCAAGAGCAAGTGGATCAAAAGATACAGCTGAATCTGCAACAGTTTCATCTATATATTTGGCATATTCATTTAAATCCTTCTGAAGCTTAATACCATTGTTTTCATTTTCAGGCATCATATAATTACCCACCTTGTCATAGTCGGTTTTACCTTGCATTTCACCATCCTCGTCATAGCCACCAGTTATTTCAATAAAGGTGTCTTTATAGCTTTTTAACTCTGCTATCATATCGCGAGTTTTTTGACGAATCTCTTTAGCCTTATCCAATATTTCAACATCATCAGGACGACTACCCGATTCTTCCACTGCATTTTCTATTCTTTGCAATGTATTTCCATTCTGCTCTTTAGCTGCATCTACAGATACTTCTAATGAGTTATTTATATCGATGAATTTGTCGAGTACCGTAACACTAACGTTAAGCGCCAAAAGGGCAGTCAGTACTAGGTACATCATGCCGATCATCTTCTGTCTTGGGGTTTCTTTTCCTCCAGCCATATAGATTTATATTTTAAGCTTTAAAAACAAATTAACCTTTCATAGCAGATAGCATATTGCCATATACCTTATTTAACTGAGAAAGATTAGTTGTCAAGTTTTTAACTTCTGTTTGGAACTGTGCTGTATCTTTGCTTGCTTCAGTCATACTATCAAGAGCAGTTGATAAATTCTTGTAGAACTTATTCATAGCCTTCACATGATTTTGAGAATCTTGCAATTCCATTTCATAAACTTGATTTAATGCAGTCAAGTTTTTGGTTACCGCTTGCACTTGTGAATGGTAAGATTTAGCATCCATTGAAGCGTTTGACATCTCAGACATTGCCTTTACAGTATTGTCATAAGACTTATTCATTTCCAACAATGATTTACTAGCTTGTTTAACATTATTAGCATAATCATTGGTAGCTACAGCCGCATTACTTAGGTTAGACATTTGCTTAGCAGAATCTGCCATGCTTTTCATTCCATCACCTAAACTTTTTATCAAATCTGGACCAATCTTACCCTCTTCCAAAACTTTGTCAAGTTGTTGGGAGGTAGATCCTCCGGATGCAGAAGAAATTTGTTTTTTCCTAGGGGCTGGTTCATCATCAAATTCTTCAGCCAATTCTGGATAAACTTTACTCCAATCAACTTCTTCATGTGCAGGTTCAAATGCACTCAATAAGAAAATTATGGCCTCAGTACTCAAACCAACACCCAACATAAAAGATGCACCTGGAAGGTGAAGAATCTTAAACATGGCACCGATAATTACGATTGCCGCACCAATACCATATACCTTCGGCATTATGGTCTTGAATAATAACTCCTGAAATCCGCCTTTTTTATTACTCATGTTTGTAGTTTTTTGTGGTTAATGTCTAAATATTGTTTTATTTTTTTAAAAAGTCAATTAAAATTCTGCTCCAGATGATCTACCAAGGTAAGTCATTGCACATCTAAAACCTATATAAGCTCTAGTTGAATCTTTATGTTCGTATGCTCTGGTACCTGTTTCAAGGTAATAAGCTATATCTTTCCAAGAACCTCCCCTAATAACTTTTCTAGGCTCGGTTTCATCGAAAAATGTTGGGTTTAAATCCCAAACCAACGGAACTGATGCAGGATTAAAAGCATCTTCACACCATTCGGATACATTCCCTGACATATCAAATAAACCGAAATCGTTAGGGAAATACGACATTACTTCCGCAGTATATGCGTTTCCATCATCGTAATAATTTCCTCTTCCTGGTTTAAAGTTTGCCAACATACACCCTTTAGCATTTCTTATATATGGATTACCCCAAGGATATTTAGCCATATCCCTGCCTCCTCTTGCTGCATATTCCCATTCAGCCTCTGAAGGCAAACGGAATGCAGGCATCGGAAACTCACCCATGGACTCTCTATATGAATTCAGATAATCTGTTCTCCATTGAGAAAAAACCTTGGCCGCTTCCCAATCGACACCAACTACTGGATAATCATCGAAAGCTGGGTGCATATAATAATATTCTTGCATAGGATCTCCCATATGGTTGGTGAAGTCTTTCATCCAGACTGTAGTATCCGGATATATTTCCTTCATAATATAATCTCTACCAAGGGTAGAAGCAGAGTCCTCCATCATTCTTTGGATAAACTGACGGTATTCATTATTAGTAATTTCAGTTTCATCCATATAAAATCCACCGATGGTAACTTGCCTATTAAAATTAATCTGGCTCGCTGCCACATCTTCATCAGCTTGACCCATATGAAAAGTTCCAGCCGGAACTGACCTCATACCGTAAGGAGTAGCCATATACCATCCTTCTCTACCGGGAACACCTACCAAATTACCTCCATCGCCAGCACCGCCTCCAAAAAGACCGCAGCCTTCAAGGAAAAGAGTAGCAATAAACAAGATTGATAGGGTTAATTTTTTCAAAACACCTTTATTATTCATAACACCTATTTGTTTCTAACTAAACGCTAATATATTGACAATTATTAAATATATTCTTTACACCTTATAATAAAACCCCAAATTGTAAGGTTTTATTGTATTTTAAATATTTTATAGAAATATCTTTACAATTTTCACAAAAAAGTTTTATTCTGCAAGTATTTTACGATTAATGTCTAAATCTTGGCGTTCGCACCACCTTTTTTCCCGATGTAGATATAGCAGGTAACCTATAACTCAACATTATTTCATGTGAAGTGGTACTTTTTGCGCTTTGTTCTATTAGTACATAATCGAAAGCATATCCTAATTTTAACGTATTTTCTTTAAAAAAGCTATAACCCAACATTACAATGGCCGCCTCCTGTTGTCTAAAAGAAAGGCCTCCCCAAATTTTTTCTTTATATGTCGCAATTGCAGATACATCAAAAGTATAAGAACTAAACTCTGTAGTTCGAACCAAAAAACTTGGTGTTAGATTAATATCGTAATTTACTGGGAAAGTATAGCCACCCGTAACTATAAAATCCTTTGGGTAAGGATTTCTTATGGCATCTGAGCCAAATCCAAATTCTGCTTCTATTAAATGGTTAAATGCTGCTCCTACATAAAAATCCTTGTGTTGAAAATTAACACCCATTGAAAAATCAGGACGAACTTGAGTTGGTTGTATATTATTGATATTAGGATCATCAGGGTCAATGGCGATGTAACCGTCTTTATTAATATTTTGGGTTATGACACCTCCTCTAAAACCAATACTTAATTTAGAATCTTTAATTCCCAGATGATAGGCACCGGATGCTTGAACTTGAATAAAATTCTGATTGGCTATATCATCGTTTAAAACATAAAACCCAAAACCACTATTGTATCTCATAATAGGCGATGTTAATGAAATCAGTTGGGAATTAATACCTCCTGCAGGGCCATTGGAAGGTGCATAGCCTGCCCATTGCGTTCTGTGCATTGCCGTTAATTTCGTATAACCTTCAACACCCGAATAAGCCGGATTATTAAAAAGGTTATTAAACATGTAATGAGAGAATTGCACATCTTGACCATGGACACTAAAAATGCCCATCGTCAGAAAGATAACGCTCAATAATTGTAATGTTTTTTTCATATCCTCAACACTTTAGAAGGATAAATATAATAAAAATAACTTTTGTTCAAGCTTTTATGTAATTAATTTAAAGTTATTATATAATTATATATATTCAAACTCCTTTAAATCAATTACTTAAGCCCATTAGCTTTTTTTATATAAAGTTCCAATGCTCCTGTCATTGACGGTGCATTAGGCAATGGTGCCTCAATATCAATAATTAAACCAGCATCTCTTGCCGCCTGGGCAGTAGTAGGGCCAAAAACAGCGATCCTCGTTTTGTTTTGTTTAAACTCAGGGAAATTAACAAATAAAGAATTAATTCCTGAGGGACTAAAAAACGCTACAATGTCATAAGTAATATGTTCCAAGTCAGATAAATCTGCTGCAACGGTCCTGTAAATTGTTGCTTCCGTGAAATTATATCCATTTTTATTCATGAAAGATGGAATATCATCCTTTCTGATATTAGAACATGGAAACAAATATTTTTCGTTCTTATGTTTCTTAATTACGTTTAAAATATCCTGTGCGGTTCTCTCTCCTACAAAAACTTTTCGCTTTCTTACCACTATATATTTTTGAAGATAGTTAGCCGTTTGCTCTGAAATACAAAAATATTTCATTTCAGGAGGCATCTCCACTTTACTATCCTTACAGATCCTAAAGAAATGATCTACCGCATTTCTACTGGTGAATATAATGGCCGTATGTTTCAGAATATCAATTTTCTGTTTCCTAAATTCCTTGGAATCTATTGGATCCACTTTGATAAATTGCCTGAAATCAATTTTAATTTTGTACTTGTCCGCTAATTTATGATACGGAGAATTTGAAATGTCTGCCGGCTCAGGTTGTGAAACCATGATACTCTTTACCGGATAAAATCGGTCTTTTACACTTGTTGACATACTAATAAGTCTACTTTGAAAAGTTTAATCAAATGAAATATTTTAGTCCAATTAAAAATGGGAATATTTCTGTGGTGCAAAAGTAAGAAAATAAATAGAGATTAGAGAAGCTGCTTAATTTTAATATTTTAAAATATATTAATATTAAGCGAACCAAATAAAGAATTACTATGCCATATATGGCTATAGTTAACCAGAATGGAGGTATTGACCCTACATATAGGTAAATAAGAATTGAACTAAAAAATAGAATTATTATGAAAAACAGATTGATATTTAACATTTCTTTAATGTAAAAGGCAGCTATTTTGTTGTTTCCAAATAAATTAGAGACAATTGCTACCAATATCACCTTCCCAATTAAGCCTGTGGAGATGACCGCTAAAATTTTGAAAAATGACAATATCCCATTAGGTTCTATACCCAGAAAACTAATATTCTTGCCTACTATCAAAAAATATACTAACCCAGCGGTAACAAAACCATACAATCCGGCAAATACCAAATTGTCTTGGTCCATGATTCTTATTCGGGACTGGTCTCCTTCCTTAAGTCGGAAAGTAAATATTTTACCAAAAGATAAGATATTTAGGTATCGCTTATCATAATTGGCTTTTACTATTACCATAAAGAGTGAGGCCCCAATTAGCAATAATAGTAAAATATTGTCTGATAGCCATTTAGTGTTCCTGTTTGAAATTTCTAGACTTTGATAGGCTGTATTCGAATCCTGATTATCAATTGAATAAATTCCATAAGTCAAATTTCGAAGGTTGTCATCCAAGCTTAAGAATATTTCTCCATTGGGTTTTTCATCAAATGAATATTCTAATAAGCCGTTTGTAGATTTCTTCACCAACTTTTCTCCGTTGAATAAATAAAAAGGAGCATCAGCTTTGGCTTCTAAAATTAATCCTGAAGAATTATTGAGATGTAATTTTATTTGTCTAACACTATCTGAAGCCCATTCATCTACAAGATTTAAAGTATCGGCTTGATGCCAAATACGCAAGTCACTTTTGGAGGCAACAGTATCGTTCTGCGCTTCGGACTGTTCTTGACCGCAAGAAAATAACAATAATAAAACGGATAAGAAATATATTAGCCTATGCATCAACAATCTACTATTTAATTAGAGCTTATTAGGCAATTACATGAGATAAACTTTTATTTACCTTATAATCAGTGCCAAATAATAAATTTTTATGAAAATTATTATTAGATTCCATCTATAACAAATGAATTCAATTTTTAATCCTAGCTTATTACAGTTTATCACCGAGGAATAAGCTAACTATTAAAAAACTGCAATATAACCAAAATGCACTTTCCCTTGTGAAAAATCGGGCTTATTTCCAGTTTGATTTCCTAGTGCATAAATAATCCTGAACCATCCATTTTGGCTTTTGATATCTACCCCAGCCCCAACAGCATATACCCAACCAATGCTTGATTGTAATTTTGCCATATCCGTTAACAAGAAAAAACTGGATTTTTGATCTAAAAAATATCTATAATTCAAATTTAGGAGCGCAAAATAGCTTGAATAGAAAAAGTTTCTGTCAAATCCTCTTAAATTTTGTAATCCGCCTAGGCGCAATAAATCATTTTGAGACAAGGCAGGATTTTCAATAACAGCATATTGTGGGATAGCCTCAATCAATATTCTTTTTCCAATAACTCTCTGAAAATGGAATTTCATTGCTCCACTGATATTATTACTAACTTCTGGAACATTTTGCCATTCAGATGGCAAAGCCGTAAAATTCATGATATTCTTACTTCCAAAACCAAATTTCACAGTAGCAAAGTTATAATTTAGCAATTGAGGATATGTCAATTGGTTCTTCCAATCAACATTTAATATTACAGCATTTGTTCTTGAGCTCCTCAATGGATTAAGGTTTGAGATTTCCTGTTCTGAAAAATCTCTCAGCACATTATTATTAAGTCTTTGGTAAGCTAAACCAATATTAAAATCTTTCCCTATTGGGTATCGGGTTCCGATTTCCAAATCAGTTTGCAAAAAAGTGCTGTCTTCTTGCAAAAGTTCGAATCCGAAATTTAATCCCAATGGACTTTTAAAAGCATGGGATTGCCCAAAATTAATATTTAAAAATTGAGAATTAGCTGAATACTTTTGCCAGAACACATCCATTCCAACTCCTCTTTTAAATAAATTTCTTAATCTTGCATCGACTTGGCCAGTAAAATTTGTGCGATCTCCTTCAGGAATTACTCCAATAATGGCATCAAACTGATTGGTTTTCACTTTCTGTAAATTCAATTGAATTTTGGCTTTATTATTGGCAAATGAAAGATCAGGAGGAGAAATCAATTGCAAATATTCCAATTGATTTATAAGGCTTTCGATCGCATCATAAGCTTTAATATCAAATGGCTGGTTATAATTTAAACTTAGTTTATTGCTTAAATATGATGGTTGAATAGCTTGACTATCTCCTTTTATTATAAGACTGTCATATAAAATAAAGTTTTGTGGATTGATATTAATGATAGCATCAATTTGATTATCATCTAAACTACTAATATTCAGATCAGCTTTTGCCAGGGGATGACCTTTTTGGTGGTAATTTTCCCTAACATAGGCGGTTAATTTTCTATTAAGCTTATATTGATTGGCAACTTCACCGCTCATTTTGTTAATGAAAGGAATATCAGTAGGTATCTGGTTTTCATAAACTAGAATGTTCTTCCAATAATAAGGTCTTCCTTTTAAAATTTGAAGCTCTTTTTCTTCATTTACTAAAATTTTAGCTTCCCAAAAGCCTGATTTTATTAAGGAGTCCTGAATTTCATTCTTTTGTTGGAAAATACTGTCACTGGATATTTGTGCAGATGTATAGTTGATTAATAAAAAATATAGAAATGGAAACAGCAGGGACTTCTGTAAAATTCGGTTTAAATTTGCATTGATTTTGGCAGGTATATACATACATATTCCCTTTTGTAAGCAGGCGTGCTTCTACTGTGATTTCCATTTTTCCACCAATATGGCAATTAAAAACGATATGGTGGAATCAATTTGCAAAGAAATTGAGCTTCAGCAAGATTATCTGGATGGTGAACTCATTGAATCCATTTATTTTGGAGGCGGCACTCCTTCTGTTTTAACAGAAACTCATTTAAAATCTATTTTACGTTCATTAAGCCAATATCATAATGTCGATCCTAATGCCGAAATTACATTTGAGGCCAATCCCGATGATATCAATAAAGAAAAACTGGATATGCTATTCCAAAATGGTATTAACAGATTAAGTGTCGGCATTCAATCATTTGATGAAAATATCTTGAAATGGATGAACAGAGCCCATAACAGCCAAGAAGCTTATCAGTGTTTAGAATTGATCAAGGAAAGTGAGTTTTATAATTTCAGTTTGGATTTGATATACGGAATCCCGATTTCCACACACCAAACATGGGAAAAGGATTTAAAAACCTTGGTGAGTTTTCAGCCTCCCCATATTTCTTCCTATTGTTTAACCATTGAACCCAATACTGTTTTTGGAAGATGGCAACAAAAAGGCAAACTCCATGAGGCCTCGGAGGATTATACTTCAGATCAATTTTTGCATCTTTCAGACTATCTGAATAATTCAGGATATGAACATTATGAGGTTTCCAATTTTGCTAAAAATGGATTTCAATCGAAGCATAATAGCAGTTATTGGCAACAAAAACCTTATTTAGGCATTGGCCCTTCTGCTCATTCCTATGATGGCAAAAACAGACAGTTTAATATTTCCAATAACGCCAAATATCTGAAATCTTTAAAATCAAATGAAATCCCTGCGGAATTGGATGTTCTTAGTAAAGAAGATCGAATCAATGAATATTTAATGACTTCATTAAGAACATCAGAAGGTTGTAATCTAGATTATTTGATAAAGGAATTAAATTACGACTTATTGAAAAAGGCAAAGCCACAAATTGATCAATGGAAAAACTTGAGGCTTTGCATTTTAGAACATAACACATTGAAGCTGACCCTTAAAGGCAGGCTTTTAGCTGATAAATTAGCTTCGGATTTGTTTTTGATGGATTGATATTTACTGGGAAAATAAAAATTATTTATTAAATTATTTTTACTCAATTCGCAAAGCTATCCCCCTGATCGGTTGCTTTAAAGACTCATTAAGTCCTTGAATTTTGTGGCTTGTCTTCGGCTGACTTCTACTTTATCTCCTCCTTTTAATTTCACCATTAAACCACCATTGAACCAAGTTTCTATTTCATCTATCCACTCTAAATTGATAATATGTTTTCTACTTACTCTAAAGAAATGCTTGTTGTCCAACTTTTCATCCAATGCATTCAATGACTTATGAATCATCGGTTTATTTTTATCAAAATAGACTTTGATATAATTTCCGTCAGATTCAAATAATCTAACGTCTTTTAACCTTACAAACCAGCAATTATCCCCATCTTTGACAAATACTTGATCGTTTACAGTCAACTGATTGCCTGTTTTTTGTCTTTCCACCTGTGCTTCTACCTCTTTTCTTATTTTATTGATAGATTCGGTTAACCTCTTAGGCTCAATAGGTTTTAAAAGATAATCTAAAGCATTGAATTCAAAAGCTTTCAAAGCATATTCATCATAAGCGGTAGTGAATATGACCTTCGGGGTTTTTTCCAAGGATTCCAACAACTCAAAGCCTGTTTTGCCAGGCATCTGAATATCTAGAAATATCAAATCAGGATTTAGCTTGTCAATCATCTCCTCCGCTTCATCCGCATTGGCTGCTTCGCCAAGGATTTCAATGTCTTTATACTCAGCTAATAAAGTACTTAGTTCTTTTCTAGCCAGTCTTTCATCATCTATTATTAATACCTTCATATTTATAAATTAAAAATTCAATAATTAACTTGAGGAATTTTCACAGTGGTTAAAACGATTCCATCTACTTCGTTTTTGATACTAAACGAGGCTTCCTGATCAAAGATTAATTTCAATCGCTGTTTGGTATTTTCCAAACCAAACCCCTTGTTCTTTCTTCTTTTGTCCAATTTAAAGTTTCCTGAATTCCTAATAAAGATATTCAAGCATTTTTTATTGTCCACTTGTGTTTCAATTGATAATTTTCCTCCATGTGTCAAGTTAGAAATGCCGTGTTTAATACCATTTTCAACCAGAGTTTGTATCATTAAAGGGGGTACTTGATATTTATAGGAATCAGGATGAATAATGAATTCAGTAGTTAATCTTTCCTCATACCTTATTTTTTCCAATGCCAAAAAATCAATTACTGTATTTAACTCATCATTAAAATTAATTAATCTTTTTTTATCTAAAATTAATGAGTTTCTCAAAATATTGGAAAGTTGAGTGATGGAGTTCTTCGCTTTTGCCGGATCTTCATCTACCAATGCCCTGACACTATTTAATGCATTGAAAATAAAATGGGGATTTAATTGAGATTTAAGATTGTTCAGCTCAATTTCATTCATGGCCGCATCATATTTCAAGGATCGATTATAATTCTCCACATAATGATACATGAAATAAACCAATGACCATAAAAAGTATAGAATTAGGTTTGCGAGAATTCCTATAAAAATAACGGTAGGGGCAAGGTCAAAGGAAGGATCAAACAAACCTAGCCAGGAAGAAATACCAAATAAAAATAAATAATTGATAATACTTAAAATCAAACAGGCTATAATTACCCTTACTACCAATTTCTGGATAATGATCTTCAACCAGCCATTTCTAACTATAAAATTTCTATAAAGATGTGTAATAGTAATATAAAAAGGCACTAAAATAAGCTGTCCTATTGCCTGTTCCGTTGAAAGTCTTTCTCCTAGATATGCTAGGTAGATATTTAACAATCCATAGACAGTCCAACCAACAATTTGAAGCGTCCAATACAGTGCCTTTTTATTCATTATGCGCTTAGCTCAAAAAATAAGTACCTAATTTTAACTTGATGCAAAATAAGCTTCTTTTTATAGATTTAAGAAACCGCCTGTCAAATCATGTTACTTTCTTTTTTATCCTTCTGGCTTTTGACTTTCGGCACGAACGGTCTAATAATTAAGCGAGTACCTCTATCATAGGTAAAATAATTCCATATCCAATTGCTTAGAATCACGATTTTATTTCTAAAACCTACTATAGAAATAAGGTGAACGAACATCCATATAAACCAAGCGAAAAAGCCCCCAAAATGTAGATTCTTGGGCAAATCAACTACTGCTTTATTACGACCTACAGTAGCCATACTGCCTTTATCTAAATATTTAAAAGGTTTTTGTTCCTTTCCTTTCATGGAAGCTAGAATATTTTTAGCCAACCTTTCCCCCTGTTGCATCGCTACAGGAGCCAACATGGGATGACCTTTTGGATAATCCTCTGTTTCCATTAAAGCTATATCACCAACAGCAAAAATGTTTTTGGTGCCTTTTACCAAATTGTATTGATCAACTTGATATCTGCTATTTTTCACACTCTGATCCGTAAGTCCTTCAATCACATTTCCCATTACACCTGCTCCCCAAAGAAGAGTGGCAGCAGGAAGTGTTTCACCATTGCTAAACTCCACCTTTTCACCATCATAGCTATTGACCATTGTGTTGAGTTTAACATTCACTTCAAATTTTTTAAGGTACTTTTGAGCTTTTTTATCTGCGAAATCGGACATTCCGCCTAAAAGCCTGTCCATACCCTCTACCAGATATATATTAAGTTTATTAAAATCTAAATCCGGGTAGTCATTTGGTAACACGTGTTTTTTAAGCTCACCCAATGCCCCAGCAAGCTCTACTCCGGTTGGGCCTCCTCCCACTATTACGATATTCATTAATCGCTCAATCTTATCGTCATCTGAACTTAAAACCGCTTCTTCAAAATTCTGTAATATATGGCTTCTAAAATCCAAAGCCTGAGGAATTTGCTTAAGTGGAAAAGCCTTTTCAAACTTTTCATTTTGCCCAAAGAAATTTGTTTTAGAACCTGCGGCTATAATGAGATAGTCATATTGCAATTCACCTACATTACTAATAATTTTATTTTCTTCTTGATCTATTGTAAAGACAGTGGCCATACGAAAATAAATATTTTGATGATTTTCAAGCAGTTTCCGCAATGGCCCTGCAATGGAATCGGGCTCAAGACCAGCTGTGGCAACTTGATATAATAAAGGTTGGAAGGTATGATAATTATGCCTGTCCAATAATACTATTTGTACATCTTTACCTGCAAACTTTTTAGCCATTGTTATACCGGCAAAACCTCCACCGATTATAACAATTCGCTTTTGATTTATATTGGGAATTTTAAAAGAATTGGGCTTATCCATAAATGATTAAAGTTAAAAAGTAGATGCTTTAATAACTGCTTTAAAATTAATTGGTTTTATTAATTAAATGACCATATAAATTATGTTATGATACATTTATTCTTACATAGATTGCCACATTTTTGAGCCTTAAATTGAGCAAACTACTTTCAGAAATTCCTTCTTGAAAGGATACAACATCTACAAAAAAGAAAAGGCAAAAACAGGCGCTTAAATAATCTAAAATAAGCATATATTTTAGGCATCACGGTTAAATCCTATTTTAATTGTAGATACTACTATTCAATGCCAAACTCTATTTATACAACTAGCTGATAAACAATTATTTAAAAATTTTATATTCATATATGTTTTGGCTGATTACCTTTAGAAATAAATTATATGTAATAGCCGAAATGAATACAGGATTAAAACCATTAAATACTTTAATACAAAATAATATTATGCAATAAGATATATTTACAGGAGTTTATTGTATAAATATAAAAATACTTTTACTTTAATTATCTTACATAAAAATTACATAAGCCGAATTATTTTTTAAAAAAAGCGTGCAACTAATTTATAATGTTCTGCGTCAAGTAATCAAAAGAACCTAAAACAAAATATTATGAAAAGGGCAATAGTAATTTTAGTGATGATTTTTGCATTAAGCAATGCTTATGCAAGTGACGAGAAAGTGTCTATCGATCCAAAATTAATCAAAGAGGTAAAGGAAGAAATGGAGGCACAATTCTTCATTAATGAAGTAATTGAAGAGGAACCAGATGTGCTGATTTACAGTATGGAAGGTGAGCTTTTACACAGCTTCAAAAAAGAAAATATCGACCCTATAGCCATGAGAAATGTAGATTTATTAATGGATTATAAATCTCAAAAAATATTTATTAAAGTAAAGGAACTAAATCCTAATATTTAAGATTTATAAGATATAGTTTAATTCATAGTGAATGGTTGATGTTTTGGTAAGTAAAAGCCTCCACGCGTAAAAGCTGGAGGCTTTTTACTTTTTATCGCTATTCTTGTACTACTGCATCCAGCAACTGCAGTGCGTTACGACCTAAATGTTCGGCAATAATTTTTCTATAGCTTGGACTAGTTCTATAAGCCTCCGTCAAAAACTCTTGAAAAGGTTTATCCCAATCACTATTCTTAGGCATAACAATACCAAATTCCTCAGCAGTTTGATCTCCGGCAGGATGTCTCTTGATTGGCTTTTTAGATTTTGTGGCATCTAAATAATAAGTAAAATCAATGTTTGTAAAATAATCGGAGCTGTTCACAATTTTAGCCAATACCTCATCAAATGAGTTTACATACTCTATAGTTAAATTGGGAAAATAATTTTTCTTGATCTTCAAAATTTGGTCTTCGTTGGTTGATCCTTTAACCGTTACCGCTTTTTTCCCAGCAAAAACATCAGCTATTTTACTCATATCATTAAGCGTAGGAAGTGCCTCATTACTTAGCATCATACCAATATTAGTAATATAAGGAGGGCTGAAATTGTATTCTGCCTTTCTCTTTTGGGTTATAGTGGTGTTACTTAAGCCAAAAACCCCATTTGATGATTTTTTTACTGCATTTAAATAGGCAGTAAAATTATTTGCATGGGCTTTTTCCATTTTTGAATTCACCGTGATACCATAATTATCCAATAAGTAAAATTCAAAATCGCTCATTACATCCACACATACACCTTGCACTTCTCCGTTTATTTCGGCTGCAAAGCCAGGAGATTCGGAATACACATAAGTTAAGTTTGCTGTTTTAGTCTGTTTAGCCTTTGCAAAAGTATCGCCTGAATATTGTGCGTTGGATAAAAACCCAACGAAAAGCATAGGGATTACTAAAAATGAGTTAAATAATAGCTTCTTCATAATCATGTTTTATTGTCCAATTTGTAAAGTAGTTAAACATACCCTAATTAGAAAGTAATATTCTGTAAACCAAATACTTTTATCGATAAAATAAAACTAATAGAAGAAAGATTGTTGAATCAACCACCATAAAAGCAGTATAAATATAATTATTCTAATATTATATACGAATATTTACAAACAAAAAAAGCACAGACTTTCACAAGCTGTGCTTTTGTAAATATTTTTTAGAAATATTAAAAGTTATCCATCTATGGATCCCATAACTCTCTTCATAAAACCATTAAGCGCTTCTTTTTTATCAGTTCCAGATCGGATATCTTTATGAACTTCAATGGCTCCGGAAAAATTGGACAGTAGTTCTCCTATCACTTCCAATTCCTCATCTTTTATTCCTTTTGCCTCGATCAAATCTTCGAGTAGATCCATGCTTTCTACAACATAATCTTCATCATTTTTTTCGATGAATTCTACTACGTGCTTAATTATTGGTAACCTCATCTAATAATTCTGTTATAATGCTAGGTTTATTTCCTGAAATAGAATTTACTAATTTGCCATTTTTAAAACCGGCAAATGTCGGTAGATTTTTAACCTCTGCCAATGATCTTGAATTTGGTAATTTTTCAGCATCAACATAAACAAACTTTATGTTTTCATTTTCACCAGCCAACCTTTTGAATTTTGGCTTAGTTATTTTGCAATTTCCACACCAAGTGGCACCATATTGTACCATGACCATTTCATTCCCATCTACTATCTCTTGTAATTTATCTTCTGCTAATTCTATCATTTTGAAATTCGTTTTATTGATTATACCTAAATGAACCGCAAAAATACGAATAGGTTACGATATATTAAATTGATTGTTTGCATCTGATTATAGACAAAATCTATAGCAGCTAGATTATTGTAAAAGCTCGTAAATCCTATTAAATGAGGTAGCTTTTGTAATATACGATTCCAGTTCTGTAATCGGCATTCTTTCCTGCTCTGTGCTATCTCTATGTCTTATGGTTACCGTGTTATCCTCTAAAGTTTGGTGGTCAACAGCTATGCAGAATGGTGTACCTATCAAATCTTGACGAGTATAACGCTTACCAATTGAAGCCGCTTCTTCATAAACCACATTAAATGCACCTTTCAGCGATTTATATATTTCTTGTCCTTTTTCAGGTAAGCCATCTTTTTTAGTCAATGGAAGAATTGCTGCTTTAACTGGTGCCAGGGCTGGGTGCAGCTTTAAATAAGTTCTTGTTTTAACTTTATCGCCTTCCCCAGTCTCTTCGTTTTTAAAGGCACTGCAGAACAACATCAAAAATAATCTATCCGCCCCAACGGAAGTTTCCACTACATAAGGAATATAATTTTTGCCCACCTCCGGGTCAAAATATTGTAATTTCTTTTTGGAGACTTCTTGGTGGCTTTTCAAATCAAAGTCTGTTCTACTGTGAATTCCTTCTACTTCTTTAAAACCAAAAGGAAATTTATATTCCACATCCACTGCTGCATTGGCATAATGCGCTAATTTTTCGTGCTCATGCAAACGTAAATCTTCTTCTGCAATTCCTATTGCCTTATGCCACTTTAATCTCGCATCTCTCCACTTTTCGTACCACTCCATTTCCTCACCAGGACGAACAAAAAATTGCATTTCCATTTGCTCGAACTCACGCATCCTGAATATAAATTGACGGGCCACAATTTCATTCCTGAATGCCTTCCCTATTTGAGCAATACCAAATGGCACTTTCATTCTGGCCGTTTTTTGCACATTCAAAAAGTTGACAAAAATTCCTTGCGCTGTTTCCGGTCTAAGATAGATTTTTCCTGAGCCATCCGAAACACTTCCTATTTGAGTAGAGAACATTAAATTGAATTGACGCACTTCTGTCCAGTTGGCCGTTCCGGAAATCGGGCATTTGATATCTTCTGCTATGATTAATTCACGAACAGCTTCCAGATCTTCGGCTTCAAGCAATTGACCGGTTTTTTTCAAAAGAGCATCTGCTTTTTCCTGCTCGCCATTGTTTTCATATTCAGCCGCTTTTTCTTCAAGTAAAACATCTGCCCTATATCTCTTTTTGGAATCTTTATTATCGATCATCGGGTCATTGAAACTTTCGATGTGACCAGAGGCTTTCCAGGTATCTGGATGCATGAAAATAGCAGAATCCAAACCCACAATATCATCATTGAAACGGGTCATGGTATTCCACCATAATTCCTTAATATTTTTCTTTAATTCTGCACCATAGGGGCCGTAATCATATACGGCTTGCAAGCCTTCGTATATTTCGCTTGATGGATATACAAAACCATATTCTTTAGCGTGAGCAATAATATCTCTAAAAAGTGTGTTTTCGGGAGTTTGTTCTTTCTTTGCCATGGCGCAAAGATAAATCAATTCAATTATGGATAAGAAAGGATTCTTTGAATTTTTAAGATTTAGGTAATTTTATTGTAAAAGTAGTTCCTTCTCCCTTTTCTGATTGCAAGCTTATGCTTCCTCCTAATCTTTCCACCATATCTTTCACAATATATAAGCCTAATCCGGAACCTTTGGAATTTTCTGATGCCCTGAAAAACATATCAAAGATCTTGGGCTGAGCATCTGCAGGAATCCCTTGGCCGTTATCTACTATTTTAATTAATATTTCATTCCCCAAATCCTCGGTTTGTACTGCCACATATTTTCCAGGGTGGGAATGTCTGTGATATTTGATGGCATTATCCACCAGATTATTCAAAATAACACCTAATCGTCCTTTATCTGTCTGTAAGCTAGTGTCTTCCGCAATACTCATTCTGAAATCAATATCTGCAGAAAGCTCTCGGTACTGGGTATTTTCAAAAGTCTCTCTTACCAATTCATACAGGTTTACATTTTGCTTGATAATTTCAGTCCTTGTATTTCTTGCAAAACTTATGATTTCGTCTATGAAAGAATAAAGCTTTTTGACACGGTTTTTCATCATGCCAAGCAATTGCTTTAATTCTTGGCTATCATCAGTGGTATCCCCTATATTGATAAGACCTTGAATAGAATTTAATGGTGCCCTTAGATCATGGGAAACACTATAAACAAATCTGTCCAGCTCAGCATTAGTCTGCTCCAATAGCTGATTTTTTTCTTTAATTTCTTCTTCTTTAACTTTTTTATCAGTGATATCCACTAGCGAACCTACCATCCTGACCGGTTTTTCATCATTTGACCATTTGGCTTGGCCTGAACCATGGAACCAACGATAGCTTCCATCTTTACATTTTAATTTATACTCTACAGAGAAGGGCTCTTTAGTTTGTAGATGTCGCTTAAAATCATTTACAAGTCGAGGATAATCTGATTTTTCCGCCAGTAAATTCTTAAAACTTTTTTGGCCTGGAGAGAACTCTTTAGGATCATAACCCAATAATTCATACAATTTTGGCGACCACCATTGCTGATCTTTATTGATGTTTTCCCAGTCCCAAATACCAGCATTGGTGCCCTCCACAGCCAAGCGAAACCTTTCTTCACTTTCTTTTAATTTACGGTCTTGCTCTAAAATTTTTTGCTCCGATTTATATTGTAGTTTTACCTGAAAATAAATCACCACAATTAATCCTACAAATGTGAAAAAATAGTTTAAAAAATAAATTTTATCTTCCTTGGCTTCATTGATGGTATCCACGGAGACTATTTTATAAGTTGTAAATTCGCTTATAGTAAAACAAGCAAAAGCCAGAACACCATAAAACAACCAAACTTTCACATTTTTATAACCAAATAAGGTGATTGATGCAACTAAGATTGGGAATAGATAAAGTTGAGATCCATAGTATTTTCCTTCATTGCTCATGAAAATGAATACAAAGAAAATGGCTATGAGCAATAGACTATGCTTCGCTAATTCGTATTTTCTAAAGCGATTTAATAAGAAACCAAAAAGCCCCCCGAATATCCCCACCATAAAGGATGGAGTCAAGGAAATATCCCATAAAAACACATTCAATAATCCATTGACGGTGCTAATAAAGGTTAAAATCAAACAACAAACTCCAACTAGTAAAGCTTTGCGATAATCCCCTTCAGATTTTATGTGGGTGGTTTTACCCAGTATAATATTTCGAAATGAGAGTTTTTTCATACTGATAATCAGTAAATATACTTATTTTTCGAAATATTTTTAATTACGTAAGACGTAACCAATTTAGCTGGATGTATTATTTTACCACAATTTGGGTGATTTTTAGTTGTTTAAAGTTTTTTAAACAATGAAACAACTCAATTGAAGGGGTAATTTTAGATGTAATAAATTTTCATCTATTTTATTATTGTTTTTGGAGCATAAATGTTCCCATTGTATGCCTGTTTTGAACGACCACTTCCTTAAATGGCTCTAAGAGCTCTAATTTCATCTCATTTAATTCTTTTACAACTGAATAGGCATTCACAACAAATCGAATTTGTTCATTTGGGAATTGGTAAATATTTGGTTCTATTTCAGTAACTCCTTCAGCTAGATAGTGATCGGTCATGGTGCGAATGAAAATTTTACCCCCTGGTTTTAGCAAGCGAACTAATTCCGATAGCATACTTATAAAATGCTCAAGGCTTTTTGCAAAATGCAATACGGCACTACAATTGATCACATCAAAAGTATCATCTGGAAAAAGGATTTTATCCAGTTTCATGACTTGAAAACGAGCCTCAATGTCTTCAATTTTGTACTGTTTGGCAATGAGTTTTAATAATTGGATTGCCTCAGGATTTTGATCAATCCCAAAAACGTCCATGCCATTTTTCAGGGAGTAAGTAAGATTTCTACCTTCCCCGCAACCGGCATCCAATACTTTGGCATTTTCGGACATGTATCCTTTTAGAATGAAGTCGAGCCAATAAAGATCAATATTGCCCAATTCATTATTGAGTTGTTTCCAATCCATTTTTATATTGGCTGTACGATTTATCAAATGCAGCTTTACCTAATTCCACTAACTCAGTGCTTTTGTAAAACTCAAAAGTACCACATGAATTTCTTGAAATTTGAACCAACATATCGGGTTTAATTAACTCCATTTGCAAATTGGTCATTTTCTCTTGCATTAAATCAATTGATCTATTGAGCAAATCAAAATAACCCAGCTTTTTTGGAGTGCTGTTGGGTTCTTTCCCGTTGCTGGTAGGCAAATATCTTTTTATACGAGCTGTAAACTCATCCAAAAATTGTTTATTCTTTTCATCTTGTTGCACTTCCTCCGCTGTAACCGCCACTTTTTTCTCAAATGGAATGGCCGCATTCACATCCACGGCAATTAAGATATCTCCTTCCGTTCTTTTTACCCTGTTGAGCGGGATAGGATTCAGCACCCCACCATCCACTATTTCTTCATTGTCTTGGTAAACTGGGGTCATAACAGTCGGGATGGCGCAAGATGCCCTTAAGGCATCCATCAAATTCCCTTCAGAAAAAAGAACTTCCTTCTGTGTTCTAATATTTGAAGCTACAGCAGTAAAAGGGATTGGAAAATCTTCGATATTGAACTCTCCCAAAAGCTTTCGCATTTCTTTGAATACTTTTTCACCCCTCACAATACCTTGCAAGCTTAATGTGAAATCCAAGAGTTTAAAAACATCGATTTTATCAAAATGGGTGACCCAATCTTTGTATTCCTGCATTTTGCCGGCCGCATACAATCCGCCTATCACCGCTCCCATACTTGATCCTGAGATAGAAGAAATCTCAAATCCGTTTTCTTCCAATGCTTCAATTACGCCAATGTGGGCAACTCCTCTGGCGCCACCACTTCCTAAAACTAAGGCTACTTTTTGTTTCATGATGATTAAAAAATTTGGCTGAGGAGCAATTTAAGAAAAATTAATAGAAAGGAGATGGATAATAATCTATGTTATAGGTAATATCCAAAATGATTAGATTTAATTGATCATAATTAAGAGAACTACTATTATTAAATAATAAAAATACTATTTCATTTTCCTTTTTCGGTATTCTAAAATAATAACAGTTAAATTCATTACAATTAAAGACACAAAACCGGCTTGAGTATCAATGAAAAAAAATATGCCTAGGGACACTAGAATAAGGATGATTTTGACTAGGGTTATATTTTCCATGGTCTCTTGAGTTAAAGGTATGATTAACTAAAGAACTACCTAATACAATTATTGTTAATCCATTTCAAAAACCTTACTCATTTACTGACACTTGGAAGAATAAAGTGTTGAGGCTATACATGCTAGCAATTCCAAAATTCATCTTTCGAAATGGCTATCGTTCCGGAGCAGACCTGTAGGTGATTAATACAATGATTATTAAAATTACGGCTAATATCATTACCAATGCACCCGCTTTATTATTAGATCTTTTCGACTCAATATATGATAGGTATAATGCCAAAATTAAAAAAGGCACATAATACCACAAATTATATATTTTTAAGAAAAATAAAGTAAAAACGCCTAAAGCAGTGATTAATCTTAAATATGAATGCTGATTTTTCATGGTCCATTGTTGATAGGTTCAATTATTCTCCAGTCGCTCAATGTCTTCCTTGGCCTTTTTAAGCTTTGGATCCAATATCACCGAATTAAAATTGTTCCAAAATTCTTCATTATACGGTTTTTCTACATCAAACAAATCTTCGTCAAGCGCCATGGTTTCTTTATACTTAATTCTTTTAAAGTCCCTTCTTCTGGTTTTCACATCCGTCACGTAAAATGCGGCATCATAAAATTGGACTGCTGTTTCTCCATCTTCTGTTTCGGTTTGCCAGGCATCTCTTACTGGTGCTTTCCATTTTATATAACTTAAATAATACTTTTTACCAATCTTGCGGTAAGAGACTACCGATTGTTTATGAATATTATTTAAAAACATCTTCTCCTGGTCTTGACTAAATCTGGCTTCATTGGAGTCTTCTACGGGAAAGAATTGGTGATTAAATTCTAGTTTAACAATGCCATAATCCACTGAATTGATATATATCTTTCCAAAAGATTGAAGGCCACCAAGATGGAAGGTAGGAGAGTAGTAATTTAAAACATAAACAGCCCCATTATCGGATTTAATTACCGAATCCAATTCAAAATCAAAACGATCATAATATCCTTTTAAATGTTGATAGTTTTCTGTTGTATTGTATCCTCTGATATAATCAAAATCAAAAGACTTGTACAAATTGTTTTCATCCCCACCCATGAAGTACTTATAAACCTTTTCAAAGAAACTGTAATCTATATAATCCTCGCTCTTATTTAATTCGTCCAGTCGGATTTTTAGTTTGTTATAAGGCAGGTCAAAACCATTATCCTGTACCGAAACTGCTGCTTCTAATAAACGAATATAACTGTTGTTTTTCACCACCATTTCGCGATAAAAACCTTTTAATAGAAATGACCTGCGAGAATAATTAAAAGGAATTTTTCTTATCGCCTCACCCACTAAAGCCCTGAGTGTGTCTTTCGTTGGTTTCACTATTACTTCTTTGAGCATTCCCTGTTCTGGGCTTAAATAGTAAGCTGAATCTTGCCTTTTTAAATTGGTTACCAACAGTTCCAAATCCTCATAGCCAATGCTTGAAATTACTACCGTATCATGTTTTTCTCCTAGTGGAAAACGAAAGCTAAATTGCCCTTCTTCATTGGAATGAGCGCCCAGCATGGTGCCTTTTAAATGGATGTTCGCAAAGGGAATAGCAGATGAATCTCCCTTAGACAATAAAGTCCCACTGATTTCTTTGTATTCAGGCTTAGGATTTTGAGATTTTAAAAGGGTTGTATTGAATAATAAGATAAGAAATGCTATAAATAAAACTCTCATATATCGGGTATGGAAATTTTAAGGTTGAATCCAATTTACAGAAAAATATTATTTTAACTAAATAAACAGAATAGTATCCCAAATTAAATTCCTCTATTAATCACTCTTTCAATTTTCTTTTTCTGTATTCCAATAATAGTATGGTGCCTTGCATGACTATCAAAGAAATAAAGCCCGCTTTAGCATCAAAAATAAAAATCAATCCGGATACAATAAGCAAAAGAATTTTAACAAAGGTGATGTTCGACATGACATTTTTTTTGAAGATAAGATTTCTTCAAAAACCACTGAAAGCTTAAAATGTTAGATTGATTTCATATCCGTCTCAAAAAACCAACTCATTAACAGATTCGCTAAAGAAGTTCTCTTCTTTTATTAAAGATTGCGGTTCTCCTTGACTTGTAATACTGCCATTTTCCAAAATGTAAATGTAGTCAGAGAAACCAGCTACTTTCATTCTGTGACTCACGAACAAGATCGTCTTTTCATTCTTTAAATGCTGCAATAAATTCAATATGAATTGCTCTGTATTTCGGTCCATAGCAGAAGTTCCTTCATCTATCAATAGCAATTGAGGATTACGATAGAGTGCCCTGGCTAATCCTACTAACTGCTTTTGGCCACCTGAAATATTGGCTCCTTCTTCACCCAACAATGTCATATATCCTTGAGGGAATTTTTCAAAAAACCTATCAAAGCCAAAGTCCTTACACCATTTGACAACTTTCTCCATTTCAGCAGGATCATCACTCAGGCAAATGTTAAAAAGTAAATAATTATTGAAAACCTTAATGTCTTGAGGAACAACGCCTATTAATTTTCTATAACGTACTAATTCTAAATCATTGATTGGTGTTCCATCTAATTTTATGGAGCCTTCTGATGGTGTGTAAAATCGTTGAACCAATTGAAAGATGGTGCTTTTGCCCACACCACTTTCTCCCAAAAGGGTAGTGATTTTCCCCTTTTCCACTTTCATGTTGATATTGTTCAATAAGTTTAATGAACCAGGATAATGAAAATTAAGGTTTTCAACAGTTAAATTATCGATCTTTTCGATTTCAATTTCCTTCCCTTCTTTATCTTCCGTTTTTATGCTTGTAAATTCCTCCATTCTATTGAAGGCCACTTTTGCTTCTTGAAACTGAATATTAAAAAGTGCTATTTTGGTCAAAGAGGGGCCTATAGAACCAGAAAGGGACAATAAAGCCACCAAAGAACCAATTAAAAGATCCCCTTTAAGTACTAAAAAGGAGGCTAAAGATATTACACTTACTACGAGTAATATCCCAGCCAACTCCGTTAGCAACCCAAACTTTACTTGAATTTTACCTAATTTGAATATCTGGTCTTGAAAGTTTTTATATAAAAAGGTAGTGGCCTTATGAAAAAGATTGATAGTTCCAGTTGTCTTTACTTCTGCTATGCCTGTAATCACATCTATGTAGTTTCCTTCATTGAGCGCATAAGCACTCATCACATCTTTTTGAGCATTGATGATAGGTTTGTTCAATCGCCAAAGAATCAAACCATAAACTGGAATAAAAACAGAAACAATTAGCCCTACTTGCCATGAATAAACAAAAACCCCAATCAGCGAAATAATGATGACCAAAAACTCTATTAAAAGATTACCGATTAAATTACTAATTGAGGATTGAATGCGTCTAGTATCATTCATTCTCGCTACCATATCCCCTGTCTTTTTTGAATCGAAAAATGGTTTCGGAATATGTAAAAGTGATTGAAAAAAAGATGCAATCATTCTATTGTTAAAATCCTTGCTTTGTGTGATCAAAAATGTAGATCGCACATAACTTAACCCCATCTTAATCAATAAAATCAAGGCAAATAAAACCAATCCAATGATGAGTTTGCTTACTTCTTTGGTTGGCAAAATAACATCAATCAACTTTTGACTAAAAATGGCCGTGGCCAATGAAAAAATAGCGATTAAAATACCTAAAAAGAGTGCTGCCAAAAGAATATTGATATCTTCCTTTACCCAACTGAGCAGGTTTTCGTATTTTTTCTTTTTGGACTTGACTTTTTCAAAATTCTTGTTGGGTGTCAGCTTTAACAAAGCTTTGGACTGCCATACTTTTTCTAGTTTTTCTTTTGACCATAATTCTACCGCCCTACCCGGATCATTAATTATTAATTGGTCTTCTTGAAAACCATAAAAAACTACATAATGCTGTAATCTGTTCTCTAAAACAACATGCAAAATAGCAGGGGAATTCAGTTCCCTTAAATTTTCAATAGATTCAGCTTCTAAGCCCTCCACTTCAAAACCTAAATCTTTTGCTCCTTGATATAGCCCCAATAATTTTGTGCCTGTTTGAGTGGTTCCCGTAATCCTTCTGATTTCATCCAAACTATGCTCGCCTCTATGAAATTTGATGATGGAAGCCAAACATGCTGGCCCGCAATCCGATTGACCATGCTGCTGAACGAAATATTGGTTGAGTTTTTTTAACATTAGGTTGGTTCGTTTAAATATCTTTCAGCGATGAAACCTGTCAGATTTGCCGTCATTAAAATTCTAAATTTCTTTAAATAACTGATGCGTTTTTTTAACTTAAAACCTGTCAGGTTTTGCTAAAATACAGTTCCAATAACTATTTCATCATTCCAAAACTTCTAAAATAGCTTCTATCTTCACTTCCCCTTTAAAATGCTTTTGCAGCAAGCCATTTTCATAAATAAAAGTTTGCGGTACGCCTCCTGAAATTGTGTTGGTCAATGAATCAGGATCGACTTCAACATAATATTGTGCAAGTTTGTATTGCAGAAGAAAATCTAACGCTTCATTTTTAGGTTCAAAAGAGGCCAATAGCAACTGATAATTTTGAAATTTTTTGATGTTCTCACCAATCTCTTTCATTTCCCATTGGCAAAAATGACAATCACTATTAAAATACATGAAAATAGTCGGCTGATTATTATTTAGTACTTTCAATCCCAAATTATTGGTTAAGGAATTTAGATTTTGAACAATTGCCTCTGACTTATTTTTCTGATCTAATTTTTGAACACTTGAATAGCCCATCCAAGACAAAAGACCTATCACTACTAAGCCAATAATGATGAGAAGTCTCTTTTTCATTATGCGCCTAAATTAATTGACAAAAATGTGACAAATAATATCCAAACTACTAAGGCGGAACCATATCCTGCAAAGTTAAATTTCAAACTTGCGTCAAAATCAAGTGAGCTTTTTTTGGCAATTACATATGACAATAATAGGATATAAAAAAATTCAAATAAATTTAAAGTCTTTAAGGGGTAAATTATCCATGTGTCCAAATAGGCTGGATTAAACATTGAAAAAATTGATAATGGTTCGAAAAAATGTACATCTAATAAAGTATAATCATTCTGAAAAAGAAAAAACCAAACCATTTTGATAAGAGGAGGGAAAATAAAGACAAATTCAGCAATTATTAAACATTCTATAACCTTTGAAAACCCTAATTTGATATTGAATAAAATGCTTGCGCTTAATAACCAGAATCCAAGTAAACCTATTTTGACCAAAATAATAAATGGTAAAATTAAATAATTCAACCCTTCCCACTTATCCTTAAAAGTTAAGATGTCTAGTATATTTTCTTCAGATATTTGACTTTGATAATGCTCATAAAAAATACTGTCAGTTATTAAATAGTTATTTGATATAAATAATGAAATATCAAACAAGATAACTAGTATCAAAAACAGATATTTTTTATTCATCATTGAAATTATTTATTATTGTATTTTAGTAAAGTTGAAGACAATGCAAAAATTAAAAGTGGATATATAAAATCGATATCAATTCCTAAAACTGTTTCTTTATGGATGATATGCTGCAAGAAAAAAGATAGCACAGATATGACTACTATTAGAAAATTTAAATAATATTTTACCTTACGGTTCATAATTTAAATAAAATTAATTTTTTTATTTTTAATTAAAAAATTCAAGAAAAACAAGGATATGTAATATTACATATCCTTGTTAATTTTGAAACTTATATTAAATCACAGCCAGCTAATGCCATTCCTCCAAAAAAAGTCAGCCCTGCAACTGGATTAGCAATAACTAAAACGGTTCCTATTACACCTGCAACAGCGCAATTTTCATCTGAAACATCTAAGCCTTTGCCATAATAATTTGACATTTGAATTAAATTTAATTTTTTCATAGTTTTTAAGTTTTTAGTCAATAATTCCTACACATTCCATGAACTTCATGTGATATCCAGTCACATCCCCTTCAAAAGCTCCAACTATCACACCAAGTCCAGTAAAAGCCATAAAGAAGGAGTTTCCACATGTAGGCTCTCCTCCATTAGTCTGGATCATCCTTTCAATACTCAAATTTTTCATAATTTTAAGATTTATTTGTTAAACATACACAAAGAACTAAAAAAATATTAGTCGTTTTAATCATATTTAAATAACTTTATTTATTTTTGAATAAATTTAGAACCACAACCTTAAAGTCATGTCTATAGGAGATCATATAAGAAAAATACGGATCAAGCAATAAATCTGGGGATTTAGGATTGAAGAATTAACTTTGTCAAAAAAAAAGACAAAGTGGATCAGAGCTTAATTGAGTTGTTTTTGCCAGAGGGCATTCTCGAATATTTCCA
>NZ_JBNPEF010000040.1:0-9064 GCF_051117495.1 Marivirga sp. | reverse complement strand
TTTTTTTAATTATCTGTGCAAAAAGTGTAATATTGCTCATGAGGGGTTTTTTGGTTTTTGTGTCAACCCAAAATTAATATTTTGGGATAAAACTTAAACCCCTCTCTTTATTTAGGACGGTATTGACTTAATGGGATTTTGGTGAATTGCAATACAATAATTTCATTAATATTTTATTTTCAAAGATGTGGAAATTCACTTCTAATTCTCAAATACCATTCTTCAACTTCAAACTCCCCTCTGACCAAACCCACACCCGTCAGCTTTTTTTAAAAACTAAACACTAATTCAGGGAGTCAAAAGTCCCCTTTGGGGATTTAGGGGCTTTTCCTTGTACCATAATTGAATATTTGGTAAAATGCATTAATTTTAAAAGTGCATATAAATTATTTAATGGAAGAAAATCAGGAACAGCTTGCATCCCAATGGCATTCATTTTTACAGGAGTATTTCCAAAAGCTTATACAGCATAAGAAAGAATTTCTAAAAACCCATTTAGAATTTGTTAGAAAACAAAAACCTGTTCAAACTGATGAGGCGAATTTCAAGGCTGATGATGATTATAAACAAGCAGTTTATGATTTTATAAAAGACACTTATTCTGAACATCCACAAATAGAAAAAGCGGATTTTGAAGAATTACATGCTTCTCTCATCACGGAGTTTCAAAATTTACTTTCTTCTGTGCCTGATGTCATCATAAAACAACAACAGCCGGATAGGTTCCAAATTCAAAAAGAAGATGGCTTTGGATTAAAATTTAGAAAGCCCTTTAAGATTTTCTTTTTCCGTTTGAGCAAATGGCCTTTTCACTTTATAAATGCTTTCAGAAAGCAGAAAAAGCCATTGAAATATTGGAAACATGAAATCAAAGCCAAGGCATTGTTTGAAAGACAGTTCTTTA
This sequence comes from Marivirga sp., assembly GCF_051117495.1. Taxonomy (NCBI): domain Bacteria; kingdom Pseudomonadati; phylum Bacteroidota; class Cytophagia; order Cytophagales; family Marivirgaceae; genus Marivirga; species Marivirga sp. The sequence goes on along the minus strand of NZ_JBNPEF010000040.1, from coordinate 8,160 downwards.
ACGGTTTTCTGGATTCAATTAATGAAGTTAACCATGATATATCAAAAGAATTTACGGCTTCTTTAGTCAAGTTAAGGGTGTTTGAAGACTTACCTACTGACGAAAACCATACCGATTTCAAAAGTTCTGAATTAGGATTTGATTCCGATTTTTTAAAGAAAATTAAAACGCAAATTAATGACCAATATCTCCATTTATGTAAATCCTATGAGGAAGAATTTGAGATTGCTGGTACTATAGAATTTAGTAGTAAATTACTTAATCCAAAAAGACTTGATAAGGATTTTAAGCAGTTTAAAAAACAGTTTGCTAGAAAACACCATCATTGGAATAATACCATACATGCACTTTTTGAAGACTGGCGTTCAGAATTAGAACTATCAGCTTTGCAATCCTTTATGCAAAAAAGTATTAAAGGGTTAAATGCTAATGTAGAAGATTGGCATGATAAATTGAAAGTAAATTTTATAAATCCTATTAAATCATTTTTAGCTGAAGCCCAATCGACTTTTGATCATAGTGAAAATGAGGAAGAAGATATATCTAAAAAGATTACTCAAGTAAAATATATAACAAATAAGCAACTAGACCAAGGTTTAATTCAGAAAATGCAGGAAAGCCTTTCCAAAAATACCATTTTAAATCAGATGGATAGGCTAGAACATTTGATAGGGGAACGTATTGAAAAATTGGCCAATGATTATGTGGTTACCAAATCAAATAATTTTGATAGTCCTTTAGAGGATAATGAATTATCGTCTATTTCAAATTATGAGTTATTATCTTTTGAGGTAAAGCCCAAGCTTAACAATAAACTTGAGGCTTTAAAAAGTAATATATTTCAAAAAATGGGTGAGTTGCTCATCAAGGTTGGAGATATAGATGAAATTGTTCATTATGTTTTAAGTTCTGCCTCTAATTCATTGGGTTCTGAGTCAAGTGAAAATGAAGCTAGGAAAATTGTAGTGGATGGATTTGAAAGAGCTGAGAATACCGCTGAAGAAGTAGATGATCAAATTCAGGAGGTCATCGAGCAAGCTAATGTTGAATTGAAAAAGTTGAAAGATGAGCTGATTCAAGAACTTCAAAAGCTAAAGGAAAATGAAAACGTATCGGCCTTAAAAATTAGAATTAGCAAAGCTAAAGCCATTCATAAATCTGAAGCAATTACCCAACAAGCTTTAGATTTTATAAAACAGTATTATGTGGTAGTCAAAAAGTTCACACTTAAGTATTATCAGAAAGCTTGGGAACTGAAAGACCAATTGTCCAAACGATTTCTGTCTGCTACTATTGAAAATGAGCCAAACCGTGCCGTCTCAGATTTTTTAAACGAATCTAATCAAGTTATAGAAGGACTGCCAATTATTTATAAAAGATTATATGCCATCGAACCATTAACCGATATGGTATTATTTGAAGGCAGAAAAAAGGAAATTGAACAGCTTTCTAAAGCTTATATGGCATGGACTGAAGGGAAATATGCATCGGTTTTGCTTACTGCCGAAAAATGGAGTGGTATTACTTCCCTAATCAATTATGCTGTTAAAAATGTAAAATTTAATAATGTCCCAATCCGTACTGAGTTAAAATTAAATAATCCTGATCCTAACCATTTAATTAAATACTTTTCTGATTTATTGGAAACTGAGTTTTCAGATATAGATTCGATAATTGAACATTTGAATTCAGGAAAGAAGCGGATTATCATATTTGAGAATTTGCAAAAGCTTTTTTTAAGGGAAATGCATGGTCAGAAAGCTTTGGTGGAGTTTATTGATATCATGACGGCTACTCAACGCAATGTTTTTTGGATCGGCTCTATGTCTATTTATACTTTTAATTACTTGGAGAGATCCCTAAAAATGAGTGCTTTTTTCAGCTATCATATTCCGTTGGAACCACTAAGTGATGACGAGATAAGTCAGCTTATTATCAAGAGAAACAGGATTAGTGGCTTTAAAATTAAATTTGAGGCTTTAGAAAAAGATGCCAATGATAAAAAGTTTAAAAAGTTGAAGGAAGAAGAAAGACAGCAGTATTTGAAAGAACGCTTTTTCAAGGATTTGAATAATTTTGCCAAAAGTAATATTAGTATGGCTTTGATGTTCTGGCTTTTATCTACCAAAAAAGTAGATGACCAAACTATAGTTATCAAGAATTTCAAGAAACCTGATTTTAGCTTTTTATCATCTTTGAAAAATGATAGGGTGTTTGTTTTGCAAGCGCTCATTATGCATGACGGATTACAATTGGATCAATTGGCTAAAGTATTATCCTATAGCTTTACCAGAGCAAAATTTTTAATATTGGAATTATTGGAAGATGGTGTTTTGATCGAAAAGGAATCGCAATTCTTGGTTAACCCTATCATTTATAGAAATACAGTTCAACTCCTAAAATCAAGAAACTTATTATGAAATCAGGTTATATGAATTGGATGTTTTCTTTTCTTTTGGGAATCTTGATGGCTTTTCAAGTTCAAGCTCAGGATAGCACCCAAATTAAAAAAGAAAGTTTAATAGGAGTTAAGCCTTCGGTTGATTCGCTTAAGCAGAATCTGAAAACCGATACTTTACAAAAGCCTTTATTATTAAAAGACTCAATCAAAAAGGTTAAGAATGCTTCGCAGGAAGAGGATAAAGTTGATAAATCTGACCAATCGGAATCTTCAAAAGATGTAGTGGCAGATACAATAGTGGTAAAAACTGAAAGTAGTGCGGACAAAGATGGATTTGGAGATAGTAAAATTCAAGAATTATCGAACTTGATATCAAGTGGAAATATATTCTACACTATAGTCTTTTTAATATTTGGCTTTGTTTTCATTCGCATCATTACCTATATCCTAAATGCACTAGCAGAACGAAGCACTAAGTACAGAATCGCTTTCAAAGGCTCTATTCCAATAGTGAAAATTGTAGGATGGACCATTGTTATTATCCTTATCATAGTGGTAATTTATCAGCCTTCTGTTGCCTCTATGTTAGCAGTTTCGGCTTCCATTGGTGTTGCAATTGGTTTTGCCTCACAGGATATTTTGAAAAATATTTTTGGCGGAATTGTTATTCTATTAGATAGACCGTTTGTTTCTGGAGATAAAATAGAGGTGGATAAATATTATGGAGAAGTGGTGGAAATAGGTTTACGTTCCACCCGGATTGTGACTCCGGATGATTCGCTAGTTTCAGTACCTAATGCGGTGATGATGAACAGTTCCTTATCCAATTCCAATGCAGGAGAGCCCAATTGTCAGGTAGTGGCAGAAATTTACTTACCGCTTACAATCGACACCATCAAAACTAGGGAAATTGCCACACAAGCGGCTACGATTTCTAAATATATTTATTTGGGAAAACCCATTACAGTTCTTTTCTTGAATGAAGCCAATAATAATCATTTCTATTACAAAATGAGAGTCAAAGCCTATGTGATGGATATAAGAGATGAATTCCGTTTTAAAAGTGACATGACCGAATTAATCATCGCAGAATTGGTGAAAGAAGGAATATTGGATGGAAAATTTTAAAAAGTAATTTCTGTTACTTTCTTTAAATGCATATATTTCAATTAATTTGTACAAAAAACCGATCATGCATAAACCACTATCAATCTTTATGATCATATTTTCAATCAACATAAGCTGGGCTCAGCAAGATATTCCTAAAAGCTTAGGTTCTAATGTGAATTCATCTTATCAGGAAACAAAGCCCGTAATTTCCCCAGATGGCAATACTTTATTTTTTGCTAGGCAGAATTACCCTGAAAATTATGCAGGTTCAAAGGATCCACAAGATATTTATGTTTCGCAAAAGCGAAACGGATCTTGGTCGGGAGCGCAAAATATTGGAGAGCCCTTGAATGATAAATATCCTAATGGGGTAAGTTCTGTAACGCCTGATGGCAATACTTTACTGGTAATCAACGGGTATAATGAATATGGCGATGTTTTGGATGGAGCTTCTATTTCTCATAGAAAAGGCGGTCGTTGGCAATATCCGCAGATGGTTTATATTCAGGAGTTTTACAATTTAAATGAGTATATTGATTATTATCTGGCTAATAATGAAAGAACGCTTTTATTAGCAATCGAAACGGAAGAAAGTTATGGCGACCAAGATTTATATGTGAGTTTTAGAATAGATGAAAGAAACTGGTCAAAACCTGTCAATTTAGGCAGACAAATCAATACCTCTTCACCTGAGTTCTCGCCTTTTTTAGCGGCAGATAATAAGACCTTATTCTTTTCATCTTATGGTCACAATGGCTATGGTGATGCTGATATATTCTATTCAAAAAGATTGGATGACAGCTGGCAAAATTGGTCAAAACCAGAAAACTTGGGAACTGATGTAAATTCCAAAGAATTTGAGGCTTATTATACCATAGATGCTGCAGGTGAAAATGCCTATTATGTTACAACCAAAGGTAGTATTGCGGGCTCAAAGGATATTTACGAAATGACTTTGCCTTATAAATTTAGACCCGATCCTGTTTTACTTTTAAAAGGTGGGGTAGTGGATGCTTCAAATGGAAATAAATTAGAAGCTGAGATTGAGTTTGTTAATACCAATAATTATGAAAAAAATGAGGATGTCATTTCCAATGCAGAAAATGGATTCTCTCATATTTTAGAAAAAGGGGCTTTGTATCAATACTTACCACAAAAAAAGGGGTATGTCGGCATATTGCAATATCAGGATTTAACCAAACTAAACGAATATTTGGAACAGGATCAGAAATTGGGAATGTTACCAATTGAGGTTGGTTCAGAAATCCCTGTTCATCACATCACTTTTGTAAATAATGCTGACATCTTCAGATCTGATGCCTATTTTGAACTCGATAGATTTGCCTCATTATTGCAAAGCAATCCGCAAATGCAGATTCAGATCATAGGTCATACATCTCAATTACCATTAGAGGCTGAAAATGATAGGTTGTCTTACAATAGGGCAAAGGCAGTTGCCGATTATTTTGAAAAAAAGAATGTGCATCCCGATAGATTAAGAATCAAGGGATCAGGGGAGAAAGTAGCTTTCTATTCCAATACGGATGTTGCCCTGAAAAATGGTATTGCATTAGAAGACCGTATCACTATTAAAATCATAAGTATGGATTGGGAAAAACCTAAACCAAAAGATACAGATGGAGATGGTATTATTGATATTGAGGATGATTGTCCGACCTTGGCAGGGGTAGCGGAAAATAATGGTTGCCCTGAGATTACAGAAGAAACCAAGGAGGTATTAAAGGAAGCATTGGAAGGAATCGAATTTGAATTAGGTTCGGATGTCATTAGGGAGCAATCGCTTCCGATTTTGGATAAAGTAGTGACCGTTATGCAGGAAAATCCAGATTATAAATTGAAAATCTCAGGACATACCGATAACCAAGGGGATGATGATGCCAACTTATTATTGTCACATAAAAGGGCACAGGCCACAAAAAAATATTTAATGGATCAAGGCATTGCCATTTTAAGATTGGATGCCGTTGGTTATGGAGAAATGCAGCCTATAGAAAGTAATGATACGGCTGCAGGCAGAGCAAAAAATAGGAGAGTGGAATTTGAGATAGTTTTTGATTAGGCACAGCATCCTAACCTCCACTCAAGGGAAACTTAGGTTAGTGCAAGGAAGGTTCTTTTTGTTGTTGATTATTAAAAAATATAGCGTAATAATTATCCCTTTAATTATTTTTAAATTTATTACTAAAAAACATATAATTAAATGTATTTATTCGGAGCCAGTGGACATGCAAAAGTAATAGTGGATATTCTTTTATCTAAAGGTGTTCAAGTGAAGGGCTTTTATGATGAAGATGAATCTAAAAAAGAGCTCTGGGGGATTCCTGTAATAGGAAAAACAAAAGACTTTAATGATCCTATTGAGGAATGTATTGTTTCCATAGGGAAAAACAATACCCGTAAAAAGGTAGTAGAACAGTTGAAAGATGCAGAATTTGGTATAGCCATTCATAAAACTTCAAATATTGGCTCACACGTAGAAATAGGAGAGGGAACTGTTATAATGCCTGGAACTATTATCAATGCGGATACTAAAATTGGTGAGCATGTGATTATCAATACTTCCTCCAGTATTGACCATGATTGTAATATTGGTAATTTTGCACATATTGCACCGAATGCCTCACTTTGTGGAGGGGTAGAAATAGGGGATGGCACTTTAATTGGTGCAGGTGCTACTGTCATCCCCTTAGTAAAAATTGGAAATTGGTGCACAATAGGTGCGGGGGCAGTGGTAGTGGAAGATATTCCGGATCACTCAGTGGTAGTAGGAAATCCTGCCAAAATTATTAAACAAACAGTGTAGAGATGACAGAAATTGCAATATTTGGGGCAGGGGGTTTTGGAAGGGAAGTGAATTTGATAGTGCAACAATTAATTAAAAAGGGATATCCATATCATTTTTTAGGTTTTTTTGATGATGAAGATAAATCTGCTGAATTTGGTAAATTATATTTAGGCAATATTGAACAGCTCAATAAATGGGAAAGACCTATATCTATAGCTTTGGCTATTGGAGATGGAAAAATCAGAAAAAAAGTAGTTGAAAAAATTACCAACCCAAAAGTGGAATTTTCGAAAGTTATTTCTCCTTATGCTATATTTAATGACCTTATAAAAATAGGGAAAGGTAGTATTATTTGTGCAGGGGCTAATTTAACCACCAATATTCATATTGGAGATTTTGTGTTGGTAAATTTGAATGCTACCATTGGGCATGATTGCCAATTGGATAATTTTAGTTCTTTGATGCCCGGTGCCAATTTAGCTGGGGATGTTAAATTAAGGCAATGTGCTTTTGTGGGTAGTGGAGCCAATATCTTAAATGGATCGGAAATGGGTGAAAATGCTGTTTTAGGTGCAGGAGGTGTATTAACAAGAAATTTAGAGGCCAATAAAACGGCTACCGGAGTTCCTGCCAAAATTAAAGACCAGTGAGTTTATATCAAGATTTTAAACCTTCCATTTTATTTCTGGCCAAGTTTATTGGCTTGTATATCATATTAAATGTGGTTTACGGCTTCTATTTGGATGCATCCAAAGGGAAAGCCGATATTATGACCCAATGGGTAACGGAGCAAACAGCAGATATTATTGATCTTTATGAAGATAAAATTAGCACAGGTCCGAAAGAAGATTTGAAAAGTATCTTTATTTTTAAAGATGCCAGAGCAGTATTATCTGTTTACGAAGGATGTAATGGGCTAAATGTCATGGTTATTTTCATTGCTTTCCTATTTGCTTACGGAAATCTGAGCAAAAGCATGTTGTGGTTTATTCCTTTAGGCATATTAGTAATTCATTTATTTAACCTGCTTAGGATTTTATTATTGTTTCACGTGACTATTTCAATGCCTGATTTTTTATATTTTAGTCATAAATATTTATTCACTGCATTTATTTACATAGCCGTTTTTGGTATGTGGGCACTTTGGATTTTTAAAGTCAATGAAAAATAAAGACTGGCTAAAACCTGATCGAAAACTTAGAGTTCTGCTGATTCTAATTAGCATTACAGCTTTGGTCATTGTTTTTATAGGTCAACGTTTTGATTATAGTTTATTGATTTCTGATGATTTGAGTTCTGAATATCAATTCATCATCAATAGAACTATTAGATTCTTGATCAATGATAATTTAGTACTTTTGCTAATTTATGGGCTATTTTATGATAAAAAGTATGTGAAGTTTGGATTGACAGTGGAAGCAGTAGGTTTTTTCTTTTTGTTAATTCCGTATTTCATTTTACGGTTTTATACTGACATTGATCATATGTATATCAGTTTTATTCATAGATTGATCATAAATCCTACTTTAATGGTGCTTTTGATTCCTGCCATATACATACAACGCTCAAAAATTAACCAATCTTAACCACAGAGATTCTGTGTTGAGAACCAAATAATTTTTTATTAAATTTACTATTAGGAAAACAAATCAAGAGCGGACTTGATCCAGCTCGGTTAGGGCGGCCTCTCGGGGCTGCTCTAATAAAAATTTATCCTTATATCTTTCTTCTTTTTTCCATAGCGTATAAATTAGTACTAGCAATTTTCTTTGCACTGCCACATAACTTTTCATTTTAATTTTTTGTCTTTCGAACAGATGGTTATAAAAAACATTTAATGATT
>NZ_JBNPEF010000030.1:0-9331 GCF_051117495.1 Marivirga sp. | reverse complement strand
CCCACCCAAACTACAAAATCAAGGCAAACAGGGGGTTCTTTTTCCTGAATATGGATAAAGCTGGATTAAATATCAGAAGGATTAGGTTTTTATCTCAATTTTAAATTATTTAGGACAGCATTGATTTATGGGCAAATAAATTTTAACTCTAGTCCATTCCCTATCCTTACTTTCAATATTCATAGTTCCGCCTATTTTCTTTAAAATCTCCCGACTGTTATAAAGTCCCATTCCATTCCCGCTTGAAAGCTCGGTCCCTCTATAAAACATATCAAAAATATGAGGCATTACTTTTTCTGGGATTCCAATTCCATTATCTATAATTTCCAGTAAATGAAAATCTTCATTTTCCTTTACTTTAAATTCAATTTTAAAATCATTTTTACGATTATCCCGGTATTGAAAACTGTTTTTTAACAAGCACTTTACTACCATTCCTAAGCGATTGGCATCTGTTTTCACGGTATAGGTAGCAGGGACTTCAAAATTAATTATAGGCTTGATATGGTAAATATCTTCAACGAATAAAACTGTCTGCTCTAGAATATCCCTGAGGTTGATTTCTTGAGAATTAACATGAGTATGAATATTGGTGGCCACATTGTTGATGTCACTCACAAACCCATTCAATAGTCTTAAATTAAGCCTTAAATGATGCTTCAATTCATTGACTGTTTGCACATCAGATATTTCAATAACTTTCAGTAATCCCTCTAAGGAAGCGATTGGCCCTCTTATGTTATGGGAAACACTATAGAGAAATTTATCCAATTCATGATTAATTTGATTTAAAGCCAAATTTTGTTTGGTAATTTCCTCTGAGAAATGCATATTCTCCGTTTTATCTTCTAAAATAAAAATAAAACCGTCCTCTATTTTCTGTTTTTTACCAGTAGCAATAGCCGTTGCATTTATAAAAACTTCTTTTGATTGTTTAACATTATGAATGACAAAAGAAAATTTAACTTGCTCCTCCCCAGCATTTAGCTTTTCAATTTTATCCCAGAATTGAGAAATATCCTTAACATAAATGGCATCAATAAAATTAAACTTATCCTCAATTTCCCGACCAAATAAAGACTTAAACTTATCATTGAACCAAAGAGCTTCAAATTTTTTATTAGTGTGAATGATGCCACTTGGTAGTTTATTAAGCAAAGATTTATAGCTAGGAGTATCATTAAAAGGATGCTCTGAATAATTGAACGCTCCATTGTTAGTTTTAGGTACTTCTATAAGAGATTCAAATATCTGAACTAATGCTTTATTCTCATTTTTATAAATAATGTTAAATAGAAATGATTTACCATTGTCTTGAACATTGATGCAATTAGAAGTGTCCTTATTTTGCAATTTGAATTCAAATAGTTTGACTGCATTTTGAAATTCAGACTGCTTACTTACAAAATGACCATTAACGTTTAATAATTGACAGGAATCTAAATCAATTATAAACATGGGATTATTGGCAGACTCGAAGAAATCTTTAAAAGCTGTAAAGCCATTTTCCATTTTTTTGTTAACGAGAAAATTATCTTTTTGATTTAGCATCAATTCCTGCTGAATATTCTGAATCATGCATGCAAAATTAGATTCGCATGTTAAGGTAGAAAAACAGGATATGATCAAAACATTACAATTGTACAATTAATCGATAAATAAGTATATAGTCCCTTTAAATCAATCCACTACTCCTTTTAATAAAATCAAAGTACATTTTTGTGCGCTAAAATGAATTCACACCTCTAAGGAACCGTATATTATGTAAATTTTTAATAATATAATACAATATGTATCGACACATAAAAATTTCTAATAATTGAAAACTTTATGAATTAATGGTGATTCATAGAATGAAGCTTATCTTTGTTGAAAAGTAAAATTTCAGGAAATATGTACGGAAATCTTCAGAAAAAACTACAGGGCGAACTTGAACAACTCGAAAAAGACGGCCTTTATAAAAAAGAAAGAATTATTACCACTCCTCAAGGAGCCTCTATCAAAACAGATAGCGGGAAAGAGGTCTTAAATTTCTGTTCGAATAATTATTTAGGGCTTTCTTCTCACCCAAAAGTATTGGAAGCAGCTAAGAATACCCTAGACTCACACGGATTTGGGATGTCATCCGTTCGCTTCATTTGCGGAACTCAGGATATACACAAAGAATTGGAAAAAAAGATTGCAGATTTTTTGGGTACCGAAGACACCATTCTTTATGCCGCTGCTTTTGATGCTAATGGTGGAGTATTTGAGCCTATATTGGGGCCAGAAGACGCCATTATCTCTGATTCCTTGAACCATGCTTCCATTATTGATGGAGTAAGATTGTGTAAAGCCGCTCGATATCGATACCAAAATAATGATATGGCGGATTTGGAGGAGCAATTGAAAAAAGCTAAAGATGCTAAAAGTAAAATCATTGTAACAGATGGCGTTTTCTCCATGGACGGTTATGTGGCGCAATTAGATAAAATTTGTGATTTAGCCGAACAATATGATGCTTTGGTGATGGTAGATGATTGCCATGCAACAGGTTTTATTGGAAAAACTGGCAGGGGAACTCACGAACTCAATAATGTGATGGGAAGAGTGGATATCATTACAGGTACTTTAGGAAAAGCTCTAGGCGGTGCAATGGGCGGATTTACCTCCGGTAGGAAGGAAATCATTGATATGCTGAGACAAAAATCAAGGCCTTATTTATTTTCAAACTCATTAGCTCCTGCTATTGTGGGGGCTTCCATTGCGGTATTTGATTTATTGAGCAGCTCCACTGAATTAAGGGATAAGCTTGAAAATAATATCAATTACTTTAAAGAGAACATTAAAAAAGCAGGTTTCGATATAAAAGATGGGGATTCTGCAATTGTTCCGATCATGGTATATGATGCATCACTATCTCAAAAATTTGCTGACAGACTATTGGAAGAAGGCATTTATGTAATAGGATTTTTCTATCCGGTAGTGCCAAAAGAGCAAGCAAGAATTAGGGTGCAATTATCCGCAGCTCATGATAAAGAGCATTTGGATAAAGCCATTGAAGCATTTACTAAAGTGGGGAAAGAATTGAATATTATTTAAAAAAGAAAACCGAGGCATTTAATGAGCCTCGGTTCCTTTTTAACACAAATCACAAATGATATATAGCATCCTGTTTAGCTTCATATATCTTAAACATGGCCCTAATGTATTCCTCCATCTCATTGGAAACGGTTTTAATCTTATGGGTAATTTCCTTAAGCTCTTCTCTATCAAATATATCCATATCAATTAAGTTGGTAAGGCCTTTCATGGTCACTACAGGTCTTCTCATCACATGGGAAATATCAAAAATCATTTGATCCAGCACACTGCTGTAAGCTTTTTGAACCGTAAAATCCTCAAGGACTCCCAAACACCGATATTGACCGGGGCTCATCTCGGCAATGTGTAATTTGATTAAAAAATATTGCTTTAACCCTTCCGGATTAGAACAGGAATAAACATATTCCATATTTTGCTTATCCTTAATTTTGCTGATGAGCGTATAAAAATCAGCTAAGGGCATACTCAAAAGTTTACTCATTCTTTTTTCTGCCGAACAATCAGTTGCAAATGCCGGATGTTTCCTCATCAGCGTTTTGCTAAAATTGCTGGAAACTAAGGATTGTTGTTGATTGATCTCCGCTTCAAAAAATGAGGTAGGTAGATTCTCTAAATTTAAATGATTTGGGAGCTTGTTTTTTTGATGATCTAAATATTCTTGGAATAATTGGTTTAAATAAAAGCCCACCGATTCCATTTGTTTAACAAGCAAATCAAAAGCTAAATTATCGGCTTTGGTCAAAATGATGCCGATTAACCCTTTTACATTCTCTTGATTATCAACAATAGGAAAAATTAATAACTGTTCTTCATTAATAAATGACTTAAAGAATTCAATATTTTGAAAAAGGGTATGGAATCTGACGTTTGGAACATAAATAACTTCCTGATTGAGCTTGGAGAACCTGGATTTAAAAAGTTGACAATCAATATTTAACTGTGCATAATTTTCATTTTCCAAATTATAAAGCTGTTGGTAGTCTTCATCCCATAAAGCTAAAAAAGATTGAGGTGCCTGCGTGATACTGGCAAGCATCTTCAGAACTGGATTTAATTTCTGATGTAAAATCTGATGCTGAGGCTGAAAATAAGGATTGCTGAAATATTTTGGTAAGCTCATAGTCCAAATGTTTTTAAATTGAATCCCTATATTTTTACACCATTTATCTACTTCTGTTTATTAAATACTATATACAACTAAAAAAACCCTCAAAGACGGGGCAAATGATACCTTAACAACAATAGGGGAGAAGTTAACCATCATCTTATATGCCCCGTCTCATCGGGTGATGTCGCTATATTATAAAAGATCTTGGTTGAATGCTCAATGCATTTATTCTTAAGCGACAATTCAAAGGTAGAACATCCAACCTTTCTAAAAAACACCAGAAAAGGGGTATTTTAAAATAAAAAAGGGGTGTTTTTAATACCCTTTTGGGGGTATAAATTTCACATTTTGGGTATATAGGAGTAAATATTTATGCTTTTTATCCTTGGCTGAAATAGTAATAAATAACATAATATCACTCTGATTTTCAATTCTTTACATAACTTTTTAACAAGATTATCATTTCTATTAAAAAAGGGGTGCGAATACCCCTTTTTTATAAAAAAAACACCCTAATTCTAGGGTATCGCCACCCCCTTTTATATTTAACTGATACCTACAAAATAGTTTGAAAAACCCCTAAATAGGTGTTTTCCAATAAGTTAAATAAGCCTAATATTGTGTTATCATTTTTAATAGGAAACACTTAACAACAACAATATGAAAGCTTTAAAAACAATTAAGTACGCATTAGTAATAGTAGCCATGTTCACATTTTCAGCTTGTGAATTAATTGAAGAGCCTGATATGGATAGTACAACTTGTACTGGGTGTAGTGAAGGTAATCAAGGTGAAATCGAAGAATAATATAATATTTTTATTTAAAGCCTCATTATTGTAATTTTATACAATGATGAGGTTTTTTTTTATTTACATTCTCTCAAATTTATTATGTCTATCTGTTACTTTATCACAAGAAACGGAAAATCACTATTATAATAAAGCCAAAGAATTAAGATACGAAAATAAATTAGACTCCTCATTTGAGTATTTCCAAAAAGCCATAGAATTATATGACCAACAAAATGACTCTGTTGGCATTGCATTATGTTATAATTACTTAGGACTAATTTCCAATAGTTTTAATAATAGAAAAGATGCTCTAAATTTTTTCTATAAGGCCATAAAAATAAATAAAAGGATTAAAAACTATGAAGGCTTAATAGGAAACTATAACAACCTAGCTAATTATTATGTGAAGGAAGATACAAAACTGGCACTCAAATATTATCAGGAAGCCCAGAAACTTCTACCACCAAAGAATAGAGATAAGAAATCTGCAATTATTAATATGAATATTGGGTTTATTTTTTCATCTAATGATCCAGAATTTTTCGACTATGACTCTGCTATTTATTATTATCTAAATTCATTAGAATCATTCAAAGCTATTAATGATTCTATTAACCTCTCTTATCTTTATAATAATCTTGGGGTTCTATATGAAACTAAAGAAAACCTAAAAGCCGCATTAGATAATTACGAAAAATCAATAAATATCAAAATAGCTTTAAACGACACCTTTGAAATAGCAAGGACAAGAATGAACATTGGCAACGTCTTTTTAAAACAAAAAAAATATAAAGAAAGCCTTGAGCAGTATGAAAAAAGCCTCGAACTGGCAGAATATCTAGGAGACCCCAACCGGAAAATGAACCTTTATTCGAATATGGTAAAGGCTAAAATGGGGATAGGCCAAGTGGAAGAGGCATCTATTTTATTTCAGGAGTATAACCACTTGAGGGATTCGCTTTTTGATAGCGAAAAGATGCAGGAAGTAAAAGACTTAGAAACCAAATATGAGACTGAACTTAAAGAAGCCGAAATAAAAGAGCAACAACTGGCCATTGAACAAAAGAACTTTCAGAAAAACCTATTCCTAGGATTTAGCATTGCTTTGGTGATCTTAATCATTTCCACTATTTGGTTTTTTATCCAAAAGCAAGAGTATTTGAAAAAGCTCAAGAATGAGGAGATTGCCAATATGAAAACCGAGCAAGAGTTGAAAGAACTCAACGCCATGATGCACGGACAGGAAGAGGAAAGAAATCGAATTGCCAGCGATTTACACGACCGATTGGGTGCAAGGCTGTCCTCTATCAAATTACTTTTCCAATCCGAACAGAACGAAACTGCCTCAATCTTGAAAAGTAAATTACTAGACAATATCAATGAAGCGATAAAGGAAACCAGGGAAATATCTCATAATTTATCCACTGATATGCTGACCCGCTTTGGTTTGGAAACAGCCTTAAAAGACATGGTCAGGACTATTAATGAGGCGGAAAAAATCAAAGCCGAAATTGCTATTTATGGCTTGCAAAAAAGATTGCCTTTAGAAGTTGAACGTAACATCTATCATATTGCATTAGAGTTGATCAACAACACGATTAAACACGCCCAGGCATCGCATATAACCTTGCAAATAAGTCAAATAGAGGGAGAAATCAATGTATTCTATGAAGATGACGGAGTAGGATTTGATGTGCAAAATGTGGTAGATTCGGGCATGGGCATGCGCAGTATTTATGCAAGAGTCAATACTATAAGCGGGGCTGTTTATTTTAATTCCAAACCCGGAAAAGGCATTAATGTAGTGATGACGATTCCTGTTGAAGAAAGAAAAGCTGAGTACGATTCTGAAGAGGAAAAGAATTCCTATAAATCAAAAATGGCTTGATTTATTTTTTATTAACATCACTCTAATCACTAATGAAACTCCAATTGATAATTGTAGTAGATTTGTGCACGAATGTCAGACATTGAAGATGTCGGACATTTTTTCAAACCCCAAAGTCTGAAAATTGATAATTCCCAACACTTATTTTCATCATTTCTTACCATAAATTTATCCCTCAATATTGTAAAATCCTCTTTTTAGTCCTACTTTTCAGCTTCGGTTTTGGGTCTCCACAAACCGCAAGCATGCCAGAATAGACTTGTGAGGACACTAGTCTGGGCAGTAGTTAAATATGATTAAATGAGCTAATGGTTCTTAATTACATCTGGATTGCCTTTTTTTTGATAGCTTTTGTCTTTGCTCTGGTCCAATGGATTTTCATGGGCGATATGGAGATTTTTCCGGCACTGACACAAGCAACATTTGATAATGCCAAATTGGGTTTTGAAATCTCTTTATGGCTTACGGGTGTAATGTCGCTTTGGCTGGGTATTATGAAAATAGGTGAAAAAGGTGGAATGGTTGCTATTTTAGCCAAAATTACCTCTCCCCTATTTTCTAGATTATTTCCAGGAATCCCAAAAAATCATCCAGCAATGGGAGCCATGCTCATGAATATTTCAGCCAATATGTTGGGCTTGGATAATGCCGCCACTCCTTTGGGTCTAAAAGCCATGCACAGTTTACAAGAATTAAACCCCAAAAAAGACACTGCCAGCAATGCGCAAATCATGTTTTTGGTATTGAATACTTCAGGTTTAACCATTATCCCTATCAGCATAATGGTTTATCGTTCGCAGCTTGGTGCAGCAGACCCATCTGATGTTTTCATTCCCATTTTATTGACTACCTTTTTTTCAACTTTAAGTGGATTAATTGCAGTTTCAATTGTTCAAAGAATAAATTTGTTTCATAAAAACGTTTTACTGTCTTTAGGCTTATTAAGCTTAATCATTGCAGGAATCATCTATTTTTTTAGTAGCTTGAGTCAATCTGAAATAGGACCCATATCTTCCAATATTGCCAATTTTATTTTATTCTCCATTATCATAGCGTTCATCATTTTGGCAGTACGGAAAAAAGTAAATGTTTATGATTCATTTGTAGAGGGTGCCAAAGAAGGTTTTAGTTATGCTGTTATGATTATTCCTTATTTGATTGCCATTTTGGTAGCAGTGGGTGTTTTCAGAGCATCCGGAGCAATGGCTTTATTGAAAGATGGCTTAGAGGCTATGGTAGCTTTTGTAGGTTTGAATACAGATTTCGTACCCTCAATTCCTACTGCATTAATGAAGCCATTGAGCGGAAGCGGGGCCAGGGGCATGATGGTGGATGCAATGGAAGTGCATGGAGCTGATTCCTTTGTTGGAAGATTAGTAAGTGTCATGCAAGGTTCTACAGAAACCACATTTTATGTGTTGGCTGTTTATTTTGGCTCAGTCAATATCCGTAATTCCCGATATGCTTTAACATGTGGCTTAATAGCTGATGCAGTTGGTATTGTTGCTGCTATATTGATTAGTTATATGTTTTTCTATTAATTTAAATCTCTTAGATACTCCCCCAGTTTGGTGTTTTCACCAAACAATTTAAATGCGAGCATAAAACAATCAATCCTCTCTTCTGTTTTAGTTGCATGAAAAAAATCAAAGACTTAAAGCCTGAAGAAATTGATAGAATCGTGGAAATGGGTTGGGAAGACCGCACTACTTTTGATGCGATATTTAATCAATTTGGAATCACCGAAAAGCAAACCATTAAAATCATGCGCAAGGAAATGAAACCATCCAGCTTTAGGATGTGGAGAAAACGTGTTCAGGGAAGAAAAACCAAGCATGAAGCTTTAAGAAAAGATGAAGTGAAAAGATTTAAATCCACAAGACAGAAAAACATTAGCTTGAACAAGTATAAATAGGGTTCTCCTGATAAATAAAACATGCCTTAAAACAGGTTTTTAACAGATTTACAAGGTCTTTTTATAGAATACGATCATTTAGAAATCCTAAAATTAAGGGGGGTTTTACATATTTTGAGTTTTTTAAATGCTATTTGCAGAAAGAAAACACCAAATTATATTTTGTAGTTTCTATTTTTTCTTTTTGCTACTATATAACAATACTAAAAACCAGCTAAAGCTGGAAATTTAACCATAAAAGTATCAAAAGAAAACAAAAGGACAGCCTAAGGCTGTTTAGCCCTCGCTCATATCCTTTGACAAAGCAGAATTTTGTTATCTTCATTGAAATTCAGTTCAATAAACTGCGAGGACTTGATCAAAAAGAAAGAACGCCATAGGCATCCCTTTCGGAAAAATCAAGACAATCCGCTAGCCAGCCATAGCCGTCAGCCTAACACCGTAATGGATTGATTTAAAGATAGTTTGCCTTTCTTTTTCTCTAATATTAGTATTTTTGGAGCTATTTCTATTAATTCATCCATCAGAGTGATAAATTTTCTCG
>NZ_JBNPEF010000024.1:0-76105 GCF_051117495.1 Marivirga sp. | reverse complement strand
TCAATGCTAAGATCAAAGCTTTTCGCTCCCAATTCAGAGGTGTGAAAAATGTATCCTTTTTCCTTTTCAGACTCTCAAAAATCTATGCTTAAAAAATACTTCTCCCCAGGTTTTCAGATTGATCCATAAAAAAGACGAAAAATTCATTTCTTCGCCCTTAAAACATCAAAAGAGTTAAAAATCAGTTACAATACTTATTGTATAATTCTTCAGCTCCTTCATATCCAATATTTTTAGCCATTTGCATATCATTACATGCACCTGATTGATTCAAGTGAACTTTCAAAGCACCTCTGTACAAATAAGCTTCTGCATTATCCTTATCATTGTTAATGGCAATATTATAATACTCCATCGCCTCCTCTACTTTTCCAGCCTTATGATAAGCCCTCGCCAACAAAGTCGCAGATTTCGTGGAATTTGTATTAAGTTTATAAGCTTTTTCGAATTGAAAAGCAGCATTTTCATAATCTTTTTGTCTATAAAAATGCTTGCCGTAACTAAGATAAGCTCCAATATTTCTAGGATCAATTTCAATGACTTTTAAGAAATTATTTACCGCTTTTTCATATTGACCCAGTTCTTCATACGCCCTACCTCTATTATAAATAGCAATTTCATCTGCAGGTTTCATTTCCAAATGCTTATTATAAAATTGGATAGCTTTTTGGTATTCCCCATCATTATAATGTTTATTAGCTATGTCAAGCTCATCTTTTTCTTCACAGGAAACCATAAAAAATGGAATCATTAATAATAGTACTATATTCTTCATTCTTGATTTTTAAAATTAAAATGCAAAATTAATTCAATTGAGTAAGAAAAGCCAATTATAGACTGATTTGATAGAAAAAGTCTAATTACTCATATCAAAATTTATGGGGTATTTAATATTTCTAAAAGATGTTATTTCCAATCCACCAGAACCCACGTAAAGCTCGGCATTAATTTTTAAAGGGATTTTATTTTTATCGGCAGAAAACCAACCTAAAATTGAATTTTCTCCGTCAAAAATCTTAGTTTCTGGCATTACTGGGCTTACTTTATGCGCTCTTACTTTACCAATTTCCAGGTCTAAAGTTTCATCTCCTAAATAGACAATTTCAAGATTATAAAATGTATCCTCAAAAAATGCAGGTATTTTAATTGTATCCTTTGGCATTAAAGTATCAAAATCTACTGCCCTGAAATAAGCAAATCCACTAATAAGATCTCTAATTTGGGGCGGAAATTCATAATACATAGGTTCCCCAAAATCGTCATCTTTTCTTCCCATACTTTTGATTTCCAACATTTGGGAGTTGTGATCATATTTGACTATTTCATTTTTTCTATATTTACCTTCCTTTATGAACCTATAAGCTTGGTGAGGTACGAGTGAAGCCGTATCAATTAATCCGCCCCAATGGTCATCAATTTTAGCGACCCAATCAACCATTCCAGTGGTTTTTGCTCTAACATCCACTTTATAGGCAGCTCTATTATTGATTTTATATGGATTTTTATGAACTTTTATTTGACCTCTACCTACAGTTATAAAACTATAATAGATTTTATATTCAATTTCTTCACCAGCTTCAAAAGGTACATTCTCGATCACGGGAAAGTCTTCTTGTGGTATTTCAGAATATAAATCCTCATAATTTTTTTGCCCCAAAGCAGAAAAAATAAATAAACACGAAAGGAAAATTAAAATCAACTTTTTCTTCATAGATAGTCTGCTCTTCAAATTAGATGCCAAACAATTTGCAAACGTTTAAACCGCAACATTATTCTCTCTTAATGCAGCATTTAATGAAGTCTTTTTATCAGTGCTTTCTTTCCTTTTACCAATAATTAATGCACATGGAACTTGGTATTCTCCAGCTGGAAATTTCTTTGTAAAAGAGCCTGGAATTACAACCGATCTTTCCGGAACATAGCCAATATGCTCAACAGCTTTTTCTCCGGTAACATCTATTATTTTTGAGCTGGCAGTAAGGGTAACATTTGCACCTAATACTGCCTCTTTACCAATCCGAACTCCCTCTACAATTATACAGCGAGAACCTATAAATGCATTGTCTTCAACTATAACTGGTGCAACTTGAACGGGCTCCAAAACCCCACCAATTCCAACACCTCCGCTTAGATGAACATTCTTGCCAATTTGAGCACAACTTCCAACTGTTGCCCAGGTATCAACCATAGTACCACTATCAACATAAGCTCCAATATTTACATACGAAGGCATCATCACAACTCCAGAATTTACGAATGAACCATATCTGGCAATAGCGTGAGGGACTACCCTAACCCCCAATTTTTCATAACCTTTTTTAAGCTTAATTTTGTCATGAAACTCAAAAGGGCCTACACTGATAGATTGCATTTTTTGAAGAGGGAAGTATAAGATCACTGCTTTTTTAATCCACTCATTAACCTTCCAATTTCCATTGCCATCGGGTTCGGCAACTCTAATTTTTCCATGATCTAATTCTTCGACCACAGTCTTCACAGCAATCTGTGTATCTTTATCTTTTAATAATTCTCTGTTGTCCCAAGCCTTTTCAATAAATTCTTTAAATTCCATTTTCTGTTTATATCTTTAATCTGTGGATGATAAAATAAAAATTTTAATCGCTTCGGTACTTAAACCTGCAGATGATGTTCGTTCTTGTTATAAGATTGGACAATCATTAGCGCAAACAAATAAATATGAGGTAAATATCATAGGGTTTGATTCAAAAAAGAAATATCATAGTGAAAATATTTTTCTTTATCCCATCTTTAATTTCAAGAGAAATTCAATTAAACGTTTGTTTGCCCCTTTTTCAATCTTTAAAAAATACATTGAATTAAAACCTAAACTCCTAATAGCTAACTCCCCTGAATTATTGTGGGTTATGTACTTAATCAAAATTTTATTTGGCACAAAAATTATCTATGATATACAGGAAAATTATCAATTTAATATAGAGCAAAATCAAATCTATAAAGGCCTTTCAAAATATATTTTAAAGAATTATATCAAACTTAATGAGAACTTGTCCAAATACTTTGTGGATGGATACTTCCTGGCAGAGGAAATATATGAAACTCAACTTAAATTCATTCAAAGAAAACCCTTTATTAAGCTTTTAAACAAAACTATACTCAATCTCAACACTGATTTAAAACCCATAAAATTCCACAAAGAACAACCACTAAACTTTATTTACAGTGGAACTATAGGAAAAGAGTACGGCACTTTAGAAACCATTAATTTTTGTAAAAAATTACATGAAGAAAAAGCAAATATTTGTTTAAATATAGTAGGTTATTCCTCTGATAAAGAATATCTTATGAAAATCATAGAAAGTGCAAAAAACTTCGAATTCATTCGGATAATAACGGATAATAAGCCAATAGCGCATTCGGAAATAGTTGCCGAAATCAGAAAAGCAGATATAGCTTTATTGCCCTATCAATTAAACCCAAATATTAAGAGTCGTTTTCCAACAAAGATTTATGACTATTTAGCATTGAAAACACCTATGATTATCCCTCAACACCCAAAATGGAAAGCTTTTTTAGATCAATACAATGCTGGAATAATGGTCGATTACCAAAAGTCCGAAGTAAAAACCACTTTAGAACAACTAAGCTCTACAGAATTTTATAATAATAATCCCAAAGCTGAAATTCAATGGAAAAGTCAAGAAAAGGAATTAGTAAATTTCATACGAAAAATACTATCTAAATAAATTTTTAGATTAAACTTAATTATTCAGAAAATGGCTTCATCTACATTTAAAAGAGGTATTAAATAAATATTAAAATTATTTTTAGATTAACCTAATTTTATTTTACCTTGCGTTAAATTTGAGGCAAATGAAGAAATTAAGCTTTGCGGAAGAAAATTATTTAAAGGCAGTGTATCATCTATCTAATGCAGGAGAATTAGATGTGACAACAAATTCGATTGCAGAAGAAATGGATACTAAAGCGGCTTCAGTATCGGACATGTTACGCAGACTTTCTGAAAAAGAGATGGTGGTTTACCGAAAATATCAAGGGGTTAAAATCTCAGAAAAAGGAAAAACTTCCGCTCTACAGGTCATAAGAAAACACAGACTTTGGGAAGTGTTTTTGGTGGAAAAATTAAAATTTAACTGGGATCAAGTTCATGAAATAGCAGAGCAATTAGAACACATTAGGTCCCCCCTACTCATCCAAAGATTAGATGAATTTTTAGGGCATCCAAAGTTCGATCCGCATGGAGATCCTATTCCGGACGAAAATGGATTATTCAAAGAAAAGCCTCAAGTACCTTTAGCGGAAGTTGAGATTTCAGGTGACGGAATTGTAGTAGCCGTGAAAGACACCAACTCTATGTTTTTGCAACATTTGGATCGTATAGGAATTTACCTTGGCGCCAAAACTAAAGTAACAGAAAAAGTGGAGTTCGATGGCTCAATGGAAATCTTAGTCGATGGAAAAAATAAATTATTCATTAGTAAAGAAGTAGCAGAAAATGTATTGGTCACCCACTAAATTTATCACTGTAATTTTTATTTTTATTCTCTTTATTTCTTGTGATACAAAAGAGATAAATGATGGACAGACCTATATTGTTTGTACTACCGGCATGATCAAGGATGCCGTAGAAAATATAGTCGGTGAAAAAGCAAAAATTGAAGCCTTGATGGGACCTGGGGTTGACCCACATTTATACAAAGCAACACAAGGTGATTTAAAGAAATTACAACAAGCTGACATCATAGTTTATAACGGACTATTCTTGGAAGGAAAGATGGGAGAAATCCTGCAAAAACTAAATCGAAAAAAGACTGTAATCGCTATGGCAGAATTGGTCCCTGAACAATCACATTTAAACAATACCGAATTTCAAGGCGCAGTTGATCCCCATATTTGGTTTGATGTTAAATTATGGAAACGAGCGGTAGAATTATTAAGCAATGAATTGATCAAAACAGATACTACTCATCAGTCTTATTATGTAGATAATACAAAAAAATACGTTAATCAATTGGACAGCCTTCACAAGGCTGTAAAATCTCAAATTGATAAAATTCCAGATGACAAAAAAGTTTTGGTGACTGCACATGATGCTTTTGGCTATTTTGGTAGAGCTTATAATGTTGAAGTGAGAGGTTTGCAGGGAATATCCACCCTATCTGAATACGGCTTACGAGATGTGAGCAATTTAGTGGATTATATCACCGAAAATAAAATCCCAGCTATTTATACGGAAACCTCAGTATCCAAAAAAGCTATTAGAGCTGTATTGGAAGGCTGTAAGAGCAAAGGACACGATGTCATAATCGGAGGAAGCCTGTATTCTGACGCAATGGGGCAAGAAGGAACTTTTGAAGGAACGTATATCGGCATGGTTCATTCTAATGTCGAGAAAATAGTAAAAGGATTATCCATGAATTCAAAACCACCTGAAAAATGATTAGACAAGTTGATAATCCTGTAATAGAAATACATGACCTTTCCGTTGCCTATGAACGCAAACCAGTCCTATGGGATGTAGATCTAAGTCTTCCAGAAGGGCAATTGATTGGAATAATCGGCCCCAATGGTGCAGGTAAATCCACTTTATTGAAGGCTATAATGGGCCTGTTGCCCCTTAATAGTGGATATATCCAAATCAATGGTAAACCATTAGAAGAAATGCGCCATAAAATCAGCTATGTCCCTCAGAGAGAGAGTGTGGATTGGGATTTTCCGACTTCGGTTTATGAAGTAGTGATGATGGGCAGATATGGTCAATTAGGGTTGTTCAAAAGACCTAAAAAAGCTGATAAAGAAATCGTAATGGACAGCTTAAGAAAGGTTGGTATGGATAATTTTAAAGATCGTCAAATTTCCCAGCTTTCAGGAGGCCAACAGCAAAGAGTATTTTTGGCTCGGGCATTGGCTCAACAAGCGGATATCTATTTTATGGACGAACCATTTGCGGGAGTAGATGCGTCAACTGAAAAAGCCATTATTGAATTGCTAGGTGAGATGTCTGCTCAGAACAAGACAGTAATTGTGGTTCATCATGATTTACAATCCGTGGCCAAATATTTTGACTGGATTATATTATTAAATATGCGATTAGTAGCCTCTGGTCCAATTAATGAAGCCTTTACGCCTGAACTGTTACAGGAAACTTATGGTGGTAAATTGACCTTATTAACAGAAATAAGTGATTTAATTCAAAAACATAGATTTCCAAACCGAGAATAATATGTGGGAAAATGCGCTTAGTTTTTTTGATTTTAATGATGCCAATGTAATCTATGTTTCATTGGGCACCATCATTTTGGGTGCTGGTGCAGCGGTGGTGGGTGCTTTTACATTCTTTCGAAAAAAAGCATTGATAGGTGATGCAATCGCACATGCTATTTTGCCCGGTGTTTGTCTGGCTTTTATTTTAAGTGGCACCAAAAAGTACTTTTTACTTATAGCGGGAGCATTTTTTACGGGATGGTTATCAATAATTGCAGTTGATTATATAGTAAAAAAATCCAAGATTAAGGAAGATACCGCCATAGGTTTAATCCTTTCTGTATTTTTTGGGGTAGGAATTATGTTGCTCACCTATATTCAGCAGTCCGGAAATGCCGCTCAGACAGGATTAGATTCTTTTCTATTTGGGAAAGCTGCTAGTATGTTGGCACAAGACGTAGTAATTTTCTCTGCAATCAGCATTCTTTTAATTACAATGATTTTACTTTTTTACAAAGAGCTAAAACTAATCACATACGATAAAGATTTTGCTCAGTCCGTAGGATTGCCGGTAAAATGGATTGAATTTCTTCTGAGCTCGTTAACAGTGCTGGCTGTGGTGACAGGAATTCAAGCTGTAGGGGTAGTTTTGATGGCAGCCTTATTAATTACCCCTACAGCGGCAGCAAAATACTGGTCTGGCAGTTTATCAATCATTTTAATATTAGCTGCCTTTATTGGTGGGGCTTCTGGTGTTTCAGGTGCTTTTATAAGTTACATAGCTCCCAATATGCCTACAGGCCCATGGGTGGTAATGGTGCTATCCATTTTTGCCATTTTTTCCATATTGTTTGCCCCCAGAAGAGGATATTTCTCCAGATTATGGCAACAATTGAAAAACAGATGGCAAATTCAGGATGAAAACATTTTAAAAGCTTTCCATCAAATAGCAGAATCCGAAAACTCTTTCGGTGAATCCAAATCAATTGAAAAATTGAGAGAAAAACGATATTACACCATCCGCTTAATGAAAAGAATTTTAAAACGGTTGAAAAGACAAGGCTACTTAAAAAGCACAAAAGAGGGCTATTTTTTATCAAATTACGGTCAAAAAAAAGCTGCTCGATTAGTTAAATTGCACAGGCTTTGGGAATTGTATCTGACTGAATATTTAAGAATTGCTCCAGACCATGTGCATGAAGATGCCGATACCATTGAGCATATCATAACTCCTGAATTGGAAAAAAGACTGGAAGAAAAACTAGGGTTTCCAGAGGTAGATCCACATAATTCTAAAATACCTTACAATTAAATGGAAGAAACAAAACAAATGATTTATTCATACGATTGTATAATAGAGCAAAACATAAAAATTTAAAATATACTATTATGAAATTATTAAAATTAACACTAAGTATTTTAACCATAGGGCTATTTATTGCCTGCGGAGGAACTGGTTCAAAAGAAGAGTCAAATGCTGAAGAGGAAACAATGACTTCTCGTGAAATCATGAGACAAGAAGCGGATGCAAAAGAAAATGAACCGAAAGAAACTACCAAAAATGAAAATGAAGAATCGGATGTAGTCGAGATTACAATTGAAGGAAATGATCAAATGCAATTTAATCTGGACGAAATCAAAGTGAAGGCCGGAAGCACTGTAAAGCTAACTTTAAAGCATGTTGGAGAAATGTCTGTTACACAAATGGGGCATAACTGGGTCTTGTTAAAACAAGGTACAGATATTATGGAATTTGGGCAGAAAGCTGCCACTGCTAAGGAAAGAGGTTACATTCCTGAATCCGAAGAAGGTAAAGTAATTGTATCAACAAGTCTTTTAGGAGGCGGAGAGGAAGACACGATAGAATTTGAAGCACCTAAAAAAGGGACTTATGATTTCATTTGCTCTTTTCCTGGACATGTCGCCCTTATGAAAGGTAAATTTATTGTTGAGTAGATCATTAAAAAGGCATTAGTGAACATTCATTAATGCCTTTTATTTTAACAATTTCAATGTCTGATATATACATCATTTTAACTGGTACTTTAGTAGCCATCTCTTGTGGAATTTTAGGATGTTTCCTTATTTTAAGAAAAATGGCAATGGTTGGAGATGCTATTTCCCATGCTATTCTTCCTGGAATTGTGATGGCTTTTTTATGGTCCGGAAGTAGAGATTCCGTAACCATGCTTTTAGGTGCCGGCTCCCTTGGAGTATTGACGACCATCATCATTGAATTTTTGCATAAAAAAGGCAAACTGCAAACTGACGCTTCTATTGGCGTGACTTTCACTTGGCTTTTTGCCATAGGTGTTATTTTAATATCAGCATTTACTGGTCAAGTGGATTTAGATCAAGAATGTGTGCTTTATGGAGAAATTGCTTATGTCCCCTTAGACACTATTATTTTATCCTCGGGAATGGACATTGGCTCAAAAGCCCTTTATTTAATTGGAACAGTTTTACTATTTGTGATCCTATTTGTAACTATCGGATTTAAGCAATTAAAGATCACGTCCTTTGACCCTGAATATGCTGTAGCTTTAGGAATTTCAGCATCACTATGGAATTACCTCTTGATGGCATTCGTTTCTTTTACGACAGTGGCATCATTTGAATCTGTAGGGGCTATATTAGTAGTGGCTTTCTTGATTGCACCAGCTGCAACAGCCTATTTAATTAGTAATAAATTAAAAACCATGATATGGCTGACTTGCATAATAGGCTTTTTAAGCGCTGTTTTAGGTTATTACCTAGCTGTAGCATTAAATGCATCCATAGCTGGGGCAATGGCTACCGTTTGTGGATTAATTTTTGCTTTGGTTTTTACTTATGTTAGAATTTCAAGCAAAAAAGTCACTAAGGTTACAAATTTTGAATCTGTAAAGGCTTAAATTTGTTATATTTCAAATAAGTAATAAGTATGAAGACAACATTATTAAGCATCGGTCTAATATCTGCATTGATATTTTTTTCTTTTATCTCTAAGCCACAAAAAACAGAGAAAAAGGAAATCAATTGGCTAAGCATCACCGAAGCCTACCAAAAGAATCAAGAAGAGCCAAGGAAAATATTTGTGGATGTCTATACAAACTGGTGCGGATGGTGTAAAAAAATGGATAAAGAAACATTTTCAGACCCTGAAGTTGTGGACATGGTGAATGAAAAATTTTATGCCGTAAAATTAAATGCTGAAAACACTGAACCTATCACTATGGCGGGAGATACCACTACTGCGCAAATGATTGCTAGATCGATGGGCGTTACGGGTTACCCAACTATAGTTTATATCAAAGAAGATTTTAAAACCATTCAGCCTGTTCCTGGCTATCAAAATGCTAAAAAGTTTAAAGATACTTTGGAGAAGATATTGGAGTGGGAATAAAGCCCCTTTATTCCCCAAGGGGAAATTAAGACACTGCACAAGAATCAATCTAAATCCATTACATTAATTGGTAAAAGTTGATTTTCTGGTCTATAACAATTCTACATGATATAATTCCTTTTATAACATAGTCAACAACCTAATCAAATTTCCAAAGCCAGCTCAGTAGCTTGCTTAATGGCTTTTTTAGCATCCAATTCAGCGGCTTCGAAAGCGCCTCCTATCAAATGTGTTTTAATTCCTTTCTCTGTCAGTTCATTGAACAGACTTTTTTCAGGTAATTGACCAGCACAAAGAATGATATTATCTACCTCCAATAATTCTTGCTTTCCGTCTTTGGTGATGTATAAACCTCTGTCATCAATTTTATCATACTGAATATTGGTAACCATTTTCACTTGACGATTTCGCAATGAGTTTCTATGCACCCAGCCGGTAGTTTTAGCAAGCTTCGCTCCCATTTTACCTTCAGAGCGCTGTAGCATAATGATTTCTATCGGAGCATCGATTTTGATAGGTTTTCCTTCTACTCCTCCCCTTTTCTCAAAATCCATATCAACTCCCCACTCCTTGAAAAAGGCTTGCAAGTTATCATGATCTTCTTCCTCGGGATGAGTCAAGTATTCCGCCACATCAAAACCAATTCCTCCAGCACCTACTATGGCTACTTTTTTACCCACTGGCTTATGAGCTTTTAATACATCAATATAGGAAAGTACTTTTTCATTTTCCTGTCCTGGAATCTTCGGATCACGTGGATTAACTCCTGTAGCTACTACAACCTCATCAAAATCTTTTAATTCTTCAGCAAAAACTTTTTTACCTAACTGTAATTTTACTCCAGTTAATTCAATTTGCTTTTTAAAATACCTCAAAGTTTCATAAAACTCTTCTTTTCCTGGAATTTGCTTAGCCATATTAAACTGACCACCAATTTCTTTTGCCGCATCAAATAAAGTGACTTGATGTCCTCTTTTGGCTGCTTCTGTACTGAAAGCCAATCCAGCTGGACCAGCTCCTACCACCGCAATATTTTTAGCTTTTTGTAATGGTTGTGCTACTAATTCTGTTTCATGACAAGCTTTAGGGTTTACAAGGCAGCTACTGGTTATATTTTTGAATACATGATCTAGACAAGCTTGATTACAAGCAATGCAAGTATTGATTTCATCTTCACGGCCTTGTTCTGATTTATTGATAATTTCAGGATCTGCCAAGAACGGACGTGCCATGGAAACCATATCCGCTTGACCAGAAGACAAAATCTCTTCAGCGGTTTGTGGCATGTTAATACGGTTTGTGGTAATTAAAGGAATTTTGACTTCCTTCTTCATTCGTTCCGTCACCCATGTGAAAGCTGCCCGCGGTACACTCGTTACAATTGTTGGAACTCTAGCTTCATGCCATCCAATTCCAGTATTGATAATGGTAACTCCAGCCTTTTCTAATTCCTTGGCTAATTGCACCACCTCTTCCCAAGTACTTCCATTAGGAATTAAATCTAACATAGATAAACGGAAAATAACGATAAACTTTTTCCCTACCGCTTCTCTAACTGCTTTGGCAATCTCAATCGGGAATTTAATTCTGTTTTCATAGCTTCCGCCCCATTCGTCCGTTCTTTTATTGGTATGCTTAACGATAAATTGATTAATCAAATAGCCTTCAGAACCCATAATTTCTACCCCATCATAGCCTGCTTCTTTAGCTAATTGTGCTGATTTTGCATAATCCTTGATGGTTGATTTGATCCTTCTACTGGACATCTTCCAGGGTTTAAAAGGATTAATAGGTGCTTTGATAGCAGATGGTGCTAAACTAAACGGATGATAGCCATATCTGCCGGCATGTAAAATCTGCATACATATTTTTCCGCCTGCTTCATGCACTGCATCAGTGATGATTCTATGTTTTTTTGCATGACTTTTATTGGTCATTCGAATGGAAAAAGGCTTTAACCACCCCTGCCAATTAGGAGAAACTCCTCCCGTCACAATCAATCCGGCACCACCTTTGGCTCTTTCAGCATAAAAAGTTGCCATCTTTTCAAAACCACCTTTAGCTTCTTCTAGTCCCGTGTGCATAGAGCCCATTAAAACTCTGTTTTTCAATTGGGTAAAACCTAAGTCTAAAGGTTCAAATAAGTGCGGATAAGTTGAATGTGCCATAGTAAAATTTAGTATGCATGCAGAACAAATAGCAATTTATATAATCTTTTTTAAATGCCTTAAAATATCGTGAATTTATCTGTATTTTCGTCACAAATTTGAAAGAATATGCAAGTCATCACCAATCATAAGGTTATCAGAAATAATTTCGAAAAAGCAGTAGAGAAAGTAAATGAAACTGATCTAGTCATGATACCCGCTGGATTTAATAATCATATCCTATGGAATATTGGTCATGCGATAGTTACACAAAATGTTTTGCTTTATGGCATGTCAGGTTTGGATTTTACACTCCCCATTGGTTATATTAAACGATATAAAAAGGGAAGCTTTCCAGCTGAGATTGAAGATCCTAAAACTGAACTAGAGAATATCTTTGAATTGGGAAAAATCGCCAATGAACAACTAGGCTATGATATTCGGGAAATGAAATTTGATGACTATCAGCCTTATGAAACCAGTTTTGGTATAACTTTAAACAGCTTTAATGATGCTTTACAATTTAATAATATCCATGAAAGCTTGCATTTGGGCTATGTGATAGCTATTAAAAGGGCTTTGGGTTATTAACATTTTAGTCTTAGCGAGACGCTAAGACCAGGGGAGTTTTTTCAAATTGGTGTAGTACAAGTCTTAAAAGCCATCAGCTTATTTCTCCTCCTTAGCTACCTTTTTAAAACGTTCCCAACAACCTTCATAACATGTATTCACATCTTCATGAGGCCATAACTTTAAAAAACCATCTTCTAATTCATAACGATTAAAAAGACGGGGTACAAAATCATCATATTCCTCATGTACACAATCCCATTCCATATAAAGCATATTGCTTATACTATCCGAAGACAATTCAAAAAAACCTCCTTTGGTACCATCAGGACAAACTCCTATTTGGGTTGTAGTAAAAGTAGAGTCTGAATCAAAAATATAAAAATAGCCATCTTCTACTTCATAAGGGTCGGACATCACTCCATCCCATTCTTCCACCAATTGCCATTTTCCAAATATAGAATCCTTATCGATTGGTTCCAGCTCCTCATCTACTTTTTCCTCATTACAGGAAATAACGAATAAAAGAGGTAAGATTAAAAAAATTAAGTTTTTCATAATAAGTCAAATTTAGTTGATTATCAATTGTTTGGTTTCGGTTAATCCTTGGTGTTGTACTTTTACGGTATAGGCTCCCTTCCTAATATTACTTAGATTAATGGTTGTAGATTGCGTAAATTCCCCATTAGCCACTACTTTATTAAATTTATTGTAGAGAGTATATTTTGAATTGACTTTTGTCTTGCTTTTATTTTTATCATTTAATTTACCGTTTTCTTTTTCATTCACCTCAATGGACAGCGTCTGCTGTGCCGGATTAGGAAACATTTGAAAACATACCGGACTGCCACAAGGGTCTGATGTACTTACACTTACGTATTTTGATTTGTAGTTGGTGTCACCACATGGGTTAGTGGCTTTTACCGCCACATAACCGCTTTGGGTACCTGTCACCAATAATACTTTATTGGAACTAGGGTCAGCCGTATGATGAAAGCTCCATCCGGAAGGCAAAACCCATATATAGTCCTCTGCAAATTGACTTTCTGCTACTTCGTAATACTCCCATGCGTTGCTTACAACACTTCCAGCACCCATAAGCGTTCCTAATTCATTGGGTTTTTTGATAATGGTAAACCTATCCTCCAATTCAATTCCATTGCTCATTTCAGCTTTCACCCAAGCCTCTTGATTCAAATAACCAGATTTAGGACTGACCCTTAAATTATTAGTACCCGTTGAAATAATCTGTAATTTTGAAGAAACACTCCAATTAATGCTAGCGCCATTTAGATTGGAGATGCTGAAATCAGTATTTTTATTTTGACAAACTTCTTCCAAATCAGTAAGCTTTGCGCAACTATTGCTGATTATATTTTGTAAAACCGCCTGATCGAATAAGGCATCTTTCATTCTACCAATTTGTCCATCTGTAAAACTATCTCTGCAATATACAGGAGCCGCAGACATAATATTATTGGTTAGTGGATCGTAACCATCGTTTTTTGTATAATTACAATTGGAATCTATATTAAAAAATTCTCTTAGTTTAGGATCAGCAGGAGTATCGCATAATTCGTCACCAGCTTCTTCACAATTAGCTCCCTCACTATCCCGCCTTGTTTTTTTTTCTACTTCATTTGCTTGCTTTTCATGAGTATGCCATAAATCAAGACAATGCCCCACTTCGTGAACTGCAACTATTGATTCTGCCCATTCATTTGTAATGGCCAAATTAGTTGCAAGTACTGTTTCTGCCGCTCCGGCAAGTCCATCTAACTCAAAGTCATCCACTATATAGAAATTAATAGCATTTGGGTTATTTTGAATTTGAAATAAAGCAGGATCTATCTTGTTTCCATCAACCCCAACCGTTAAAAACTCTGTCCTATTAATATAATCTTTACCTAACTTATTAATATAAATATCATGAGGGCTAAAATAGGTATTTAACTCTTTTATTATTTCATCCGTATCAGGTTCGGGAAATGCATTTGTACCATTAGTATTCCTCACAATATGGAAATAAACATTTATACAAAATGAAGAACTGGAACTTCTGGCAGAAATCTCATTTGAAATAATATTTGATGCTGATGAAGAACTTGTAATACAGGTTTGTGCTGAACTTCTAAAAACTGGCACAATAAAGGTCGGTAGCAAAAACAGTAAAAAAAACTTTCTCATTTAGGTTCTATTTGGTTAAAAATAATTATTTAATAACGTTTAACGTAAACTTAATAATTAATTACAAACCACCCAAATACATATGTATTTTTTCAGATCGAACCCCACTTACTATTTAAATTATAAAAAGTTTCCCCATTGGCAATGCTAATCGGTGAAGCAATGTTATTATGATATAATTGCCCAGTACCCAAGCCTTGAGGCATTTTTACTTCTAAATAAGATGCTAATTGGCAGATGGCATTTAAGCCGATATTAGATTCCAGCATACTAGTCATCCACCAACCAATGTTCATGGATTCGGCTATTTTAATCCACTCCATTGTAGATTGAATGCCTCCTAATAAACTTGGTTTAAGAATGATATACTGCGGTTGTATATCCTCTAAAAGTTCAATTTTTTTTGTTTTTTTATGAATACCAATCAAATCTTCATCCAATGCAATGGGAAGTGGTGTTTTATTACACAAAAACGCCATATCATCAGTCTTACCAGCTTTAATGGGTTGTTCAATGGAATGTAAATCCAATTTAGCCAACTCACTTAATTTTTCTAATGCTTCAGATGGTTTAAAAGCTCCATTGGCATCCACTCTTAAAGTAATTTCATTATGGCTATATTTATCACGAATGGACTCTAAAAGTTTTAATTCGGTTTCAAAATCAATGGCCCCAATCTTCATTTTGATACAATTAAAGCCTGCGTCCAATTTTTCCTTAATCTGCTTTTGCATGAACGCTTCACTACCCATCCATATCAAGCCATTAATAGGAATTCTTTCTTTGCCTTGATAAAAAGGAGTGTCAAAAATGAGTTTCTTGCCTCCATTCATGGCATCCAATAAAGCCGTCTCCACAGCAAAGTGAATGGAAGGAAAACCGTCAGGAGAAACACTATGAGCAATTTCAAATGCTTCTTCCATAGCAGTTGGTATTTGCAATCCAATCAATTGTTCGCAAACCTTTTCCAATTCAATTTCCATTTGGTTCAAGGGTTCTACACTCAGTCCTTTTAATGGCCCAGCCTCTCCAATTCCAACTAATTTATTTTCAGCATACAATTTTAAATACCAGGTATCTTTCTCTTTTAAAGTGCCACGGGAAGTGCCGGCTTCAAATTTGAATTGCAGCGTATGATGTTGGATGGAAGCAGCAGTTATTCTCATATTGAAGATTGATATTTAATAAAAGAAGATTTAAATATAAATTTACTGATAAAAGCACAAAAAGCTTCTTATTCAAAACTTAATGGCAACTTAAGTCGTTCCTTTTGAAAATTCTAAATAATATGATAAAAAATACGGCCATATTCATTTTAAGTCTATTGTTTTTTGCCTGTGCGGCAGATAACAAAAAATCTGAGATCAAAGAATCAAATACTCAAGCTATTCAAAATACAGAAGCCATTGATACTGCCTATTTCGCTGGTGGATGTTTCTGGTGTGTGGAAGCTTCCTTTGAACAAATAAAAGGAGTTAAAGAAGCTATTTCAGGCTATTCCGGAGGTGAAGAAGAAAATCCTAGCTATAAGGAAGTCAGTTATGGAAGAACTAATCATGCCGAAGCGGTGATGGTGCTTTATGATACTTCCGTCATCAATTATGAAACACTTTTGGATATTTTCTTTGTAGCCCACGACCCTACTCAACTGAACCGACAAGGACCTGATGTTGGCAAACAATATCGCTCTGCTATTTTCTACAGAAATTCAAAAGAAAAAAATATGGCGCTGAAGAAAATGAACGAACTGGCTCCAAAGTTTGATGATGAAATTGTAACAGAGTTAACAGCATTCACTAAATTTTGGGAAGCAGAGGACTATCATCAAGATTATGAAAAGAAAAACCCCAATGATCGCTATATAGTAAATGTTTCTAAGCCAAAAATTGATAAAGTAGCAAAAACTTTTAAAGATATATTAAAGGATTAAAATTGATTATTTATTTACATCAAGTCATAAAAAAGGCATTCAAAATTAATTGAATGCCTTTTTAATTGGTAGTTGATTTTATATTACTTCAAGTCAAATCTATCCAAGTTCATTACCTTATCCCATGCTTTGATAAAATCCTTAACGAATTTTTCTTTAGCATCAGCTTGAGCATAAACCTCAGAAATAGCTCTCAGTTGAGAGTTAGAACCAAATACTAAATCTACTCTAGTTCCCGTCCATTTCTTATCCCCAGTTTTTCTATCCTTTGCTTCAAAGATGTCGTCCTCTTTTGCAGGAGCCCATTCAGTGTTGATATCGGTAATATTCACAAAGAAATCATTGGTTAATTTACCCGGAGTTTTAGTCAGCACACCATGCTTGGAATTGTTATAGTTTGCATCCAAAACACGTAATCCACCAATCAAAACAGCCATTTCAGGTGCACTTAAAGTTAATAATTGTGCTTTATCAATTAACATTTCCTCGTCAGGAACAGTAAATGCTGCCCTTCTATAATTTCTAAAACCATCAGCTTCTGGTTTTAGCCATTCAAAAGTATCCGCATCGGTTAATTCTTGCGTAGTATCCGCTCTACCAGGAGTAAAAGGAACTTCCAAATTATGCCCGGCATCTTTGGCAGCTTTTTCTATTGCTGCGCATCCACCTAAAACTATCAAATCTGACAAGGAAACTTTTTTATTTCCAGACTGCGAATCATTGAACTTTTTCTGAATGTCAGTCAAAGCATTTAAAACTTTTGATAATTGAGCCGGCTGATTTACTTCCCAATCTTTTTGAGGCGTTAAAGCTATTCTTGCACCATTTGCACCACCTTTTAAATCTGATCCTCTAAAAGTAGAAGCAGATGACCAAGCCGTATAAACCAATTCAGAAACTGATAATCCTGTTTCTAAAATCTGCGATTTAAGCTCTTTTATATCCTTACCATTAATGATTTCATAATTTACTGCCGGAATTGGGTCTTGCCAATCTAAATCTTCTTCCGGTACCTCAGGACCTAAATACCTAACCTTTGGCCCCATATCCCTGTGCGTTAATTTAAACCAAGCTCTAGCGAAAGCATCTGCAAACTCTTCAGGGTTTTTATGGAAATGCTCTGAAATTTTTCTATAGTCAGGATCCACTTTCATGGCCATATCAGCAGTAGTCATCATAATGCCTACTTTCATGGAAGCATCTTCCGCATCAGGTGCCTTGTCTTTATCTGCTATATTTTTGGGCACCCATTGGTGCGCACCTGCTGGACTTTTAGATAACTCCCAGTCGTAACCAAATAGGACATCAAAGTAACTCATGTCCCATTGCGTTGGCGTTGGTGTCCAGGCGCCTTCCAATCCACTTGTGATGGTATCTCTACCTTTACCACTTTTATGACTACTGATCCATCCTAACCCCATTTGTTCCATAGGAGCGGCTTCCGGCTCTGGGCCTACCAAAGCAGCATCACCAGCACCATGTGTTTTACCGAATGTATGACCACCGGCAGTTAGTGCTACAGTTTCATAATCATTCATTGCCATACGGGCAAAAGTCTCTCTTATATCGTAAGCAGATTTCTGTGGATCAGGATTGCCATCCGGCCCTTCTGGATTAACATATATTAATCCCATCTGCACTGCTGCCAAAGGATTTTCTAAATCTCTTTCTCCTGTATAGCGATTATTCCCTAACCAAGTATCTTCAGCGCCCCAGTAAATATCTTCTTCCGGCTGAAATATATCTTCACGACCTCCACCAAATCCAAAAGTTTTGAAACCCATTGATTCTAAAGCAACATTTCCTGTTAAGATGAATAAATCTGCCCAAGAAATACTGTTTCCATATTTTTGTTTGATGGGCCAAAGTAATCTTCTGGCTTTATCTAAGTTACCGTTGTCTGGCCAACTGTTAACAGGAGCAAATCTTTGGTTGCCTGTTCCTGCTCCTCCTCGGCCATCTCCGGTTCTGTATGTACCGGCACTATGCCATGCCATTCTAATCATAAATGGCCCATAATGACCATAATCAGCAGGCCACCAATCTTGAGAGGTTGTTAAAACTTCTTCGATATCTTTTTTCACTTGAGGTAAGTCAAGTTTCTTGAAAGCTTCTGCATAGTCAAAATCCTCACCTAATGGATTAGAGTTTCTTGAATGCTGATGTAAAATTCCAACATTTAATTGGTTCGGCCACCAATCTTTGTTCATTGAGCCATTACCACCCACTTTGGTATTACCACCATGCATTACAGGGCATTTCCCTACATCCCCAAGGTTATTCTTCATATGTTCCATAGTCTAAAATTTTTTAGTTTTATTTATTGTAATTTATGAATTATAATTGAATTTTTTTTATCTATAATATTTATAATAATATAGATATTAACTATCTATCAGTAATATTTTTTCTTTCTTTTAATTTAATGATTTACTGAATATTTAAAAACAGTTAGCTGATTTTCTAGAGAAATTAGAGCAACATAGGATGGATAATCTGGAATTTTTATTATTAAAGTCTAATTAAATATCTATTTTGGGCATAAAAAAAGGTGATTGATTTTTACATCAATCACCTTTTCAATATTAAATAAAGTATTCTTAAAGAATTTCCAAGACTCTTTCAGGCGGACGACCTACAACAGCTTTATTCCCATTAATAAAAATTGGCCTTTCTATTAATTTAGGTTCTGCTATCATAGCTTCAATCCATTTGGAATCTGTAAGGTCTTTACCTTTATACATTTCTTTGAAAACCTTTTCATTTTTGCGCAAAAGATCTTCAGCCTTCATATCTAGTTTTTGCAAAATATCCTCTAATTCAGCATGAGTAGGGATTTGCTTTAAATATTCGACTATTTCCGGCTCAATTCCTTTATCCATCAGAATTTTCAAGGCTTCTCTGCTCTTTCCGCATCTAGGATTATGATATAGTCTCATTATCAAACAGTTTAATGATCATTTAAAATAAGGAAATTAATTGGATTTCCAAAAATCAACTGATGGTCTCCACCACCAAGTTATGATTAGTATAAATACAAATATCTGCCGCAATATGTAAGCTTTCTCTTACAATATCCTCCGCAGATAATTTATCTCCAGCATGTTTTTTTAAGGCTGTAGCAGCAGATTGGGCATACATACTTCCAGAACCGATAGTAGCAATTTGATTATCTGGTTCCAAAACATCTCCAGTTCCAGAAATTATCAGTACCTCATCTTTATCAGCAACAATCATCATGGCTTCTAACTTTCTTAAGTATCGATCGGTTCTCCATTCTTTAGCTAATTCTATGGCAGAACGTTTCATATTACCTCCAAAAGCATTCAGTTTTTCATCGAACTTTTCTAGTAAATTGAAAGCATCCGCTGTAGAACCAGCAAAACCCGTTACAATTTTGCCGTCTTGCAATTTTCTGATTTTCTTAACATTACTTTTGGCAACTGTATTACCCATGGTCGCCTGACCGTCCGCTCCTATAGCCACTTGTCCTTTGTGAACTACAGCACAAACAGTGGTGGATCTTATTTTTGACATATTAAATTTCTTTATCTAAAATTGAAATTATTTTAAGAGAGATAAATTAAAGAGATGTAACAAGGATTTCTAAGGTTATTAGCATCAAATTTTATTTACTTTCCTTATTCTCTAATTTAATAATTGAAAACAAAGCATAAATTCCAGCAGCTAAAAAACTGAACGCGGTAATAATTGCGAAAATTGATACAATATCCATTGTCACTCGATTTGGTTAATCCTTTTAAATATACGGTTTACTAACCATATTGTTAATATAATTAAAATACATATAAAAGAAAATCCTACTATGGAGATAATAATTTCTTCCAAAGCAGGATTTCCATTTAAATATAGGGCAAAGCTACCTGCAGAAATAGTTATTAAAAGCGTTATAGATAAATCCAATAACTGCCTCAAAAAAGCTATTTCTTCCTTTAGCTTCTGCTCGTTCATTCTAATTTAGATCAGTATTCTCACTGGGTCTTCTAACAATCCTTTTAAAGTTTGTAAGAATGCTGAACCAACTGCTCCATCTACCACTCTATGGTCACAAGAAAGCGTTACCTTCATTACGTTTCCTGGAACCAATTGACCATCTTTCACCACAGCCGTTTGCTTGATCCCTCCTACTGCTAAAATACAAGCATCAGGTGGATTAATGATAGCCGTAAATTCTTCTACGCCAAACATCCCTAAGTTGGAAACAGTAAAGGTATTGCCTTCCCAATCTTTTGGCTCTAATTCTTTGTTTTTGGCTTTTTGTGCAAAATCTTTTGCTTCTGCTGCTATATGCGATAATGATTTATTATCAGCAAATCGAATCACTGGCACTAATAGACCTTCTTCTACCGCTACAGCCATACCCACATGGATATGCTGATTTCTTCTGATCTTATCTCCCATCCATGAGCTGTTGACTTTAGGATGTTGACGCAATGCAGATGCAACCGCCTTAATCACAATATCATTAAATGATATTTTTACCGGTGATAATTCATTGATGCTCTTTCTCGCTTCCATGGCTTTATCCATATTGATTTCCATGGTTACATAAAAGTGAGGAGCAGTAAACTTACTCTCAGATAGCCTTTTTGCGACCGTCTTTCTCATTTGAGAAACCTTCACTTCCTCATAGCTCTCCTCTCCAACAACTTGCGGAATATTGATTGCTTGTCCAGATGTAGCCTCTTTTTGAGGAGCTTCTGTAGATTTAGCTGTCGGTGTAAAGTTTTCAACATCAGATTTGATAATTCTACCATTTCCTCCAGAGCCTTCAACCTCTGCTAAGTCAATGCCTTTATCTTTTGCTATTTTTTTAGCTAATGGACTAGCAAAAATTCTTCCACTTTCTTTTCCGTTTTTCTGCTTATTGGCAGCTTCAGCAGGAGGAGTTGGCTTTGCACTTCCAGCATCAGATTTGCTTTCAGATGATTTTTTATCTTCGGTACTTTCTTTTTTCTCTTCTTTCGCCTCTTTCTCTCCACTACCTGAGGATTTTTGTTCATGGGCTTTGATTAATTTCTCATAATCAGCACCTTCTTCACCGATCACAGCAATAACGCCATCAATCGGAGCTGCGTCACCTTCTTTTATGCCGATGTACAATAAAGTACCATCTTCATAAGCTTCTAGCTCCATAGTGGCTTTATCAGTTTCCACTTCAGCTAAAATATCACCCGCTTCTACTTTATCTCCTTCTTTCTTCAACCAAGAAGCTATAACACCTTCCTCCATGGTATCGCTCATTTTTGGCATAGTGATCAAGGAAGCATTTACATCAGAAGCATCAATTTCCTCTCCTCCATCACCCTTAGATTCTTCTTT
This sequence comes from Marivirga sp., assembly GCF_051117495.1. Classification (NCBI taxonomy): domain Bacteria; kingdom Pseudomonadati; phylum Bacteroidota; class Cytophagia; order Cytophagales; family Marivirgaceae; genus Marivirga; species Marivirga sp. The sequence goes on along the minus strand of NZ_JBNPEF010000024.1, from coordinate 54,339 downwards.
ACTATCTGATTTCTCTTCAGATTTTTCAGAACTAGAGGAACTGCCTCCATTTTCAATTTCTTTCAACAATCCGTCAATATCCTCTCCTTTTTCACCAATGATGGCGATTACGCCTTCAATGGGAACGGCATCTCCTTCTTTAACTCCAATATGTAGAATAACACCGTCTTCATAAGACTCTAATTCCATGGTGGCTTTATCGGTTTCAACCTCAGCCAATACATCTCCTGATGATACTTCATCGCCCTCTTTAACTAACCATGAGGAAATTACGCCTTCCTCCATGGTGTCACTCATTTTGGGCATTTTTATTACTTCAGCCATATATGTATAATTCTTCTATTTCTAATAAACTTGTCAAAAATAATGGGAATTCATGCTTAATTCAAATTAATTGAAATAAAGTATTAAGAATACCCGAAAACTCTCTTAATGTTTAATAATAAAGCAAAATTAAAAAGCCCGCACCACTTAAGGAACGGGCTAAACAATAAAATTAAAATATTTTATTCCGAAGCTTCAGTAGCTTCTTTCTCATTATAAGCTTTATTCAAACCTTCGATTACTTCATTGGTGATTTCCAATCCTTCATTAGCATACAAAACGTCACTTCCTCTTGAGTAAGTCAATACTAATTGTAAATTATTATCATCACCGTATTCTTTTAAATAATCACTTATAGTTTTGTATAATTCATTATTTAACTCAGCCTCTTTCTGACGCAATTTTCTGGATAAATCCTCTTGATAAACTCTCAAGTTTTGTTGCTTCTTCATTAAATTTTCTTCCAAGGCTTTCCCTTGAGCCACAGTCAAATTCTGAGCTGTTCTTTGGAAATCATTGATTTCATTTTGCAAGCCTTGCGCCCTGTTTTGGTATTCTTTTTCATATTTTTGAGAAAGTTCTCCCAATTCTGACTCAATTTCTTTCATAAAATCATATTTGGCCAATAATGAATCAGAATGAACGTAAGCAATGGATACATTTTGATAAATTTTTTCATCTTTCTGTTCAGTAGAATTGCCTTCTTCTGCTTTTTCACTACCACTAAATTTGTCAATAAACAAATAGGCTACTGCAACGATTAAAATGATATTCAATACTAAGGATAAATTCTTCACGTGTTTTTGATTTTAAATTAGGTTTTAATAATGCTTGCAAAGTTAATCAAACATATTAAAGTGCAAAGTCTAATAAATTCAGATTAGAGTGATTTTTTTCCTTTATTTTCTTCTAGTTTATTGTTTTCCTTAAATTCATATAAAAACTGGTGATCGGGATTGGTGAAATTGTAGTGTTCACCATCATCTTCAAATTCCTCCTCTTCCCATTCTTTTTCAAAGTATAATTTCAGTTCTGCCTGTCCCGCAAACTCATTTTTCATCCATAGAGCTACCAATAATCCACTTAAAAGTCCCATTAAATGTGATTCCCACGAAATATGGCCATCCTGTGGCAATACTCCATAAAACATACCTCCATAAAGTAATAATACCACAAAAGAAAGTGCCAAAGAAGATTGATTTTTACGAAGCAATCCACTGAATAAAATAAAAGAAGCTATACCGTAAATCACGCCACTTGCCCCAATATGATAGGCTTCACGCGCAATGAGCCATACAAAAACTCCTGTCACAATATAGATGTAAAGCAGTGCCTTGAGGGCAATTTTATCATAAAAGAAAAACAGTATGATAATCAACAGCATGAGCGAAAAGCTGTTGGATAGCAAATGCAAAAAATCTCCATGGATGAATGGTGAGGTGAAAATCCCTATAGTGCCCAATAAATGTCTAGGCATAATACCAAAATGTGCAAAATTAGTAGCAAAGCCCCATTCCGCTGCTTTTACTAACCAAAGCAACAAAATAATGTAGCTACCGAAAACTACACTCTGCCGAAAAAGGGATTTTTCTTTGGACATACAATAAAGATACGAAATTCTTGAAAAAAGGTAGGGATTTTTAAAAGTAGATGTCTTGAGCCAGACGATATGTATTAGCATGCGCTTCGATAATATGAGCAATTTTTTCAGAATACCCACCTCCCATGCTTGCTACGACAGGAATTTCATTTTTAAAACACTGCTCAAAAACAATCTTATCCCGTTCTTTGCAACCCGCTATGGTCATTCCCAGTCTCCCTAATTTATCTGTAGCCAAAACATCCACTCCTGATTGAAAGAAAATAAAATCAGGTTCTTGCTCATCTATTAACTTAGGTAAAGTCTCTTTCAGAATTTTTAGATAAGTCTTATCATCCGTTTTATCTTCTAGTTCAATATCTAAATCCGAAATCTCCTTATGCATGGGGTAATTCCCTTTCCCGTGCATACTGAATGTAAAAACATCGGGATTATTTTGAAATATTTCCGCTGTTCCATTTCCTTGGTGAACATCTAAATCCACCACTAAGACCTTTTTTGATTTATTATTTTTGAGCAAATAATGAGCGGCAATGGCAATATCATTTAATAAGCAAAAGCCTTCTCCTCTATCTGTAAAAGCGTGATGTGTGCCGCCTGCAATATTCATGGCAACTCCATATTCCAAGGCAAAATTTGCTGCATCTATCGTGCCTTGATTAATAATTCTTTCTCTTTCTACCAAAGCTGCGGAGAGCGGGAAACCTGTTCTTCTTTCTTCTTTTCTACTTAAGGTCAGGTTTTTAAGTTTTTGCCAATATTCATCTTTATGAATTGCTAATATATCATTTTCAGAAAGTAAATCTGGGGCAAAGAAATTACTTTCCGTTAAGGTTCCTTCATAGATTAATTGTTCGGGCAATAATTCATATTTCTCCATCGGAAATCGATGGTTTTCTGGTAATGGGTGCGCGTATTCTTTTCTCCAGGCGATTTTGAGCATAAAAAAAGTGTTATTCGTAAAAATAACACTAGATCTTAAAGCTTGTTATAAAAATCTGATATCTTTAATTCTCATCGAACTCTTCTTCATTAGAAACAAAAGAATAAAGCGTATCGTCTAAATTCAAGTTATCGTCATTGAAGTCGTGAACGAACTTATTCATCACTTCATCTGTCACTTCTTCCACATTCAGTCCAATGTCCAAACCTATCCCATATTCACCGCCATTGTCCATATCCACATGTTCTTGAACTTTTACTAGCTCTTCATCTTCAATATCATCAATCATTTCGGCTATATAAAGGCCAATTTCTTCTTCTACGTCATCCAACGTTCTTAAATCACCATTTTCATCTTCTTGAAATTTGATGGGCTTAAAGTTTGGGAATTTTTGTGCTGCTTTATGTTCAGCCAATTCATATACTTCACTGGCATGATGTAATCTTAAAGTGTAAATGACAGCATCATAAATTACTTCCTTTCCTTCATACATTCCTGTAAAGCGAAAATGCTTATACTCATCATTATTGTCATCGGTATCCACCAAAACAAAATTATTCTTTTGCTGAGCAATTTTTTGCTTTAATTTTTCGATTTCTGAGGCATCGAAGCCCGGATTTTGAGCACTCATAGTTTACTGGTTTGCATTGAGGAAATAAATTACAATTTTTTTTCACAAAACACAATAAAATAAAAATTATTCACTCTTTTTACTAACTGCCTCAAAAATGCTATTCACTATAGCCAAAATCACACCAAATAAGAGGGCCCACCAGAAACCTTCCACATAGAATCCATCTACTACATAATCTGCCAGCATGATCATTAAAGCATTGATTACCAATAAGAAAAAACCTAATGTGAAAACAGTTACAGGAATTGTTAAAATAACTAAAAGAGGTTTTAGAGTAGCACTAAAAAGTGCCAAAAATAGCGACACAACCAAGGCATCAAAAAAACCTTCTACATGTGCACCAGGCAAAATATAGGAGGCGACAATTACGGAAAGTGATGATAATAATAACTTGATTAAAAAGTTCATTTGACAAAAAATTTATTAATGTGAAAATTAAAATATAGAAACAACAAAAAATTGATCCTCAATTCTAATAAACGGATATAAATCTCATGAATTTATATCATAAACCCAATTTAGAAATAACGTTCATTCAACACCTTTTGATGATGTTTCCAATGTCCCACTATTATATACCACAAACTTAAAATAGAAATTGGTTTACCGTCTGCTTGACCTTCCTTTTTTAGAATTTTATCAGGCATTGATTGAAATAAAGATAAATGACTTTTTCTTAAAAAATAAAACTCTTCTGCCATTTTTGATTTATTCTGACTGCAATATTGTGATGCTTCAGCATAATCATTTTCTGAAAAACCAGGCAAGGGAGCAGTTTCTCCCCTACTTAATGCTAATGCCCTAAACACCATTATTCTTTCAGTATCAATACAATGCTGAATAAGCTGAGCAACTGTCCACTTTCCTTTTTCGTAACGAAACTTCCATTTTTCGTCTGGAATATTGTTAATCAAGACAGAGATTTCACTAATCTGATGCTCAAGCTCGGTTTTAATGTCATTTTTGACTAAATCTGCGTAGCCTTGATAAAATGGTGCGTGTACTAAATTCATGCTTAAAATTAAACATTTATTCTTTAATGGCATCCATTTTCTTAGCTACTTCTTCAGCTTCGGCCATTTTCATATCAGCTTTTTTACGATCAATACTACTTAACTTGTGATATTCCGCTAGGAGCTTTTTGTACTCTTCGTTTAATTTCTCTTTTTCTGATTTTTTCTTAAATAATCCAAACATATATTTTTAATTTAATTGTTGCTTTGCTAACCTAAGCTATTTTATTTTGTTTGAATTACTTTCAATCCGTCTTTTAAAAATGACTTAATTTCTTCAGTTATATGAGGCATCTCCCCAACAGGAAATTTAATGCTCAATTTGATAAAGTTGGTATTTTGTAAATGATCATTGACTTCATGCGAACTTAATTCATTTAAGAGAACGTAATTATTTGATTTATAATGATATTCCCAGGGGGATGAATTCACGCAAAAATAAATGTTCTTAGCATTTTTGAAGTTATCAATCAATAAGTTGCCAAATTCTTTCAAAAATCTTCCTTGCAAATGAAAAGTAGCCGAAATAAAATGGCCCCAATAAAACATAATTCGGAAAGCCAATATATCTTCTTTCGTAAAAAAGGCAGGAAAATCAAGCATCATATAGGGCAATCGCTTATAATTTTCACCTTTTGAGATTTTACCTTGAGTTATATTTAATTCTTTAGGCAATCTGCCATGCAAAGGTCTAAGCTGTTGTCGGATTTCTCCTTGCATTTCTTCTAGAAAATCCCAGACCTTTTCCATCATCCTATATTTAATTAATAGAACAGTAGGGTCGGAAGCTAAATCTAATTCTTGAGTTGTGAATTTTGACATAAAAAAAAGAGTGGGATTCGCTAAACCCACCCTATCAAATTTTATTAAGAATTTTAAACCTGATCAGGCTTCTGAATGATTTTCAATACCACCTCATGCGGATCATTATCAGTATCGGTTATTTTAATTCTAACCATAGGGTTGTCTGCTTTAATATTATCTTCAACACCAATTATTTTAAATTGACTCAACTTGGCTTCAATTTCAGGAGCTAACTCCTTTATAGCCTTTGCAAACTCTACTTCAAGCTGACTTGGATTATATTGCTTTGTAATCATAGTTGTCTGTTTTTCTTAAATCTAATAATTTTAAAAGATAAATAATATCTTAGATTAGATAATTACCATCTGATAAGAGCAGATCCCCAAGTAAAGCCACTACCAAATGCCGCCAAGCATACTAAATCGCCCTCTTTTATTTTACCTTCATGCCAAGCCTCACTTAATGCAATGGGAATGGAAGCTGCAGTAGTATTGCCATATTTTTGGATATTGTTATATACTTTATCATCCGTCAATCCCATTTTAGATTGAATGAATTTTGAAATACGTAAATTTGCTTGATGTGGCACTAACATATCAATATCAGAAGATTTTAAACTATTAGCCTCTAGTGCTTCATTTATCACTTCCTGAAAACGGACCACAGCATGCTTGAAAACCATGTTTCCGTTCATATAGACTTTATAACCTGAAGTATCTAATATCTGCTCAGGCTGTCTTTCTTCTCTTGGACGACTACTTCCGGGGTCTTTCACATATAATTCTTCGGCATAAGTTCCTTCAGCATGTAAATGTGTGGATAAAACCCCTTGCTCATCGGTAGCACTCATAATAGCAACCCCTACTCCATCACCAAAAATTACAGCAGTAGAGCGCCCTCTGTCCGACATATCAATGGCTGTAGATTGAATTTCTCCTCCTACTACCATAATATTTTTATACATACCCGTTTTAATGAATTGATCCGCAACAGACAAACTATAAACAAATCCAGAACATGCATTTCTGATATCTAGACAACCAATGGTACCCATCCCCATTTCTCTTTGTAGCAGTACACTGGAGCCTGGAAAAAAATAATCTGGCGTGATACTGGCAAAAATGATAAAATCAATGTCCTCATTTTTCAATTTCGCATTTTTAAGCGCCATATCAGCCGCTTTTTTTGCCATTTTTGCTAAAGATTCCTCAATTTCGGGGTCAAAAAATCTTCTTTCTTTGATCCCAGTTCTTTCCGTTATCCATTCATCGGTGGTATCAATCCACTTGGCAATATCATCATTGGTCACCACAGTTTGAGGCACAGCATGACCCAAGCCTACTATTTTTGAATTTTTCATAATTAATTACTCGTTTCCTTTTCCTAATGCATTTAAAATGCAAATATTTTCAAAATGCGACCCAATATAGAGCAATAATGATTTCTAATCAAAAATAGTAGTCATGCAGAGTATCTTTTTGGCTATATGAATTAATATAAACTACTCTTCAAACCATGTTTTGTAAAGCGTGTAATTTTTAGCCGTCCTACTAAATATTTCTGATAGTTCGCCCTCAATTTTCTTAACCTTTTTGGCTGGAACACCTGCATAGATATAGCCAGATTCAACTATAGTATTTTCTAAAACCACAGCTCCTGCCGCTACGATTGAATTGGATTGTACAACTGCATTATCCATTACAATTGCCCCCATGCCTACCAATGCGGCATCTTCAATAATGCAACCATGAACGATGGCTTTATGCCCTATGGAAACTTTATTTCCAATAGTAGTAGAAGCTTTTTGGTATGTGCAATGAATAACAGCCCCATCTTGGATATTAGTTTCATCTCCTATTGTTATACTATTGACATCTCCCCTTACCACAGCACTCCACCAGATACTACAAGACTTACCGATTACAACATCTCCTACTATCACCGCATTATCTGCTATGTAAGTATTCTCACCAATTTGAGGAGTTTTTCCTTCACATTTTTTAATTATTCCCATTTTTCTATAAATTTATTAATCTGTGTATCAACATTTGATGTTTTTGTAATTTATAATAATTTTGCAAACATTATAAAAACCTAGCCGTTATCCGAGTAGATAATTAAAAACCACTAATCTATGAAAATTTTAAAAACATCAAGTGCATTAGCATTAGCAATAATATTGGCTGTCGCATGTACATCAAATCCTAAAGGAGATGAGGCAAAAGTAAGCGAAGCCGAAGAAGTAAGCCAAGCTGAAGGAATGGAAATTTCAGTTTCAAGTGATGAAGCGGATATGGAATTCGTAGGTACAAAACCTACAGGAAGGCATTATGGTAATATTGCTTTAACTGATGGTTCCATCACAATAAAAGATGGAAAAGTAACAGGTGGGAAATTTGTTTTCGACTTAAATCAAATTACCATCACTGATTTAAAGGATGATAAAGAAAATCATGATAAATTGGTTGGGCATTTACAATCAGATGATTTCTTTGATGCAAAAAATCACCCGCAAGTTACTTTTGAATTGGTTTCTGTTAAGTCCTTAAACCCTGAGAAAACAGCTGATAATTATGATTCTTATCAGGACGATATGGAGCAACCAGCCGAAGATGAAAAAATCATGGAATTACCTCAGTTTGAGCTAGAAGGTGCTACTCATGAAGTTACTGGTAATTTAACCATGAGAGGTAAAACTTTAGCCATTACAGTTCCTGCAAAAATCGAGGTTGCTGACAATGGCGTGCAGGCTTTTACAAACTTCAGCATTGACAGAACTAAATGGGGATTAATGTATGGAGATGAATCCAAAGCGGTTGATAAAGCAAAAGATCAATTTATTTATAATAAAGTAGGTATTGGATTTAATATTGATGCTAAGGCAGAAAATATGTAATTCAATATTGAAAAGAAGCTATTTGAAGGTTGCTAAAATTTTTTAGCAACCTTTTTTTATGCATTTTTGCGGGTATAAATCTACTGATTGAAATCTACAAAAATCAACATATCTTCATTTCCGAATTATTGGAAAAATTTATCAAACTGGAGCAATCGGTTTCAGTATGTGGCCATACTATATCCACAACAAATTACCCAATATCCATTTGGGGCTTTTCCGAAATGCATAGCCGTAGGAAATAAAAAATTAAATCTTAATCCACCCTATTTTCAATCCTTAAAGGAATTTTTACAGAAAAATCCTGATAAAAACTTATATGGATACCTTGGATATGACTTAAAAAATGAATTAGAAAAACTTAATAGTGATAATCCTTCTTCTATAGATTGGAGTCCCATGAGTTTCTTTGAGCCAACATGTATCATAAGGTTTGAAAACAATGAAATTACCATAGAAAGTAATGATTTAGAATATTTCCAAAAGGATATTCAAAAGGTTTTATCGCAAGAAAAAGAAGAAAATATTTTTACACCTTCCATCAAGAATCTACAAAGCTGGACTAGTAAAAAAGATTATATTAAAACAGTAAAAACATTAAGGCAACACATTGAAGAAGGGGATATTTACGAAATCAATTATTGCATCAACTTCTCAGCATCTGTCAAAAATTTTGATGCGCTTCAAATATTCCAGAAATTAAGTAAAGAATCCCCTGCCCCTTTTGCTTCATTCCTTAAAATGGATAAGCAATATATTATTTCAGCCTCTCCTGAGCGCTTTATTAAATTAAAAGATAATAAAATCATCAGTCAGCCTATAAAAGGAACTGCTAGAAGAGGTAGAACGGAATCAGAAGATTTAGAAAACAAAGACCGCTTATCGGAAAGTGAAAAGGAACGTGCTGAAAATATGATGATTGTGGATTTGGTACGGAATGATTTGGCTAAATCTGGCAAAACAGGTAGCGTAAAAGTTGAAGAAATATTCGGTATTTACAGCTTCCAACAAGTTCATCAGATGATCAGTACTATTTCTGCCATAAAGAAAAAAGAAATCCATCCAGTAGATATTATTAAAAATGCTTTTCCAATGGGAAGTATGACAGGTGCTCCCAAAATAAGTGCCATGGAATTGATAGAGCAATATGAAAACAGCAAAAGAAATGTATTTTCAGGTAGTATAGGCTATTTTAATGGGGAAAATCAATTTGATTTTAATGTGCTCATTCGTAGCATTTATTATGATGAGCAAACCCAAACAATAAATTATCAAGTTGGTAGCGCTATTACCTATGATTCAGATGCTGAAGCTGAATACGAAGAATGTTTATTGAAAGCCAAAGCAATTGAAAAAACACTGGGAATTATTTAGAATTTCATATCATGGCTATTTGGCCCATAACTTGTCCTAATCCAATGAAATGAATTGAATGACCTTAAAAAATAAATGGAAAATCTACTGCCATAATGTCATTTCCCAAAATTATTGGCTACCTTTGCTCTTTAATAATTAACACAACACAAAGCACTTTATAAATATAAAATATGAGTGAATTGATTAAGGATTTGGACATCATTGCAGAAGAAACCAAAACGGATGAATCTTGTGCTGTTCAAGTATCAAAAGAGGAAAACACAGGCAAAAGCCGAAAATTATATATTGAAAGCTACGGTTGTCAGATGAATTTCTCTGATAGTGAAATCGTAACATCCATTATGAAAGAAAATGGTTTTGACACCACCAATGATTTCAATAATGCAGATGTAATTTTCCTAAACACTTGCTCCATTAGAGAAAAAGCTGAACTAACTGTTAGAAAAAGATTAACGGATTTTAATAAAGTGAAAGCCAGCAAGCCAGAAATGCAAATTGGTGTATTGGGTTGCATGGCAGAGCGATTGAAAACCAAGCTTTTAGAAGAGGAAAAAATAGTGGACATAGTAGCGGGACCCGACTCCTACCGAGATTTACCCAACTTAGTAAAAACAGTGGATGATGGAGAGAAAGCGGTCAATACTTTCCTTAGCAGAGAAGAAACTTATGCAGACATAAGCCCCGTAAGATTAAATTCAAATGGTGTTACAGCCTTCATATCTATCATGAGAGGATGTGATAATATGTGTTCATTCTGCGTAGTGCCATTCACCAGAGGCAGAGAAAGAAGCCGTGATCCCTATTCCATCGTGAAAGAAGCACAAGATTTATTTGATAAAGGGTATAGAGAAGTCACTTTATTGGGCCAGAACGTAGATTCTTATAAGTGGTCGGAAGAAATCAACAATAAAGCAAGATTAGAGAAAATTGAAAAGAAAGAAGAAGTTGAGGTGATCAATTTTGCCAATTTAATTGAAATGGTAGCCAATGTTTCTCCTGACTTGAGAGTAAGATTCTCAACCTCCCACCCAAAAGATATTACGGATGAAGTATTGCATACGATGAAGAAATACGAAAACATCTGCAAATACATCCATTTACCTGCTCAAAGCGGTAATTCAAGAATTTTGAAAATGATGAACCGTACTTATGACAGAGATTGGTACATCAATAGAGTCGATGCCATAAGAGATATTTTAGGTGAAGAATGCGGTATTTCTTCCGATATGATTGCAGGCTTCTGTTCAGAAACTGAGGAAGAACATCAAGATACTTTGACATTGATGGATTACGTAAAATATGATTTCTCTTATATGTTTTTCTATTCCGAAAGACCAGGGACATTAGCGGAAAAAAGATATGAAGATGATATCCCATTAGATATAAAGAAAAAAAGGCTACAGGAAATCATCAACAAGCAAAGAGCACATTCACTGGAAAGAAATCAATTGGATTTAAATAAAGTACACAAAGTTTTGGTTGAGGGCACTTCCAAAAGATCAGATGAGCAACTCCAAGGAAGAAATACAGCCAATAAGGTGGTAATTTTCCCAAGAGAAAACTACCAAAAGGGAGATTATGTTGATGTATTGGTAGAAGAATGCACAGGTGCAACATTGATTGGTAAGGCGGTTTAAAATATTTTGCTTTGGACATACAAACTATTAAAAATAGATTCGGCATAATCGGTAATTCCGATCATTTAAACTTTGCCATCAAGGTAGCCATGCAGGTTGCTCCAACTGATATGACCGTGCTCATAACAGGTGAAAGTGGTGTAGGTAAGGAATCCTTTTCCAAAATTATTCATCAATTAAGTGCGAGAAAACATGGGCAATTTATTGCTGTAAACTGTGGGGCAATTCCTGAAGGAACCATTGACTCAGAGCTTTTCGGTCATGAAAAAGGATCTTTCACTGGGGCTTATGATTCCAGAAAAGGGTATTTTGAAGTAACAGATGGAGGAACAATCTTTTTGGATGAAATAGGTGAAATGCCCTTGCCAACTCAATCGCGTCTTTTGAGGGTTTTGGAAAATGGAGAATACATCCGTGTGGGTTCTTCTAAAGTAATGAAGACTGATGTAAGGGTTGTAGCCGCCACTAACGTCAACCTTATTCAAGCCGTTGAGAAAGGAAAGTTTAGAGAAGACTTATATTACAGACTAAACACTGTCCCGATTTTTGTACCACCTTTACGGGATAGAGGAGAAGATATCGAATTATTGTTTAGAAAATTCACATCAGATTTTGCCGAAAAACATCATGTTAACCCTATAAAATTAACAGCTGAAGCCAAACAGGCCTTAATGTCCTATCGCTATCCGGGCAATATCCGTCAACTAAAGAATTTGGCCGATCAAATTTCCCTTTTGGAAATGGAGCGAGAGGTTGATAAAGATATTTTATTAAAATATTTACCTCAGGAAGGCAATATGATGCCTGCTTTGTATAAAAACCAAGATAGCTCAAGCGGAGCAAAAGATAATTTTTCGGAAAGGGATATATTATATAAAATTCTTTTTGATATGCGAAATGATGTGGAAGAGCTTAAAAAGTTAGTCCACAATGTACTGAAAAATGAAAATTACGGTGAAGAGATTCTTAAGGATAATGAGGATTTATTTGAAGTAAAACAAAATGAATTTAAAGAAAATGCTGAAGGCTTAAGAACCCCTTATTTATTAGATAGCAGGAAAACGGATAATGATGAAGACGCTAGCGACCATTTTAATTTAGAAGATTACCAAGATGCCGAACATGAAGTAGAAGAAGAATCATTGTCGCTTGAAAAAAAGGAAAAAGAGATGATAGAAAGAGCCCTTTCTAAAAATCAGAATAAAAGAAAATATGCGGCACGGGATTTGGGTATATCAGAGCGTACGTTATACAGAAAAATTAAGCAATATGACCTTTAAAAGTATATTAACATTTCTATTTTTGGCAATATTCACCAGTAGCTGTGGGGTTTATAGTTTTACAGGAGCCTCTATTTCACCTGACATTAAAACAATGTCTATCCAGTATTTTTATAATGACTCAGGAAATGGGCCACCCAATTTACAGCAAACTTTTACAGAAAAAATCAGGGATTATTATCAACAAAATACTAGTTTAGAGTTGGTTGACTCAAATGGTGACTTGCAGCTTGAAGGATCAATCACTAATTACACCGTGAGGCCAATTGCTGTTACTGCTTCAGGAAATCCTGAATTGCAAGATGCGGCTGGAGCGCAAAGATTGGAGATAACGGTAAAGGTTAGTTATGTTAACACAAAAGATGAGGTATTCAATTTCGAAAATAAATCATTTAAATTCTATGATGATTTCGATGCCACATCAAACACCCTTACTGCAGTAGAAGATCAGTTGATAGAAACCATTACAGATCAGATTATTTTAGATATATTTAATGCATCAGTAGCAAATTGGTAAAATTTTGTAACTTTAATTCTTAAAATAGAACCAAGTGGACAAACAAAGGCTTACAACCCTCATTAACCAACCAGAAAAATTAGAAGAAAATGACTTCAGAGATTTGAATGATCTGAAGAAAGAATTCCCCTATTTTCAAGCCTTATCTCCTTTAATTACCTTAGGTTCTAAAAAATATTCTCCTGAATCCGAAAAAAAATGTCTTCAAACATCTGCTATATATGCATTGGACAGAAAACATCTTAAAGAAATTTTAACTCAAGATTACCAATCAAATGTAACTGAATCGAAAGAATCTCCTCAAAAAGAATCAACAATTCCACAAGAAAAAAATAAAGTTGTGGAGGCTCCTTTTGAAGGATATAAGACTAAAAGTACGGTCGAAACCGATTCAACTTCCGATTTAAAAACTAAGCCAATTTCAGAAACTTCCCATTTACCCGATTCTTTCTTTGAAGAATTATTTAAAGATATGGAAGCTTTGAAGGAGGAGAAGGAAAATTATCAAAAAACATTAGAGAAATTTGAGGCTAAAAAGCCAACCTCAAAGCCAAAAACGGCCACTAACAAAAAAACTACTAAGAAGCCCGCTAGCTCTAAAACCTCTACTACGAAAAAGGTTGCAAGTAAGAAAACTACCGCTAAAAGTACTGCTAAAAAAACAAGCACTGCCAAAACAGCAAGTAGAACAAAAGCAAGTCCTAAAAAGGCAAGCCCAGCAAAAACAAGTTCTAAAAAATCTACTGCTGCAAAAAAAACTGACACAACTAAATCTACATCAAAGAAACCAAAAAAAGATGAACATGATATAATTGAGGAAATAACCTCAAGAAAAGAATTAAAAATAAGCGATGCCCACAAAAAAGAGCAATTGGACATCATCAATAACTTTATTCAAAAAGAGCCCGTTCTTACCAAAAGAATAGACCCTGATAATCAGTCAAATAAGCAGGAAGCAGAAGATCTATCAGCCAATAGCACCAATCTTTCGGACGATGTAGTTTCGGAAACTTTGGCAAAATTGATGATAAAACAAGGGAGAAAGCAAAAAGCAATTGATATTTACAAGAAATTAATTTGGAAATTTCCACAAAAAAAGACGTACTTTGTCGAAATTATAGATGAGTTAAAAAAAGAATCATAAATACATGTTAACATTATTAATTACTTTAATCATTTTAGTAGCCATTTTATTGGTATTGGTTGTATTGGCTCAAAATTCTAAAGGCGGTGGTTTATCCAGCCAATTTGGAGGTTCTGGAGCTAGTCAGGTTGTGGGTGTAAAAAGAACCGGTGATATTTTAGAAAAAATCACTTGGGTTTTGGCTATCAGCTTGGTGGTATTAAGCTTAGCTTCTTCTTTTGTAATTAAAACCACGACAGTTGACACAGGCTTTACAAGTCCTAACATTGAAAAAGCCCAAGATGAAACTTTACTTCCAGGAATGGAAGGTGGCGGACAAGAAGAAGGACTATTGCCTCCAGCAGAAGGTGAAGGAAATACTGAAGGTCAAGAAGATGGAAATCAAGAATTGATTGAAGGACTTCAAGAAGATACTGAAGAAGGAAATTCAGAAGAATAATTTAATTTAGCACTAATGCTATTAAAAAGGGAATCCGAAAGGTTTCCCTTTTTTTTGTTCCAATCAATTAATGTCTATATTTATTACAAAGACTGGTAGATGAGATTCTTATTAAGCTTCATATTGCTTTTATGCCTGGCAGTAAATCCTCAAAACTTATTTTCTTAAAATTTAAGTGAGAATCAAGAAAAAGACACCTACTCTAATTTTCAAAATTATCTAAATTTTGAAGTGAAATTAGTTGATTTTGAAAACAGCTTCTATGTTAATGATTTTAAAACCACTGAAATTCAAATAGAAAATGGTTTTCATTACAATATGAATAGACGCTTTAATATTTCTCTTGGCATCAATGGAGGAATGATTTTAGGAATCCCTTATGAGGACCGTCTAACTAATTTCACTAATAGCGGTAATATTGCTGGTATTGACAATTTTCTTCAATACTACAGAGAGATTGATTTCATAGATCAGACTTTGGCTAAAAACCGGTTTTATATTGGCATAAAACCACAGTTAGGATTTAATATTACCAAAAAATGGCAGGTTCAAGCTGGGACAGAAATACGATATTTCTTTCAGCCTTTCTTTGCCGAAAGATCTTACTTTGGAAACACCTTTAAAGAAGAAGGAGTAGATTACATTTTATTAGGACATATAGGAATAAACTATGTTTTAAATGAGCAGATTTCTATAGGAGCTAATTACGACAGGGTAATATCATATCTCCGTAAAACACTAATAATAAACTCATTTGAAAGTGGGCCCTTCGAAAGTGCTGTAAGATACCATAGTCTAGGATTAAACATATCTTATTCATTTTAACCTATTCTATTAAGAGCAAAGAAAAGGAATCCAAGTGGTTTACCTTTCTTTGTACTTTTTTGCCATGAATCTTAGAAATTATCAGGATTTCAAACCAGATTAATATTTTAGGAGAATAACTTAAATACCTATTAACCTAATCATTTCATCACCTCAACCCCTTTTCCCCAATTCAATCACCTCCAACTTCTCCACTTTCCCTATATTAATTTCAAAACGCATCATGGTTCTCATTTTATGAAAACCCTGATTACCAGCAGCACCGGGATTTAGGTAAAGCAAATTTCCATGTTTCTTGTCTGGCATAGCTCTAAGGATATGAGAATGACCACAGATAAAAACATCTGGCTTTTTGGATTCAATTAATTTTCTTACTCTTGGATTATAAGAGGGTGGCTTCCCTCCTATATGGGTCATAAATATTTTTATGCCTTCTCGCTCAAAAAATAAATCCTCTGGATATTCTCTTTGGAATTCAGGAGTATCTATATTTCCATAAACCCCAATAGAGGGCGCAATTTCGTTTAACTTTTCCATTATCTGCCCAGAATCACCTATATCCCCTGCATGCCATATTTCATCACAGTCTTTGAAATATTGATGGATAGTTTCGTCCCAATAGCTGTGGGTGTCAGAAATTAAACCTATTTTCATGTTTTGGAGATTGATTTTGTGTTAACAAATTAAGGATCTGATAGGTATTTTAATCAGAGATTAAAATGGATAGATTCCTGCCTCCGCAGGAATGACGTTCTAATCTAATTTTGTCTTTTAACAAAAAGTTAATCTCTCTAAATTTTAGATTACAATATTTTATAACCTAATCGCTATATTCCGTGCGTCATTCCTGCGAAAACAGGAATCTAGTCTATTGAAACGAAGTTTCAGTACTACAAATCCAATCCATCTAAGTAAGCCTTTATAATATTACCCAATTCTGCAAAATTCTCTTCAAAGCTTTCTTTACTCCTCAATTTCCCTTTCACACTTACATAAAACTTAATTTTTGGCTCAGTACCCGAGGGTCTTGCGGATATTTTACTTCCGTCCTCCAAGAAAAATTGCAATACATTAGAAGAATCAAAATTCAACTTGGTTTTAACTCCGCTTTCCATATCCAAAATGGTGGATTTCTGATAATCCCTTACCTCCAAAACCTTAGTTCCCGCCAAGCTTTTTGGTGGTTCTTCTCTAAATCTGGTCATCATTGCTTTAATTTCTTCACTACCAGACTTTCCTTTTTTAGTAATAGAAACCAAATCTTCACGGTAAAAACCAAACTTCATATACATCTCAATAAGATAATCATAAAGCGTTTTTCCTTGTGATTTTACATAAGCTGTCATTTCAGCTATCATGGCAACGGAAGCAATAGCATCTTTGTCGCGTACATAATCGCTGATCATGTAACCATAGCTTTCCTCTCCCCCTCCAATGAAAGTCTTTTTACCTTCAAGATCTCGAATAACCGCTGCAATGTTTTTAAAACCCGTTAAAGTATCAAAACTTTCAACTTTATATGCATCTGCAATATTTTTGAAAAGTTCGGTGGTCACAATGGTCTTTACTATGTATTGATTTCCATCTAACTTTCCTAACTCGCTCCACCTATTCAATAAATAATAAATCAGCATTGAGCCCGTCTGATTACCATTTAGTAATTCAAATTCATTCTTGGCATTTTTAATCGCAATACCTACTCGGTCAGCATCAGGATCAGTAGCCATAACGATGTCTGCATCAACTTCTTTTCCTTTAGCCAAAGCCATAGACATCGCTTCCTTCTCTTCAGGATTAGGATAAACTACTGTAGGGAAATTGCCATTTGGTTCAGCCTGTTCCTCAACAATATGTACATTCTTGAAACCATACATTTCCAGAGCTTTAGGCACTAAAGTAATGCCTGTTCCATGTATTGAGGAGAAAACAATGTCAATGGATTTATCAGCTTCTGATGCATCAGGAAAAAGCGATATTTTTTTCACCTCTTCCAAATAAGCTTCATCAATATCCTCGCCTATAGTTTCAATCAATGTTTCTTTTCCTTCAAATTGGACATCATCAATAGAGGTAATAGACTTTACTTCATTCATTACATTCAAATCATGTGGAGCTACCATTTGTGCGCCATCAGTCCAATAAGCTTTATAGCCATTATATTCTTTAGGATTATGAGAAGCCGTCAGTACCACTCCGCTTTTGCATCCCAAATGACGAATAGCAAAAGATAATTCAGGTGTAGGCCTCAGGCTATTAAAGAAAAATACTTTAATATTATTAGCTGTGAATACGTCCGCCACTACCTTGGCAAATTCCTCGGCATTATTTCTACAATCATGGGCTATGGCAACAGAAACACCTTGTTCTGTAAAAGTTTTGTTGAGATAATTACTTAAACCTTGTGTCGCCATTCCCAAGGTATATTTGTTCATTCTATTGCTACCCACTCCCATGATCCCACGCAAACCACCGGTTCCGAATTCCAAATCTTTATAAAATGATTCTTCAAATTCTTCTTTATTATTTTCCTGAAGTTCTTTAATCTGCTTTTTGGTGGCTTCATCTACTGATTTACTATCTAACCATTGTTGGGCTTTCTCCTGACTTGTCATATTGGTTCTATATTTTAAATGTTTTAAGATCTAATTTTCAAAAGCTTAGTGCTTAAACACATGATTTCCTCGTGTATTATAAGGCTTAAATTACAGAATAATCAATTAGCAAAAAATAAATACTATTCGAAAAATGCTGAAAAAGAAAAAACCATAGAAATTGGTGCTCTATGGTTTTAAAAATTTTCTTTAGCGAAGTTGTGTGCCATCATATAAAGTTTGTATTATAAGTTTCAAAACGTGGCAGGTTTTGAAACTTGCGGTTTGGCGGTTGGAACCGTCTAATCGCTAATCTACAAATATGATGCTTTAATTATTCGGTCAGACAGTTCCAACCGTCAGACCGAGAAAGCCTTCATTAAACTGGCGCCAGTTGGCGTACGCGTGTTGCGTGTGCCATTGCTAGCTTAAACTTAGTTTTATAAATTCCCAGTTGGCGCACGCGCAATGTCGTTAAGTTTGTGATTTCTCTATCCTTTTTTGCCCGTATTTGTGTCTCCACAAATGCATCGAAGCATGCTTATAAATACATAAGTACCTGCTACTTTTTATGGTTGTGGAGACACAACCATGGGCGTTAAATTTAAGAATCCAGTAAAGAAAAATTCATCTTCTTGTGGAATTTTTATAGAAATTGATTTTATAAAAAAGCTTAACTTAACGACTTTGGGCGCACGCATGTAGCATGTGCTTTGTGAATTTCAAACTGTAGGTCATTGAAATTAAATAATTAATTTTACAAATTCCCTCTCAGCTCCTGCTCTCGTTCAATTGCCTCAAACAAAGCTTTGAAATTTCCTTTTCCGAAGGATTTTGCTCCTTTTCTCTGGATGATTTCGTAGAAAACAGTAGGTCTATCTTGAACCGGCTTGGTGAAAATCTGAAGCAAATAGCCTTCATCATCTCTATCTACCAATATATTATTTTCCCTAATCGGTTCTATATCTTCATCAATCTCTCCAACTCTTTCAAACAAATCATCATAATAAGTATCCGGCACTCTCAAGAATTCCACCCCTCTCCTTCTCATTTCAGAAACTGTATCTACAATATCGTCCGTTGCGATGGCAATATGTTGCACACCAGCTCCTTTATAAAAATCAATATATTCTTCAATCTGTGATTTCTTTTTGCCTTCGGCAGGTTCGTTAATTGGGAATTTTATAAAGCCATTACCATTTGAAACCACTTTAGACATTAATGCAGTATAGTCAGTAGAGATATCCTTATCATCAAAAGTAATTAGCAGGTTAAAACCCATTACATCTCTATAGAAATCTACCCATTTATTCATTTCTCCCCATCCAACATTTCCTACACAATGATCAACATATTTTAGACCAATAGGCTTAACTGGCAATTCACTTGTTTTTTCAACAAAGCCCGGTAAGAAAACACCATTATAATCATGTCTATTCACAAAGGTATGAATGGTATCCCCATAAGTATGAATAGAAGCCACTGTGACTTCCCCATGTTCATCTTTGATAACTTTAGGCGGTGTATGGGGTTTGGCACCTCTTTTGGTGGTTTCATTAAAGGATAATTCTGCATCATCAACCCAGAGTGCCAATACTTTCACTCCATCTCCATGAAGATTTACATGTTGAGCCACCTCGGTATCAGGAGCCAAAGAAGAGGTCAAAACCAATCTGATTTTCCCTTGTTGCAACATATAAGAAGCCCTATCTTTTATTCCTGTCTCCGGTCCTGCATAGGCTTTTAACTCAAAACCAAAAGCTGTTTGATAATACATAGCAGATTGCTTTGCATTACCTACATAAAATTCGATGTAATCGGTGCCATTAATTGGCAAAAAATCCTGTTCCATAGTAGTTTAAATCGATTGCATAATTATTTATAGTTCAAAATTATGTTTTTTAGACAGTAATTGAAATAAATATGAAACTATTCCTAAATAGTCTTCCATTTACTTGGAAGTTATTGGCAATCTAAAGAATTTTACGCTCAGAAAATAACAGCATTAAAGCATGATAGATATTAAAAAATTAGACGAGGATTTAACAGCATTAGTAAAAGCTAAAATAGCTTTGAGTAAACTCAACTATGCTGATAAAGACTACGACAAAATCGAAGAAGAACTTCATGACATGGAGGACGATTTTCAAGAAAATTATGGAGAATACTTGGAAGAAGCATTAGCAGATGTTCACGATGAATTCTGTCCTGACAATGATGTATTACTACCAATAGCCTATCTAGCAGATGAATATATTGTGGATGGAGATTCTATAGATGTGGCTCCAGGACATGGTGTGTTAGTGG
Source organism: Marivirga sp. (assembly GCF_051117495.1). Lineage (NCBI taxonomy): Bacteria > Pseudomonadati > Bacteroidota > Cytophagia > Cytophagales > Marivirgaceae > Marivirga > Marivirga sp. The sequence continues at coordinate 34,008 of NZ_JBNPEF010000024.1, read as the reverse complement.
AAGCTGATGATTTTGCAAGCGCTAAAGTAACTTTAGCATTAGCTCCTCAGCCTACAAGAATAGTATTACAGGCAGGAAACGACCATAAAGAGGTCGTATGGAGAGCTAAATAAATATATTTTTTCATTTTATAGTCAAGGCAAACGTGAAACGCATAACCAGCCTAGTAATTTTATAATAATGATATCTTGAGAAATCCTTTTCATTACAGAGAAGGATTTTTCTTTTTAAAGATTACAGGCTTTCTTCAAAAAATAGCGAATGCATATCGCGTGTGTCGTTATGAATTTAATTACTTTAAAAGTTTTTATCAATAGTGAATTCCTAGTTGCCTCATTATTCATTTAACCAAATGAACTATTGCAATTGGGCAAATTACCCAATCATCATTTTCTTTTAATATTTTATTTCCATTTCCCAATCATCCCTCTATATTTGCAGGGTTTAAAAAAATAAATAAATCTTATGAGCAATATTATCTGGATTATCCCGATTCTCGGGATTGTGGGACTGATTGTTATGGCTATTAAATCCGCTTGGGTATCAAAACAAGATGCCGGAGATGAAAGGATGACTGAATTAGCCGGCTACATAGCCAAAGGCGCTATGGCATTTTTAAGAGCTGAATGGAAAGTGATGTTCTACTTTGTAATAATTGCTGGTATATTACTGGCTTATTCAGGAACATTGGTAGAGACATCTTCTCCTGTTATTGCAATTTCCTTTTTAATAGGTGCAGTATTCTCCGCATTTGCAGGATATGTAGGGATGAACATTGCCACTAAAGCCAATGTAAGAACTACTCAAGCGGCCAAAACTAGTTTAGCGAAAGCCTTAAAAGTATCTTTTTCAGGCGGTACTGTAATGGGATTAGGTGTTGCAGGATTGGCCGTTTTCGGAATGGGTATATTATTTATTTTCTTATATAATTTGTATGTAATACAAACAGGCGGTGATGTAAACGGCTTGGAAATGGAAAAAGCATTGGAAGTATTAGCTGGTTTTTCTTTAGGAGCTGAGTCTATTGCTTTATTTGCTCGTGTTGGAGGTGGTATATATACAAAAGCGGCTGATGTTGGAGCTGATTTAGTTGGAAAAGTAGAAGCTGGAATTCCTGAAGATGATCCAAGAAACCCTGCTACCATTGCAGATAATGTTGGAGATAACGTAGGTGATGTTGCGGGTATGGGTGCCGATTTATTCGGTTCTTATGTAGCAACTATTTTAGCTTCCATGGTATTGGGTAGAGAAATTATCTCTGAAGACCAATTTGGAGGTGTTGCTCCTATCCTATTACCTATGATCATTGCTGGCTTAGGCTTACTATTCTCAATTATAGGTACTCTATTCGTAAGAATTTCCAAAGAAACTGATAGCGTTCAAAAAGCACTCAATTGGGGGAACTGGTCATCCATCATTTTAACAGTTATTGCTTCTTTATTTTTAGTAAGATGGATGCTTCCTGAAACCATGATCATCAGAGATTTTGCATTTACTAATATGGATGTTTTCTGGGCAATCTTCACGGGATTGATTGTTGGAGCCTTAATGAGTATAATCACAGAATATTATACTGCTATGGGCAGAAAACCTGTTTTATCAATAGTTAAACAATCTAGCACTGGTGCGGCTACCAACATTATTGGTGGTTTAGCAGTAGGTATGCAATCTACTGTATTACCAATTTTGGTTTTGGCTACAGGTATCGTAGTTTCTTATTCTTTTGCTGGTCTTTATGGTGTAGCAATTGCAGCGGCAGGTATGATGGCGACAACTGCTATGCAATTAGCAATTGATGCATTCGGACCAATTGCTGATAATGCAGGTGGTATAGCTGAAATGAGTGGCTTACCAGAAGAAGTTAGAGATAGAACAGATAATTTAGATGCAGTAGGAAACACTACTGCTGCAACGGGTAAAGGATTTGCCATTGCCTCAGCTGCTTTAACAGCATTAGCACTTTTTGCAGCTTTCGTAGGAATATCCGGTATTGACTCAATTGATATTTATAAAGCACCTGTTTTAGCCGCTTTATTTGTTGGCGGTATGATCCCATTTATTTTCTCTTCTCTGGCTATAGCAGCTGTGGGTAGAGCCGCTATGGATATGGTTCAGGAAGTTAGAAGACAATTTAAAGAAATGCCAGGCATAATGGAAGGTACAACCAAACCTGAATACGAAAAATGTGTGGATATTTCAACTAAAGCTTCGATCAGAGAGATGATTTTGCCAGGCGCTATTGCTTTAATAACTCCAATATTGGTAGGATTTGGATTGAAAGGTGTATTTGAAGATACTTCTTCCGCTGAAATCTTAGGTGGTTTATTAGCCGGTGTTACTGTATCAGGTGTTTTGATGGGTATATTTCAGAACAATGCCGGTGGTGCTTGGGATAACGCTAAAAAATCATTTGAAAAAGGGGTTGAAATCAATGGAAAAATGGAGTACAAAGGTTCTGAAGCCCACAAAGCCTCTGTAACTGGTGATACAGTAGGTGATCCTTTCAAAGATACTTCAGGTCCATCTATGAATATTTTGATTAAATTAATGTCTATTGTGGCATTAGTAATTGCTCCTCATATTTCTGTTAAAGATCACAGCACTGCAGAGGTGAAAAAAGAATCAAAAGAAATAGTGGTTGAAAAAAGCGAGCAAATCAAAGCTGAAAAATAAGATTTATTTTTATTGATAATAGAAGGGTTAGTTGGTATTCCAGCTAACCTTTTTTTATTAGAAATAATTTAAAACTTTTTTCTCCCACCAATTCATAAAGCTTTTATTGTATTTACAGCAAATCATTTATATTTTGCTGTTACTTTTAGCATCAATACAAATTCGAACCTAATGGCAGAAAAAAATTCTCAAGGAAATAGACATAAGAGAAAATTCTCTATCAAAAAATATATTCGCATAGATTTTAAAACGCTTCAAGGTAGAATTACCATTGGATTTTTATTGATGGGCGCATTTGCCATTATTATGCTCATTAGTAGTAATTACTCATGGAATAAGCAAATAAATAAAGGAAAGGAATTAATAGCACTCAACAAAAATAGTAGCCGGCTTACTGCTGAAATTCAACAATTGGTTGATTTGACTACTATTTTATCATTCCGCTACATCAGTACGGAAGATGATTTTTTTAAAAATGATATTGAAAATCGCTGGTTTTATGATATTTATCCTAAAGTAGATGAACTGGACAGTTTGGTAAGGGAATTCGGAAATCAGGATATTATAACTTATACAGAAGAATTGAATGCCCATTTACCCATTATCAAAAGCAAACAGAAAGAAGCAATCGCTGATTTAAGTTATGAGAAATTAAATAGTGAGGCAATCATAGATGACATTATGCATTTAACATTCCTCACTACTAATATTAAGGAAGAATTAGCAAAGGCTGAAAATCAATCCATTCGAAGTATTGAAGAGGCAGAAGAAAATATCCCGTTAATTCTTACAATTGAATTTATTTTAGCATTTATTATCAGTACTGCTATAGCGCTTTATATCATTCGTTCTGTTTTACTTAGAATTAAATATTTAAAGGTAAATATTAGAGAATTATCTCATGGAAATCTTCCGGAGGAAATGAAAGAATCAGAAGACGAATTAAACTCCATTATTAAAGCCATCAATGAATTAACAACAAATCTTAAAGGCATTACAAGATTTGCAGAGGAAGTGGGAAAAGGGGATTTTAATACAGATATTACCGTTTTTGATAATCAAGGCGATTTAGGGCAATCCTTAGCTGAAATGCGTAATGAACTTCAAAATGTGGCAGAAGAAGATAAAAGAAGAGTTTGGTTTAATGAAGGTGTGGCCAAATTTGGAGATATTCTTCGTAAAAATGATGATAATATTGAAGACCTTTCTGCACGCCTGATTTCTGAATTAGTGGAATACACAGATTCCATTCAAGGTTCACTTTTTATAGTAAACAAAGAAGATGAGCAAAACATAAAAATTGTGCTCAAAGGTGCTTATGCTTATAACAGACAAAAATATATTGATAAAGAAATAGCTCCTGGACAAGGTTTAGTGGGACAATGTTATTTGGAAAAAGAATTTATTTACCTCTCTGAAATACTGGAAAACTATGTATCTATTCGTTCAGGCTTAGGTGAAGCTAACCCAACACACATTTTAATTAGCCCAATGAAACTAAATGAAGAAGTATTTGGGATAATTGAATTAGCTTCTTTCCAACCTTATCAAGAACATCATAGAGACTTTATAGAGAAAGTTGGGGAAAGTATTGCTTCCACCATACAAGGCTTGCAGGTGTCGATGGAAACCAAAAAACTACTAGAAGAATCTCAATTGAAAGCTGAGCAATTACAGGCTCAAGAAGAAGAAATGCGCCAAAATGCAGAAGAATTAGAAGCTACTCAAGAAGAAATGGAAAGGCAGAGCCGTGAAATGGGTGCGTTTAATCAGGCTGTTAGTATTTCAACTATGGTGGCTGAGTTTGGAAAAAATGGCGAGATTTTGGAAATCAATAGCCAATTGGAATTACAAACAGGTTGGGATAGTGACGACCTAACAGGATTAGATAGAAAAAGACTTTTCTTAGACGAAGAAGACCAAGATTGGAACCAGACTTGGATAAATATTACAGATAATATGTCCATGAGTAAGTCTTCTCATTTAATCAATAAACAAGGACAAAAAATACCTGTGGTGGCTCATTGCATGCCCGTTTCAGATGAACAAGGAAATGCAGTGAAAATTGCTTGTATTTTCATCAAGAAAGAAAAATTGTAATAACATTATAAATTTAGTGCTGTTATACAATTCTTAAAGCATCTGACTTGAAAGAATTTGCACAATTCATAACTTCCATTGACCAAAGCAATAAAACCAATGATAAGGTTAAGGCTTTGAAAAGCTATTTTCTTTCAGCTAATGACCAAGACAAAATATGGACATTAGCTCTTTTCACCCATAGGAAACCCAAAAGGACTGTCAATACCTCTTTACTTAAAGAATGGATAACCGAATGGACGGGAATTCCGGAATGGCTTTTTCAAGAATCCTATCATGTGGTAGGTGATTTGGCGGAAACCATTGCCCTATTATTAGCTTCAAATGAAAGTGTAAATAAAGAAATCGATAAACCCCTCTCCCATTATATTGAAACTTTAATCAAATTAAAAGACAAAAGTATTGAAGAAAAAAAGGCTCAACTTTATCAGGTTTATAATGAATTAGATCAACAGGAACGCTTTGTATTTACCAAAATCATGACAGGTGGGTGGAGAGTGGGTGTTTCTCAAAATTTGATTACAAAGGCACTAAGTGAAGCTTTTGAAATAGATAAACCCATTATTGCACACCGCTTAATGGGAGATTGGTCAGCTGATAATTTCACCTTTCAAGAACTTATTTTGGAAGAAAGCAAAAACGATTTAGCCTCTCGACCCTACCCTTTTTATTTGGCCCATCCCATTGAAACAGAAGAAATTCAAACTGATTTAAATCCGGAGGAATGGCAAGCAGAATGGAAATGGGATGGCATCAGAGGACAAATCATAAAAAGAAATGATGAGGTTTTCATCTGGAGCAGAGGAGAAGAACTAGTTACTGAAAAATTTCCAGAATTAGAAGAAATGGCTCAAAACCTACCGAATGGCACTGTTCTAGATGGGGAAATTACAGCCTATGGAAATGGAGAACCTCTTTCATTTGCCGTTTTACAAACAAGGATAGGGAGAAAAAATATCACCAAAAACTTACTAAAAAAAGCTCCGGTCGTTTTCATTTGTTACGACTTGATTGAAATCAATGGAAAAGATATTAGAGAAAAGCCACTTAACTATCGAATTGAAAAACTTTCTAGCATTATTAAAAATGCTAACGACCAAAGACTTTTATCCTCAGATAGTATAATGTTTTCAGATTGGGGAGAATTAATAGAAATCCGTAAAAAATCTAGAAGCCTGAAAACAGAGGGCTTGATGCTCAAAAAGAAAGATTCCATTTATGAATCAGGAAGAAAAAGAGGAAGTTGGTGGAAATGGAAAATTGCTCCTCTCACCATAGATGGCGTAATGATTTATGCCCAGAAAGGACATGGTAGAAGGGCTGATTTATATTCTGATTATACCTTAGCAGTTTGGAATAAAGATGAACTCATTCCTTTTGCAAAAGCTTATTCAGGATTGACAGATGCGGAAATGAAAAAAGTAGATGCCTTTGTAAAGAAAAATACGAAAGAAAAATTTGGGCCGGTTAGAACTGTAAAGCCTGAACTGGTTTTTGAAATCGCTTTTGAAGGAATTCAAGCCTCTAAACGTCATAAATCGGGAATAGCGCTTCGATTTCCTAGAATAAAAAGGTGGAGACAAGATAAATCCATTTTGGAAGCTAATCAATTATCTGACCTTAAGGAACTTTTGGAAAAATATGGATAAGCGTATAAAGTCAGGTATCGATTGGTTTGAAAGGAAAAACTGGAAGCCGTTCCCTTTTCAAATTGAAACATGGGAAAACTATTTACTAGGGCACTCCGGCTTACTGAATGCCCCAACAGGAAGTGGTAAAACTTATGCCCTGTGGATTGCTTTTCTCATTTCCAAACTTGATAAAAAGCCTAAAAAAGGATTGAAATTTTTATGGATCCTGCCTTTGAGGGCTTTATCAAAAGATATTCAATCTGCCATGCAAGAAGCTACCCATAATTTTGGCTATGATTGGAAAATTGAAATCAGGACAGGAGACACATCTACAAAAGACCGTCAAAGACAAAAAAAGACCCCTCCCGATTGCTTAATCACGACTCCAGAAAGTTTACACTTATTGCTTAGCCAAAAGAAAGCAACTGAATATTTTAAAAATTTAGAAGCGGTTGTAGTAGATGAATGGCATGAGTTGCTAGGCAGTAAAAGAGGCATTCAAGTAGAATTAGCTTTGTCTTCGTTTAAGGAATTTAGTTTAAATACAATAAAAATATGGGGGATTTCAGCTACTATCGGAAATTTATCCGAAGCTCAAAAAGTATTACTGGGCGGAAATAATAAGCAAGGTAAATTTATAAGTGCCAATTTTGATAAAGAGATTAAAATTGAATCTATTTTACCTGATGAGGTAGAGAAATATCCTTGGGCTGGACATTTAGGCATTAAATTGATTGATAAAGTGTTACCTATCATCAATCAAAATAAAACTACCTTGATATTCACCAATACCCGTTCGCAAACAGAAATTTGGTATCAGCAATTGCTAAATAAAGAACCTGAATTAGCCGGAGCCATTGCCATGCATCATGGTTCATTAAATAACCACATACGAACTTGGGTAGAAGAGGCCTTGCATAACGGACGAATAAAAGTAGTAGTTTGTACATCTAGTTTGGATTTAGGAGTAGATTTCCGTCCTGTTGACACTATCATTCAAGTGGGTGGCCCTAAAGGAGTGGCTAGATTTGCCCAAAGAGCAGGAAGAAGCGGACATAGGCCTGGAGAAACCAGTAAAATATACTTTCTTCCGACTCATTCATTGGAATTAATAGAAGGTGCAGCTTTAAGAACTGCCATCCAGAAAAAAGATTTTGAAGCCAGAATTCCCATTCAAATGGCATTGGATGTGTTATTACAATTTATGGTAACCTTGGCAGTAGGTGATGGATTTGAGCCGGATAAATTATTTAAGCAAATTAAAAATACACATTGCTATCAAAAATTAACTAAAAAGGAATGGTCATGGCTTTTAACATTCTTAAAAACAGGTGGAGAAAGTTTAATGGCTTATGATGAATACCATAAAACTATAATTGAAGACGGTAAGATTAAAGTAACTAATAAAAGAATGTCCATGCGACATCGACTTTCCATTGGTACTATAGTGGGCGATCAAGTGCTTAATGTGAAATATGTAAAAGGCGGGCATTTAGGCACCATAGAAGAATACTTTATCAGTAAATTGAAACCAGGTGATGTATTTTGGTTTTCAGGTAAGGCTTTGGAATATGTGCGATTGAAAGATATGACTGTTCAGGTCAAGAAAAGTAAAAGAAAAACAGGCTTAATCCCTCAGTGGATGGGCGGAAGAATGCCCTTATCTTCTCAATTGTCTTTTCACATCAAGCAAAAACTAGAGAACCTTAGGTTAAATCAACTTGATGAAATTGAATTACAATGTATTCAGCCTTTAATTGAAAGGCAAAAAGCACTATCTATCGTACCTAAGGCAGATGAACTTTTGATAGAATCTGTCATTTCAAAGGAAGGTTTTCATATTTTCATTTTCCCATTTGAAGGTCGATTTATCCATGAGGTTTTAGCGGGACTAATCGCATATAGAATCAGCGTTTCACAACCAATAACCTTTTCTATCGCCATGAATGATTACGGTTTCGAATTGTTAACAGATGAAGTTTTTGATTTTGAAGAAATGTTATCTTTGGATTTGTTCTCTTTGGATAATTTAAAAGAGGATATATTATTGGGAATCAACGAAACGGAAATGGCCAAGAGAAAATTTAGGGATATTGCCTCAATTTCTGGCTTGATTTTTAAGGGTTTTCCAGGAAAGAACATTAAAGAAAAACATATACAAGCTTCATCATCTATTTTATTTGATGTTTTCACAGAATATGAGCCTGAAAATTTATTGTTAAAGCAGGCACATAGAGAAGTGATTGAGCAACAACTAGAAGAAGAAAGATTAATTAAATCAATGCGAAAAATCAATCAACAAAAAATTATTTATAACAAAACGAATAAACCCACTCCATTTGCGTTTCCGATCATGGTAGATAGACTAAGGGAAAAATTCTCAACGGAAACGCTGGAAGAAAGAGTGGCAAAAATGCAGTTACAATTAGAAAATATATAAATTTATTTTACATTTGGTATTTAAATATTTTATAAAAAATGAAAAAATTAAGTTTAATAGTACTTTTAGCAAGTTTTAGTTTTTGTTCTTTTGCGCAATCAGATGTTACTGGTAAATGGAAAACTATTGATGATGAAACCGGTAAAGAAAAAAGTATAGTAGAAATATATGAAAAGGATGGAAAGATTTATGGGAAAATAACCAAGCTTTTCAGAGGGCCGGATGAAGAGCAAGATCCAATTTGTGATGTTTGTCCAGGGGATAGGAAAAACAAAAAAATCATAGGAATGGAAATCATACGCGGAATGGAATGGGATGAGGATGATGATGAATATGATGATGGGGAAATTATGGATCCAAAAGATGGCAAAACCTATGATTGTGTATTGTGGAAAGAAGGAGATGAATTAAAAGTAAGAGGTTATGTGGCCTTTTTCTATAGAACTCAAACTTGGAAAAAAGTTAATTAAAAATTGGAAATAGAATTAGCAGGAGAAAAATTACTGCTTTCAGAAAACAAAGTTATTTATTGGCCCAGCGAAGAAACAGTTTTTATTGCTGATTTACATCTGGGAAAAACGACACATTTCAGAAAATCAGGAATTGCTATTCCAACTGCTATCATAAAATCAGAAATTGATCGCTTGGATAACATTATTTCAAAATTTCGCCCAAAGAGAATATTCTTTTTGGGCGATTTGTTTCATAGTGATTTGAATCACGAATGGAACATCTTAAATGATTATCTGGAACTCCATCCTGATATTGATTTTACATTGATCAGAGGAAATCATGATATTCTAAGTAATACAAATTACAATTTAAGTCAATTGAAAATTGAAAAAGAACCATTTCAGTTAGGTTCTTTTCTTTTAAGCCACCATCCTATAAGCAAAGGTGATATTAATAAAGACAAAATAAATTTATGTGGTCATATTCATCCAGGAGTTAGTTTAAAGGGCAAAGGGAAATCCATCTTAAGTCTTCCATGTTTTTATTTAAAGAAAAACCAAATCATCTTACCAGCTTTTGGTAGGTTTACAGGGTTGGCCAAAATATCAGTTGAAAAAGACAGTCAAATATTTATTGTTTTAAAAGATACTGTAAAAGAGTGGGTTAAAAATTAAACCATAAACCTTAGCAAAATAATAGAGCTGTAAGATATTAGTGCTTTTTACATTCGAATATTCATAAAAAATTACGTATTATTATAATAAATTTAGTTCATGGGGTTACCAAATCCACTTGAGCAGTATTAACAAATGAAATTAACAGACAGTCAAATAATTCAACGCATCAAATTGGGTGATGAATCTGCTTTAGATTATCTCTACCAACAACATTATAAAATGATGCTAAGAATGGTTTTGAGAAATAATGGTACAGAGCAAGAGGCTTTGGATATTTTTCAAGATGCTTTAATTGTCTTTTGGCAAAAAGCAATGGATGTTAATTTTGAATTGACATCAAAAATCAGTACTTATCTTTTTAGCGTTTGTCAAAATCTTTGGCGGAAAGAACTGGAAAGAAAAAAGAAGTTTGAGGACAGCGATAAGGAAGAAAGCGAATATAACCAATTAGAAAATCAAGAGATGGTGAAAATCATTCATGATTGTATTAATGAATTGGGGGATTCGTGCAAGCAAATTTTAGGTTATCATTATTTTGACGGTCTTTCAATGGATCAAATAGCCAAAAAAATGGGGCTTGCGAATAGCGATACGGCTAAAACAAAAAGATATAAATGTAAAAAAAGGCTGGACGATTTAATTCGGTCAAGATATAAAGCCAGCGACTTTTTAGACTAAAAATTATGAGTGAAACCAATTATTTTCGCTTAATAGAAGCTTATTTTGAGGGGAACATCTCCCCTGCTGAGAAAGCTATGCTTGAAGCTAAAGTGAAATCAGACCCTTTAGTAAAAGCTGAATTTGATTTACAACAAAATATTGTAAAAGGGATTTCCAATGCCAGAAAATTAGAATTAAAGTCTAGATTATCTGCAATAGATTTACCAACCCATACTGGATTATTGACAGGTAGCGGTGCTAAATGGCTTGCTGGAACGGTGGTCGGTGTAACCATTTTTGGTAGTGTCTTATACTGGTCTCTTATTTCTTTTGAAGAAAATATCAAGCCAGTAGATATTAAAGCAAATCATGAGATCGTATTTCAAACAGAGCAATTATCTGATTTCCCTGAAATAACCGAAAACAATAATGAACTAGAGGGTGCTGAAATTCCTGAAATAAAAGCTTCCAATTCTGATATAAATGCATCAGAAACCAAAGAAGTAATTGTAGAGGAAAAAGATATTACTGCTAAAGTTCAGCCACAAGCTTTAATCTCCTATGAAGATGACAGACTATTCAAAAATCAAAATGAGGATGATTTAGAAAGAATAGAAAGCAAAGAAATTGCTCATAACAGAGCTGACAAGACTGAAATTGAGTTTTTGGAGGCTATAGAAAATGAAAACAATTATCATTATCGTTATTTCAATTCAAAGCTTTATTTATATGGAGATTTTAAAGAAATGCCTTACCAAATCATTGAATTGAACGATAGAGGAAAAAAACAATTATTCCTTAGCCATAATGATGAAGTTTATATTATCAAAGATAAGACTACTGAAATTACTGAATTAAGAAAAATTCAAGATGAAATGTTGAAAATGGAAATTCAGCTTATAGTAGAAGAATAATATTAATATAACAACGTATTGAGAAGGCTTTTCATAATATTTGAGAAGCCTTTTTTGTTTTTATAGTAAATTAATAAGCTAAGCATAAATAAATTCTTATTTTTGAACTTTGAAATATGAGCAAAGAGAAAAAATATAGAAAAAAGAAAAAATTAGGGCATTATCCCTTTGTCAGTGTCATATTCAGTATGACATTAGCGCTTTTCATCTTAGGACTTTTTGCTCTTTTAATTACCACTACTTCATCTTTGACAAAAGTCATACAGCAAAATGTCGAGATGCAAGTTTATCTTAAATCCAATCTCTCTGAACCACAGCAATTAAGAGTAAGTAAATCATTAGCTTCAAAAGAATATATTTTAAAAGAGGATAAAATTGAAGCCATTCGTTTTATTTCAAAAAAAGAAGCAGCAGAAAAATTCATAGAGGAAACAGGAGAAGATTTTATGCAGTTTTTGGGTGATAATCCATTGAAAGATGCTTTTATAGTCAAAATAGCCTCTGAATATCATTCATCTGAAAAAATGGAAGAAGTACAAAAAGATATAGAGAACATAAACGGGGTTTTTGAGGTGATCTATACTAATAACATGGTGCAAAGCATAAATGAAAATATTACCAAAATTAGTATAGTATTATTAAGCATTTCAATTTTGCTGTTTATAGTGATCGGAATCCTAATCAATAACACCATTAAATTAGCGCTTTTCTCTCAAAGATTTTTAATTAGAAGCATGCAATTGGTAGGAGCTACAAAGGGTTTTATCAGAAAACCATTTATTTACCGTTCTATATTGCATGGAATTATTTCTGCTTTAATCGCAGCAGGACTACTTTTTGGATTATTGAATTATGGAAGTCAAAAGCTGGAAGGCCTTGCTGAATTACAGAATCAACAGATGTTATTAATTATTTTTGCTGGACTTTTTATCACAAGCATTTTTATTGCAAGTTTTAGTACATATAGAGCTATGCAAAAATATATGGCAATGTCTTTGGATGAATTATATTAGAATAAACCTAATAGGCCAATACTTGATTAGATATTAAATTGAATAGTGGTCAATATTTAAGAAAACATATTGTTTAATTAAACATTAATTAAGTAACAACTATCTTATATGTCAGAAAAAAAGAAATTAGCATTCGGTAAAAGCAATTACATTCTCATGATTGCTGGAATTATAACCCTTATCATAGGTTTCATTATCATGACCTTAGATTCTAAACAATACGGTTTTGGTTTCTTAGGACTTACTCTTGGACCAGTGATTGTTTTCATAGGCTTCATTATTGAATTTTTTGCAATCTTAAAGAAGCCTAAGCATTAAAAATGGGAATACTTGAAGCTATTATTCTTGGAATTATCCAAGGATTATCAGAGTTTTTACCTGTTAGTAGTAGTGGACATCTTGAAATTGGTGCCGTATTATTAAATGCACATACATCAGAAAGTTTATTGTTTTCGGTATTGGTTCATGCCGCCACTGCGCTCTCTACTATTATTGTTTTCAGAAAGGATATAGCTAATATTTTCCAAGATATATTCAAATTTAAATGGAACGATTCCTATGATTTTGCATTAAAAATCATCATTTCAATGATACCTATAGGTCTTATCGGGATATTTTTTGAGGAACAAGTCGAAAGCCTATTTACAGGCAATTTGCTTTTAGTAGGAAGTATGTTGTTAGTAACTGCTGTTTTATTAGCTTTTACTCAAACTGTAAAAAATAAGACAGGTGGCCCCGTGAAATATTGGCAAGCTATAATAATTGGCATTGCTCAGTCAATAGCCATACTACCTGGTATATCACGATCTGGCGCTACCATTGCAACAGCTTTGTTAATTGGTGTCAATAAAGAAAAAGCAGCAAGGTTTTCTTTCTTAATGGTATTAGTTCCTATTTTAGGAGCATCACTATTGAAGGTATTAGACTATATGGAACAACCTGCAACAACAAACCAAACAGGAGGGTTAGTTCTTTTCATAGGGTTTCTGATGGCGTTTTTAGCTGGATTATTTGCTTGTAAAGCCATGATAAAAATCGTTAAAGAAGGTAAATTAATATATTTTGCTATCTATTGTGCAATAGTGGGAAGCATCGCTATAATAAGCCAATTGATATGACTGAAACAGTGATTGATTATAACGAAGGAAAAGTACTATTAATTGATAAACCGCTCAATTGGACTTCTTTTGATGTGGTAAAAAAATTAAAATTCGCTTTAAAGGTGAAAAAGATTGGACATGCGGGTACTCTAGATCCATTGGCAACTGGATTATTGATTCTTTGCACAGGTAAAATGACTAAGTCAATAGAGAAATATCAAGCACAAGAAAAAGAATACACCGGTGAATTTACATTAGGCTATACTACTCCTTCTTACGATTTGGAAACTGAACCTGAATTTCAAGCTAAAACTGAACATCTTACAATTGAAGATTTAAAAGAAGCTACTTCAAATTTTGTTGGAGAAATAAATCAAACACCTCCAATTTTTTCTGCAGTAAAGAAAGATGGAAAAAGAGCCTATTCTTTGGCAAGAGAAGGAAAAGAAGTGAAATTAAATTCTAGAGTAGTAACTATAAGTGAATTTGAAATAATAAGTTTTGAAGAAAATAAAGCAAAATTCAAAGTTCGCTGCTCTAAAGGAACTTATATTCGCAGCTTGGCGCATGATTTTGGGGAGAGATTAGGAGTAGGCGCCTATTTATCAGCATTAAGAAGAACAAAAATCGGTGACTTTTCCGTTGAAGATGCTGATAACTTAAATGATTTTGTGAAAAATAATAAAGTAAGCACAAATGATCGTCCATAACGGATATGAAAATTTAGAAGGCATCAAAAATGCTGTGGTCACCATAGGAACATTCGATGGGATTCATCTTGGGCATCAGGAAATCATCAGTAGAATAATAGAATTGGCTAAGTCTGTTAATGGAGAAACTGCATTAGTTACTTTTTGGCCTCACCCCAGGTATGTTTTGGGAAAAAACAAGGAGGATTTAAAACTATTGACCACATTTGATGAAAAAGCCGAAATACTTGAACAGCTAGGACTTGATCATATTGTAAGAGTAAATTTCACCAAAGCATTTTCTCAATGGACTTCTGAACAATTTATTCAAAGAATCATTATTTCTGCTTTGCACACCAAAAGATTAGTGATTGGCTATGACCACCGTTTCGGAAAAGATAGAGAGGGAGGATTTGAACATTTAAAGCAACATTCTGATCGATATGGATTTCAAGTAGAAGAAATCTCAAAACAAACAATAGATGATGTAGGGATTAGTTCTACTAAGATTAGAAATGCCATTGAAGAAGGCAAAGTAGAATTAGCCCATGATTTTTTGGGTAGGTTTTATGAAATCAACGGAGAGGTAGTAAGTGGTGACAAAATCGGAAAAACGCTGGGTTTTGCCACAGCCAATATTCAAATTGAAGAAGCCTACAAATTAGTGCCTGCAAATGGTGCTTATGCAGTTATTGCCAAAATTAAAGGAAAAGAACATAAAGCTATGCTCAATATTGGATTTAGGCCTACTGTAGATGGTAAATCAAAAAAAATAGAAGCCAATATTTTCGATTTTAATGAAGATATCTATGGAGAAAAAATCAAAATAAGCTTCATAAGAAGATTAAGGGACGAATTAAAATTTGATTCTAAAGAAGAGCTAAGTAATCAATTGAAAAAGGATAAAGAAAAAGCGCTACAAATATTGAATCAATAACTTCAAGAAAATTAAAATACTTAACTTAGTGTTGAATTTCAATGTATTAGTACGTAAGTATTAAGCAAGCATAGATAGAAGTCCAAAAGACCCTAATTAAACATAAAAATATGATTAATAAAGTAGTTAAAAATGCAATTGAAGCAGTAAAAGACATACCTGATAATGCGGTTTTAATGTTGGGAGGCTTTGGATTGTGTGGCATTCCTGAAAATAGTATTCAAGCTTTATTGGATACTAAAGTTAAAGGATTGACCTGCATCTCCAATAATGCTGGAGTTGATGATTTTGGCATTGGTTTATTACTTAAAACTCATCAGGTCAAAAAAATGGTTTCTTCTTACGTAGGTGAAAATGCAGAATTTGAAAGACAATTACTGTCTGGTGAATTGGATGTAGAACTAATTCCGCAAGGTACCTTGGCTGAAAGAGTTAGAGCTGGAGGAGCAGGAATACCCGCATTTTATACTCCTGCAGGCTTCGGAACTGAAGTTGCCGAAGGAAAAGAGACAAGGGAATTTGATGGGAAAATGTATTTATTAGAAAAGGGTTTAACAGCTGATTTTGCTTTGGTTAAAGCTTGGAAGGGTGATACTGCAGGAAATTTAATTTTTAAAGGGACTGCCAGAAATTTCAACCCTATGATGGCTGCAGCTGGCAAAATTACCATAGCGGAAGTGGAAGAATTAGTACCTGCAGGTAAATTGGATCCAAATGAAATCCATACACCGGGAATATATGTTCAACGTATTTTCCAAGGCAAGAATTATGAAAAGAGAATTGAACAAAGAACCGTAAGATCTTAAGATATGGCACTTGACAAAATTGGAATAGCAAAAAGAATAGCACAAGAAGTAAAAGACGGAATGTATATTAATTTAGGCATTGGTATTCCTACCCTAGTAGCCAATTATATACCTGATGCTTTAGATGTTGTTCTGCAATCAGAAAATGGGCTATTAGGAATTGGACAATTCCCTACCGAAGAAGAAGTGGATGCTGACTTAATCAACGCAGGAAAGCAGACCATTACCATGCGGGATGGTTCTGTTTTATTTGATTCAGCTGAGAGTTTTGCCATGATTAGAGGTGGGCATGTGGATTTAACCATTTTAGGTGCTATGGAAGTTTCAGAGAATGGTGATATTTCCAATTGGAAAATACCAGGCAAAATGGTGAAAGGAATGGGTGGAGCTATGGATTTAGTAGCCTCAGCAAAAAACATTATTGTAGCCATGCAACATACTAGCAGAAGTGGCGAATCCAAATTACTAAAAGAATGTAGTTTACCAATTACAGGCTTGCAATGCGTAAGAAAAATAGTTACTAATTTGGCCGTATTGGAAGTACAAGACGGTGGTGGCTTTAAATTAATGGAAAGAGCTCCAGGTGTAACAGTAGAAGAGATTAAAGAAGCTACAGCAGGAAAACTTATTGTAGAAGGTGATATACAAGAAATGAAAATTGATTGATGAATTTTAAAAATAATATAGCTTTATTTCTCTTAGGTGGATTATTGGTTTTTAATTCATGCAAAGATAAAAATGAGAATTTCGTGTTTTTCTCTGTTGAAGATGATGTGGAATTAGGGGCACAAGTTGCTGAAGAGATTGAAAATGACCCTGACAAATTTCCAATTTTGGATGAAACAGAATATACTGAAGCTTACAATTATTTAAATAATTTACTTGATTATATCCTGACTTCAGGTGAAGTAAAATATACTGAAGAATTTGAATGGGATATACACATTATAGCGGATGATTCTGTATTGAATGCTTTTGCAACTCCAGGAGGATATTTATATGTCTATACAGGCTTAATCAAATATTTAGATCAAGAAGATGATTTAATGGGCGTTTTAGGTCATGAAGTAGCTCATTCTGATTTAAGACATACCAGCAGAAACCTTCAAAGACAATATGGAATTAACATTCTTCTTCAATTATTAACTGGGGAAGATCCAAGTCAACTTGAACAAATTGCTGGGCAAATAGCTGGCACTGCTGCAGGTCTGAGTTTCTCTAGGGAATTTGAAGAAGAAGCAGATGAAAAATCAGTTGAATATTTAGCTAATACACCTTATGCATGTAATGGCGCCTATTCATTTTTCCAAAAGTTATTAGATGAAGGGCAAGCAGGTGGGACGCCTGAATTTTTAAGCACCCATCCTGACCCAGAAAATAGAATAGATGACATTAATACCAAAGCAGATGAATTAGGATGTAATACTACTCCCCTAGCCCCTGCCACCTATGAGGAATTTAAAAACTTGTTACCTCAATAAATAAAATATTTAAATAAAAGATTGAATTAGAAAGAATGAAAAAATCGAACATCAATTTCGAAATAGACTTAGATAAAGAAAACGTACCAGAAAAAATCCATTGGTCTGCCACTGATGCAGGAGAAGAATTGACTGAAACCAAAAGTATTAGTATATCACTTTGGGATCATGTTCAAAAAAATTCCATGAGAATTGACTTATGGACTAAAGAAATGCCTGTAGATGAAATGAAAAGGTTTTATATTGATTGTCTTGGCGGAATGGCACAAAGTGTATTAAACTCAACTGGGGATGAATTTATGGCAGAAGAGATGAATATGCTTTGCGAAAAGCTTGTAAAACATCTTGAAAAAGAAATGAAAGAACAAAAATAAAAAGAGAGGTCAATATTAGTTGACCTCTTTTTTTATCACAATTAATTATGCTAAATCATCGGGTAATGGTTCAATATCGAACTCCATATCCAAAGAATCCCTAAAATCTTCAATTTCTTCACCCATTTCCTCATCACCTTCTACAAAATTCCATGTTATATTAAGGGTGGTACCATTACTTTCAAGATCTTTCAAATCAGAAAGTAAATCAAACAAACACTTTGATGAAGATGTATTAAAATATTTCAAATATATATTTACATCTAATTTCTGAGGTTTATTACCTCCAAAAGCCTTTAGTTTTGACCTCAACATATTAAAAAGCATGACCACATCATCATCATATGATTTACCTTTAATCTGCAGAGTTCCATTTTCTTCATCAAATCGAATATATGGGGCAGCTTCTTTTGCTGGAATTTCTAATACACTCATTAAAAGTATTTTTTGTTTATGTAACAATAATAGTCAATATCCTTCGCATTTCTTATAAAAATAAATTTCATGTAATATAAATTCGACAAATTAATCTTTTTTGTCGATTATTGATAATTTGTTGCGCAAACAAATATTTAAGTTTAGATTTAAATTATGAATGTGAACAAACACATATACAACAACTTATACAAAAGTAGAATTCGAAAAAGTAGCATTGTATTATATGTAATAAATTTGCTAAGCTTTGGATGCCTTACATCTATATTTCTATACGGTACATATAGTGTATTTAATCCTGACCTTGCCTATCTTTTTGGCATCGTTATTTTGGTTTTAATTTCAATATTTAATAGTAAGATTCTCCAAAAACCTTATTGGTTCTTACGCCCAAAAATAAATCAAACCCTATTTTCAAATTTATTAAATATTACAAATTTAATATTTGCTTTTTTATGTATCACATTAATATTTTTTAATCAACAAGACGGACTGATTGAAATTGAATTTGGCTTAATGGGCTCCCTTATATTTGCTTTAGGATTGCCATTTTCTTATTACTTCTGGTTGATATTCACTCAAACGAATGAAAGGGCAATAATTGAAATCATTAAAAGCAATGATTTAAAGTCTTTTAAAGATTTTGAGATTTACTTCTTTCTTATCTTTATAACTATTTTCGGATTGGTTTATGATTATTTACCCCAATCAACAGATGTTTTATTGTTCGCACCAATCGGATTGCTAATAGTTTTTTCTTTATTAAATTCTTTGCTAAATAAAATCATTCATGGTGATATATATCGCTATTTTCTCTCTATTGAAAAATCTAAAAAAGAGGAAACTGAAAACAATTCCGTATTAGGTGTTTATGAAAAACAACCATACCATTTAATTTCTAAATTAGAAGATAATTTTTTGGAAAAAACCTTTCCTGAACAGAAATACCTCCTTTTTACTTTAAAAAGAATTTCAGCAATTGATGCCATTGAGCAATTAAAAATGCTTATTAAAAATTGTGACCAAAAGAATCCAATTTATAATTCAATAGTGGAAATTCACGATTATCTTTCAAATGTTGAGTTGAAAATATCCGAAATCGATAATCCTTATGAGTTTATTGAACAATCGAATGATTTGATTTTAATAAAAGGCTTAATTAGACAACAAATAAAAAACAATGACAGGAATTTGATCATTAAACTTTTGAATGACAATAGGATATCTGTCAATAAACCTGCTTGTATAGTTGCTGGTTATTATGATGATATCAATATCATTTCAATTCTTATCGAGAATTTAGAAAGACCAGAGCTCACTTATTGGGCACAACTAGCCTTACAAAAAATAGGTAATAAAGCCTTAAAATATTTAGAAATAGAGTTCTCAAAAAGAAACGAAGATTTGTTATTTGTTGAATCATGTTTCAATTTAGTTTCAAAAATTGGAAATGAAGATGGGTATAATTTACTTTTTAAAGGTCTAAATGAACCAAATAGTAACGTAAGGAAAATTGCCGCCAAGAAAATTATCCTATGCGACATAAAAGTCACCGATGTCCGTAGAAAATACTTTACCAAATTATTTGATGATTTAATTCTAACACTCTTAGGTAATGGTTATATGCTAAGACAATTAGAATCAAAAAACGAGAATTTCAAATCCCTTAAAAATGCAATACAAAATGAGAATAAGGAATCACTTTACCTTATCATAAACATTATTAAACTATATTACAATGAGGTAGCAATAGAAAAAACATTTGAACACTACGGAAAAAAATCAAAATCTTTACATGCTGCTTCTAATATTTTAATCGATTTGATTGTAAACGATAATATTTCTTTTAAGAATAAAATGAAGGTGCTCTTTTCACCAAATGAAAAACTATTACTGGAGTCACTTCAAGAGGAATTCCCTTCTGTAAATTTAAAACCTGAATTTCAAAATGAAGAAGATTTAATATGGCTAATGCTAAAAAAGGAATATGATCAAATAAACAGTTGGACCAGGGTATGTGCATTAAATATAATACAATACTCATTTAAGGATGATATCCCATTCGAATTGGCATCAGAGTTTTTAAATAAAAATCAATTGCTTAAAGAAACTGCTGCTCTAAATATCTATAAAAACCTACCGGAATTTTATACTATATTTTTATCAAGGTTATCCGATAACGAGGCTAACCAAATAGATTATTTAATTCGGTCCAATGCAGATACTGGTAATACTAAGCATGTAAATTCAGATAATTTATTATTGTATGATAAAATCAATTTTATGATCAGTATTCCGTATTTAAACAAATTATCAATATCAGAAATCATAAATTTCCATCGATATTTTAGAGTGCGAGTCCTTAAGGCTGGAGAACATCAAATTTCTTTGAATGAGGAATTCAATTTAGGATATTGGTTAATTGAAACCGGTAAAGTTTCGTTTTCAAAAAACGGTTTTGATTTTTATGATTATGGAAAGAGAGATATTATCAAAGTCTCTGATCATGAAAGTCCATCTGAAAATGTCTATTTCTATTTGGAGGAGGATACTCGATTCTTGGTAGTAGAAGAAATTATTCTGATAAATATTATTAAGGATTATGATTATATTATGCAAAAATATATTGATATCTTGCCAGATAAAAGTCCAAAAAAACATATTAAGGAATTAAATCAAAACGCTGCTTGAAATCTAGAGTATATCATATAGCCCTTCTTATTACCTTTTTTTGTATCCATTTACAAACTTATGCTCAATTAGAAAGAGTAGAAAGATTTGAAATAGACGAATTTTTAGATGAGAAAAATTTTAAAACGGCAACCCAAAGCGAGAACCTTTATATTTATTTCAATACCTCTAAGGGAATTTTAAGTTATGATGGACACGAATTTAAAAACATAAAACATTTTAAAAATAATGATGACATCAAACAAATTCATTATTTCAAAAATTCCTTATTTGTAGCTTCAAAGAATTCATTAAGCCAATATTTCCCTCAAAATGATTCTATTTCTGTTATTGCTGACCTCTCAGTCAATCAGTTTGAAGAATTTAACAACCAACTTTGGATGATTACTGATACCGAATTATATGTTTGGGAAAACATTCAATTAAAGAAAGTATATGAAGCTGAAAATTTAGAGCAATTTAAATGCTTAGTGGTAAAAAATAATAACACTATTATTGGCCATACCGAAGGACTCACTTTGTTAACAAAAGGAAAAAAGGCTAAGACATTTGCGAGCTACCTAAAACCCACAAAATTTATAACTGCTGATTCTACTGTCCATATTTTAAGTGGGAAAGCTATTTTTGAACTTATCAACGATAAGGGGGTTTCGACCTTACAAAATAAGACCGAAATACTTGATTTTTACATTGATGATTTTGGAAAGACATGGTTTATTGATGAGCAAGGAATATTAAAAGTGAATGATTTAATTAAATCAAAACCACAATATCTAGAAAAAAACAAACCTATAACAGGAAAAAGTATTTTCAACGATAAAGAAGGTAACTTATGGATATTAGGTAACAACAGCCTTGTTAAATTAACTCAAAAAAATCCTTTCTCGAAAATTTCAGAACAAAATGCGAATAAAGTATTTGTTGGGAATAACAGTAATTTAATCTTTAAAGAAGGTGAAATTATCATGTATAATTTCATTACTGAAAACATAAGGATAAAAATACCAAAAACAGCTACACCTTTAAATGAATATTATGCATTAGATAATGAGGATAGCTGGATAATCACCATTAATAAAACGATTTATTCCCTAAATAAAAATGAGCGTGAATTAACTCCCGTTTTAAAAGAAAGCCAGTTTATACCACTAAAAAAAATAGAAGAAAAATATATTGCAAAAAATGAATCAGGATCATTGTTCTTGATTGATGGGAATTTTATGCCTGTTAAAAAGCTTGAAGAAGCCCGTTCATCCAACAAAATAACTTTTGCCAATCAAAAAATATATCTTTTCTCAAATCAAAATCGAATTACTGTATTAGATAGCGCAGGAAACATTCTAAGCAAAACAGCCTTAAATGACAGCATTAATTTTGAAAATATTGTACCGGCAAAAAAGGGGTTTTGGTATTATAACTTAAATAAACTTTATCAAATTAATAATGATGGTGAAGCTAAATTAGTTGATTTCGATAAAAGTGAAGAGCTTAAAGATATCCACATCCTGAATATTTTTGATGATATGGAAAATAATTTATGGGTGTCATCCAAAAACATTCTATTTAGATTTCCTATTTCTGTTAAAAACAACATATCAACTCTTCAAAAACCTATAGAATATGATAAAAATGATTTCATATTTTCGTCCTACTTTAAAGATGCTGTAAAAGATGAAATTGGCAGAATTTGGTTCCTCAATGATGATGGGATTTCCCTTTACAATCCACTGAGAGAAATTCCAAACTTAATCGCACCAAGTGTGGAAATCAAAAATGCTTTCGCATACAATTTAGATGATTTCAATAATCCTATTGATACGATCTTTCTTAAGGAAAAAAGTAAAAATATAAGTAATAATTCAATTGTTGTTATTGATCCAAAAGTGATCAACCATTTTGACAATTCAAAATCCTCGATTGGTTATAGGAATATAAGCATAAATCAATCTGAAAGAATAATTGAATCTGGGGAAAAAATAATTTTAACTGATTTGTCGGATGGTCTGAATACCATTGCTATCAAGGGCTATAACAGCAGTGGAGTTGAAAGTATAAATGAAGAGAAAATAAACATTTATGTTATCCCTCCTATCTGGAAAAGAAATTGGTTCTATATTTCATCTGCTATTTCACTTTTGTTTTTAGGCTTTATTGGCTACAGAACCGTAATAAGTATTAAAAACAGCAGGGCAAGAGAGTTGGAAGATGAATTACATAAAGGCTTGGAAGATTTAGAAAAAAAATCACACCTCCAAGTTTTAAAGGCTGAAAGACTTAAACAACTTAATGATTTGATTACTTCCCAGAAAAGTGAGTTGGAGAAAAAGAACAAACAAATCGAATCACAGAAATATGAATTATCATTAACCAACCAACAAATTAAGAAACAAAAAGATTTACTAGAAGAAACCAGTAGCAAACTAACTTCAAGTATTAATTATGCGAAAAGAATTCAAAACGCATTGATGAGTACTGAGGTGGAAATAAAGAAAGCTTTCAATGAAAGTTTTGTTTATTTCCTTCCCAGAGATGTAGTAAGTGGTGACTTCTTTTGGTTTAATAAGGCAAAAAATGAGAATGGTGACGAACTGTTAATTTTGGCGGCAGTTGACTGTACAGGTCATGGTGTTCCTGGTGCTATTGTGAGTGTGGTAGGTATGAACCTACTCAATAACATCACAAAATTGAAGGGAATATACGATCCTGGTCAAATATTAACAGAAATGAACCATGACATCATTTCGGATTTACGGCAAGACGAAACTCAAGTGAATGATGGAATGGACATGACCATCATTACATATAATACTGTAAGCAAGAAACTTTATTTTGCTGGTGCAAAAAACCCATTAATGTATGTTGAAGACAATGAATTGATTAGGATTAAAGGTGATAAACACGCTATTGGAGGGCAACAAAGAGGTGATGAGCGAATCTTCAATACTCATGTTCTCGATTTAAGCGATGGAAAGAAAAGGACATTCTATCTTTTCTCAGATGGTTATCAGGATCAGTTTGGGGGCGAGAAAGGGTTTAAATATCTAGTAGGGAACTTCAAGAAATTATTGTTATCCATTCACCAAAAAGATGTATTGGAACAAAAAACCATTTTACATGAAGAAATTGAAGATTGGAAAGATGGATATGCTCAAACTGATGATATTCTTGTAATAGGATTTAAAATATGACTAAAAAAGAGCACAATATCATTATTAAGTTTACTGAAAACGACAACATTAAAAGTGAAAATCAGGACTTTGGATGGGTGGATTATTTTGCAAAATTTTTAACATCAGGATTATCCTACAGATTAGAAAATAAAATCAATATAATTTACAAAAATGAATTGGAATTAATTACCAAGGAAGACTTTGAAAATTCTAATCTAATTTTTTATGTTCTCTCCCCTGCTATGGTATTTTCCTCTAATATCAATCAAGATTCCACAGAACTTGAACAAGCTTTCAATTTTGATATCCCCCTCATAAATTCTAAAATAAAAAAAGTATTTAAAGCTCCAGTAAAAATTGAAGACCTCCCGCTTTCTTTATCCACGCCTACTTACTATAGGTTTTATGACAATAGCTTAATTAACGAACAGAATTACGAAACTTATGAAGGATGGAATGAATTCCAAGAAAATGAAAGTTATTGGCAGGTTTTTGCTGATGTTTTATTAGATACATTAGCCTCGTTAGAAAACAATAATTCAGAAATTAAGAGCAGAATATTTATTTCCGATAAAAATAAAAGCTATTACCATTCGAGGAATATAATTAAAAGAGAATTAAAAGCTTTTAATGCTGAAATATTTCCAGATGAAGATTTTTCAATTGAGGCGAATTATATGGAAGACCCAGAAGAATTCTTCATGAAGAAATGTGATATGTCTATACATTTTCCTGATGAATTTGTGGGGCTTACAATTGAAAAGAGAAAAAAAGCATTTGATAAACTGCCGGAAAAAAAACGATTGATTTGGTTTAGTCCAACCGAAAGTCAACAACCGGAGAAAAAAGCAAAATATAATGAATTGAAGGTTCAATTAAAACCTTATCCCAATATTGAAGCGGTCGAATCCACAATAGAAGAGTTTAAAGAAATTATCAAAGAAAACATCAATAAAATAATTCAAAAAGAAGAAACTGTTATACAGTCGGTTAAGCAAATTATTTATATAATATCAGACAGTAAAATAGATAAAAATAGTTTAGATTTACTCCATAATGACAAATCGATTTCTGATAATTTTGAGTTGAAATTGATTGATAATGTAGAAAATGTTACAGATTACCGGCATCTTCATTATGAATTATTAAGAAGGGCAGATTATTTCATTATTTTGTTTTTTAAAAATAATATACCTTGGTTAAACTCCATGTCCTCTGAAATTAAAAAGGCCCCAGGCTTTAGAAATGAAAAAGAAATTTTTGGTAAATACATAATATTTAATGAAGAAACTATATTGAATGATGAAAGACTAGAAGATTTTGAATTAATTAAAAAAGACAAACCGGGTCAAATAATTGAAGTAGTTAAAAAATTAGCGGTTTAAGTGCAAGAAAACAACATTAATAATAGGGAAAATAAATTCAATCCATTTCCAGGGCTTAGGCCATTTGGTATAGAGGAAAGCTATCTTTATTTTGGTCGTGAAGGTCAAAGTGATGAGGTTTTATCTATTTTGGAGAAAAACCGCTTTGTTAATATCCTGGGGTCTTCTGGTACTGGTAAATCATCCCTGATGTTTTCAGGTGTTATTCCTACCCTCCATGGAGGATTTATATCAAAGGCGGGAAATGAATGGGAGATTATTACAGCTAAACCAGGATTGAATCCCATTAAAAACCTTGCTTTAGGTTTTAAGAAACACATAGAAAGTAAAAGCAAAGACGATCAAACTGATTTTTCTCATCAATTAATTAATGAGTATTTATTTGAGGCAGTATTGCACAAAAGTACCAAAGGTTTAAGTGATTTATTCAAATTAAATAAATATCTAAAAGGTAAAAATTTACTCTTATACCTAGATCAATTCGAAGAAATTTTCAGGTTTAGAAAATTAGGGGATACAAAACACATCAACGAGTCACTAGCATATGTGAATCTGATTTTAGAGGCTATAAAACAAAGTGAAGTACCTATTTATATAGCGCTTTCCATGAGATCTGATTTCTTGGGAGATTGTGAACAATTTCCGGAGTTAACGAATAAAATAAATGACAGTCACTACCTGATTCCTCAAATGACCAGAGAGCAAAAGAAACTGGTGATAACAGGTCCGATTGCTGTTGGTAATGCTAAAATATCAAATAGATTAGTGCAAAGATTGCTCAATGATATGGGCGACCGATTTGATCAATTGCCTGTTTTGCAGCACGCATTAATGCGTACATGGAATTACTGGAGAGAAAGTGACAATAAAGATAATCAAATAGACTTCATCCATTACGAAGCCATAGGTGGTGTAAATGAAGCATTATCTCGTCATGCAGATGAAGCATTTTATGAATTAAATGAAGAAGAAAAAGAAATATGTGAAAAGCTGTTCAAAACTATCACGGAAAAAAGAAGTGATAATGATGGTATTAGAAGACCAACACCTCTTAAGGAAATCTCAAAAATAGTCGATGAAGAAGAACATATTCTCATAAAAATAATTGACAAATTCCGGATTGAAGGAAGAGCACTTTTAACCCCAAGGGAAGAAGTTGAATTACACAGTGATTCCGTAATAGACATTAGCCACGAGGCTTTAATGCGTGTATGGTATCGACTTAGAAATTGGGTTCAAGAAGAGTCTCGTTCTGCTCAAATATATTTAAGGCTTTCTGAGGCAGCTAATAAATACCAACAAGGGAGTGGCGGACTATGGAGACCTCCTGATTTGCAACTGGCTATAGAATGGAGAAATAATACAAAGCCAACTTTAAAATGGGCGCTTCAATATGAAAATAATTTTGAGGCGGTTATTCTTTTTCTTGAAAAAAGTGAAGATTCCTACAAAAAAGAATTAGAAACTAAAGAGCTTCTTCAAAAAAGAAGACTTAGACGATCCAAAATTATTGCAACAGTTTTAGGTTCGGCAGCAGTTTTGTCCATTATCTTTTTGGTATATGCATTCAACCAAAGTAGAATAGCTGAAAGACAAAAGGAAATTGCAGAAGCAAAAACATTAGAAGCTCAAAGAGAGTCTGATAGAGCAAAGGAGAGTGAATTAATTGCCCAACGGCAAAAAATTGAAGCTAATAAATCCAGTATTAGGGCAAATATTGAAAGGGAAAATGCAGAATATAGTATTTTATTAGTACAAGAAGCTAGAGATGTTGAGAGACGGGCAAGGGAGGAACTGGCGATTAAAGCCGCAGAGGAAGAAAAAGCTAAAAATTTAGCCCAGCAACAACAAAAAAAATTAGAAGAGACCAATATTCAATTAGAAGCTGAAAAGAATAACTCAAAGCAGTTAAGCTTAAGGGCGATAGCTTCTTCCTTGAGTGTTAAATCATTGCAACAAGAAGATGATCAGTTGAAAGGACTATTAGCACTTTTAGGTCATAGGTTTAACATTAATAATGAAGGTTATGAAAATAATAATGATATCTACAATGGTCTATTTTATGCGATAAAGAATTTTGATCCAGATTATTATAATGCTTTTAAAAGTAAATCAACCGATGTTAGGTCACTACAGTTTGTAAAAAATAAATACCTATACACCACAGGTACTTCAGGAAGAATTAATGCTTGGGAAGTTGAAAACAAGACTGCTAATAGAAGTATTGTTATTTTTGATGAAGAAGGTGTCTTTGTGAAAAAAATATATGTAGATGAAGAAAATCAAATCCTTGTCGCACTCACTGACGGACATGATTTTTATGTCATTGATGTTGCTGACAGAATTAGAGATGTGAAAAAATATACCCTGCCCAACAGTTATGCTTTTGATGTGAGTTTCATAAAAGGCACAACGGATTTCTATTTGTCAGCTTCTGATAATTACATTTATAAATTTGAAAACAAAAAATTAAACCCCTACCTCAATACTAAAAGCAGGATATATGATATTGAACTCATAAATGAAAGTACATTGGCTACTGGAAATACTGATGGTAAAATTGAACTTTGGGATTTGAAATCTAAAGAAAGTAAAGCGGTAATAAGAGAAGCCAATAATAAGTATATTCATTCCCTTTCATTCTCCAAAAATATTTTAGCAACTGGCGATAATTCCGGTCAAGTAAACTTGTTCTATTTAGATGAAAATTATAACGTTAAAAATTCAATTACCTTAAGGGGAAGTGATGGGGAAATCATGACAGATATTCAATTTAATATGAAAGAAAACCAAATAATTGCGGCTAGCACTAAGGGAACCATAAGAATCTGGAATTTGATTGATCCAGATGAATTTCCTATGATTATCAATGAGCCAGGTTCTTGGGTTAATGCCATCGCACTTTTGGATGAAGCACATATATTTGCAGGTTGTAAAGATCAAGTATTTAGATTATACCCTATCAAAAGTGAACTTTTAGCCGAAACCTTAAAAAATAAGATCAACAGAGATATTACACCTGAAGAATGGGATAGATACATTGGTGATGATCTTGATTACAGCCCAATTTTCGAACAGAGTAAATTTATTGATCAATCACGATGAGATTATTTATTATCACTTTATTTATATTATTCACTTCAAGCTCTTTTCTAGTAGCTCAATCAAGTTGTCAAAGAAACTTGAATGAAGCAAGAGCTGACTATTCTAATGGTAATCTTTATGCGGTACCAGGTAAATTGGGTGATTGTTTGGAAGAAGGATTTAGCAAATCTGAAAAAATTGAGGCATTAGAGCTTTTAACCCTGACTTATATTAACATTAATCAGCAAGAGAAAGCTAGAACAACATTAATAAGATTATTAAACCTAAAAACGGATTATCAAGTAATCAAAAATGTTGACCCCTCCGAATTGTACTCATTGTACAGTAAAATTGATACGGATATCAAATACTTTGTAGGAATAACTGCTGGCTTTAACAATAATTCAATCATTGTCCATCAACCATACAGTACCAATCCATTAGGTACTCATGACCCTAATTACGTATCAAGATCATCCTTTAGACAAGTAGGAGCTCAATTTCTATATCCTATTACCAAGAATATAATTGCCGGTGCAGAAATTCAATACCAAAGTCACAGGTTTGATTACAAGGAAATATTCGATAATGGTAACAATGACATATCCACAATTGAGTATGGAACAATTAATAATGGTATGAATTTAAATATTACGTTGCGCTATATGAAAGATTATTATCAATGGAAGCCCTTTTTTGAATTGGGTACTTCAGGAAGATATAATTTAAACTATTTTGTAACCTTTTATACAAATGATTTTGAAAAAACTGTTGATGAAGAAAATATAAATGAAGAGATCAATATTATTTCAGATAGATCGAATATTAATTTTTCATTAAATGCAAACCTAGGATCTATGATAAAAGTACGTGAGAATTATATTGAAATAAAATTTGGGGTAAGTAATTATTTTAGAAATCATTTAAATAAAAAAGCGATAAATGATGCCGATAAAAATACTCTTCTTGATACAATGATCTTGAAAGATGATTACATAACAAATTTAGTTTATCAATTAAATGTTAGTTTTAATATACCATTTTTTAATTTCCAATGAATCGAAATTATTATATAAATATTATTTTAATACTGCTAATACCAGTTGCTGCCTGCAATTTAGACCCCTTAACTGAGTATAGAGCCTCAAGTTTTGATAAACTATATGCATTGTCTGAAAATGTAGAAGCGGTTGATTTTATATGTAAACCAGATGCGAGCGGTTATATTATAGTTGGTAACTCAAAAACTTCTGACAACTCTAATTCTGATATAATTATCATAAATGTAGGGAGTGATGGAATGCAACAGAACCTGCATAGAATCAACACTCCTTTTTACGATGAGGCTGTCAGTATGAAGCTATATCAAGAAGATAATTCTGTTTTCATAATGGGGCAAAGAAGAATTGACACCTCAGAACAAGTCATTCGACAAAACGTAATTTTAAAATCAAATTTAGAAGGAATTCCTATTAAAGCTGAAAGCAATAATCCAGATGATTCAATTTCAGCGGACTTTAAAATTCTTACTACAGGTGAAATCCCTTCCATTGAACTGACAGATTTCCTTATTAAAAACCAGAATTTAATTACAATTGGCAATATTCTTCAAGAAGGAACAAACAACAGGAGAAAAATAACTCAAATTTATAATTTTAACTCCGTGAATTTTAACAATAAAAATGATACTATTTTTGAATTAGTCAGAGAAAAATCTGGTTCAACTGTTAATAATAAAAACTTGAATATAAAGATCTTAGAAGGTAGTAATCCTTCTTCAGTTTATGAAATCATAGGTCACAGCGCTAGTGAAAATCCAAATACTGAAACAAATAATGAATCATTAAACATTAGTTGGGAAATATTCACTGATTTGGAATCTAATGCCAGTGAAAAGATTTTTATTGGAGAGGATAAAGATGAAGTATTTGGTGCTATTTTATATCATTCAAATGGTAAAAATTATATAGCTGGTAATTATTTAGAAACTGACACCATTTTTTTAATTGCCAAGGAGTATAATGGATCCAATAATAATAAAGATCAAAAAATATTTCCGCTTATTAATTATGGTAATAAAGTAACGAGTTTAACGGAAGATGACAATGGAAATATAATTATGTCCACAATAGATGAAACGGACATCAATAGCAGTTCCCATATATTGAAATTTTCACAGGCCGGTACGCCAATAAATGATCAGGATTTTGAATTCTTAAGTACAGGGTTTTATGATATTCAAAAAATTGAAAGTGAACCTGAAAATATTTTGGTTGTCCTTTCGCAAAAAACTTTTGAGAATAATTCGACAGCCATAGGATTAATGAAGATTAAATTTTAGTAAAATTCTATTATTAGATATAAATTTGTCCACTACTCCCCATTTTATTATATTGTAAGTTACACTTAAAGAAACAGTTACGAAACACATTTACAGTTATATAAGGTTTTTATTCATTTTGAGCTCGTTGTTGGTGATGGGGTTGAAGAGTTATGGGCAAGTTACAATCACTGAAGCGGAATTAAAGAATTTCTGTACCTCGGGAGGTAGCTATACTTTACCAGACATAGTCATAACCGAAAGTAATCCAGATGATATAGAAAATACTTCTGGAACAACAGAATATTACAGGATTCAATTACCGACAAATTTTGAGTTCAGTACTACAGGAACCGTAAACGTGAATGCTTTCGGTGGTGATATCTCAAATTCGTCCTCAGTGACGAATGGTCTAAATTTCATTCGCTTAAATTTAGTAACTCAAGGCACATCAGAGTTAAATACAATTACCTTCACAGGTTACCAAGTTACCACAAGCGCAACAACTTTTACAACAGGCGATATAACCAGAGAAGACTCGCCAGCGGGGACAGATATAATCATTAATGGCTCCGTCTTCGGAACAAAACATGGTTCATTAACAAAAGAAACTGCACCAAATATAACTTCGCAGCCTACTTCTACAGTCATATGCGAAAATGATAACACATCATTTTCGATTACTGCTGAAGGAGGTTCGTTTAGCTATCAATGGGAAAGAGATGCTGGTCTTGGTGCTGGATTTGAATCTATAGATGGAACCTTAGGTGACGATGTAACCTATTCCAATTTTAATTCTCCTACCTTACAATTATCGAGTGCTGGAGTGAACCTAGATGGCTATACTTATAGAGCCGTTGTAACAGGCGCTTGTTTGCCAACAGCTACTTCAAATGAAGTAACAATTACAGTAAATCCTCTTCCAGTAATCACTACTCAACCAACGTCAGTCGAAAGATGCAGTGGACAGTCTGCTAGTTTCTCAGTAGCTGCCACAGGCACTACACTAAGTTATCAGTGGTATCGAAATGGTGTAGCGATTGATGGTACGTTGGACGGCTCAGTTTATACAAACTTTACTACTTCAACCTTAAATATAAGTGATGTGACAGGTCTTAGTGGTAATGATTATCAAGTAATCGTAACAGAAAGCTCTAATACTCCCAACTGCCCTGTATCGAGTAATACTGCGATATTAACTGTTAATCCGCTTCCCGACAACTCTTTAACCGTTACACCGGACGTTACAGAAGTATGTGATGGAGAGACACTTGATTTTACGATTAGTTCTTCGCAGCCTGGAGTCAATTATCAACTATTTGACGAAACCAATACCGCTTTTAGCAACGCAGTGGTTGGAAATGGTGGAATTATATCGATTACTTCTGATGCTTTTAATCTTGCAACTTATACCGATGGAAGTGAGACCATTACCGTTAAGGCTACTAATGGTTCAAGTGGTTGTGTAAATGATTTAACGGATACAGAAACAATTACAATTTACGAACCACCCACAACTGCTGATGCAGGGACTGATCAGGAAAACTGCGGATCAGGTAACTTTACATTAGCAGCTAATATGCCTTCAGTTGGTACCGGGAATTGGACAGTAGAATCTGGTACCGCTACGATTGATTCACCAAACTTAAATAATTCAACGGTTTCGGGTGTCCCTGCTGGTTCATCTGCTGTATTACGATGGACTATCTCCAATGGAGCTTGTGCAGATTCATTTGATGAAGTTACACTTACAAATTATGAAACTCCTCCTACTGCTAATGCAGGGGCCGATATCGATCAGTGTAACAACTCTACCTTTACCATGGCGGCCAATAGCGCTGGATCGGGTACAGGAACATGGACTGAAGTAACTGCTACTGGGGTGACTATCACCAATATTAACAGTCCTACTACTACGGTTACCGGACTTACAGCTGGTTCTTCTGCCACTCTGCGCTGGACCATCTCTAATGGAAGTTGTACGCCTACTTCTGATGATGTCATCATCACAAATGATCTAGTGCCTACTGCCTCTGCTGGCAGTGATGCGGAAATCTGTGTTACCAATGGTAGCTATACCTTCTCGGGTACGACTTCTTCTAATGGAACTATCGCATGGACTACTTCTGGAACAGGTGGATTCAATGATGCCACTATTGATAATCCTACTTATACGCCTTCTACAGATGATAATACAGCGGGTAGCGTAACTTTAACTAAAACCGTTACCACTGCTTTTGGAATCTGTGCCGATGCTAGCGATGATATGGTCTTGACCATCACACCTACTCCGCCTACTGCTAATGCAGGGGCCGATATCGAGCAGTGTAACAACTCTACCTTTACCATGGCGGCCAATAGCGCTGGATCGGGTACAGGAACATGGACTGAAGTAACTGCTACTGGGGTGACTATCACCAATATTAACAGTCCTACTACTACGGTTACCGGACTTACAGCTGGTTCTTCTGCCACGCTGCGCTGGACCATCTCCAATGGAAGTTGTACGCCTACTTCTGATGATGTCATCATCACAAATGATCTAGTGCCTACTGCCTCTGCTGGCAGTGATGCGGAAATCTGTGTTACCAATGGTAGCTATACCTTCTCTGGTACGACTTCTTCTAATGGAACTATCGCATGGACTACTTCTGGAGATGGTACCTTCTCTTCTACTACTGCAGAGAATCCTACCTATACCCCTGGTACTACTGATAACTCAACCGGGTCGGTTACTTTAACTAAAACCGTGACCACTGCTTTTGGAATCTGTGCCGATGCTAGCGATGATATGGTCTTGACCATCACACCTACTCCGCCTACTGCTAATGCAGGGGCCGATATCGAGCAGTGTAACAACTCTACCTTTACCATGGCGGCCAATAGCGCTGGATCGGGTACAGGAACATGGACTGAAGTAACTGCTACTGGGGTGACTATCACCAATATTAACAGTCCTACTACTACGGTTACCG